>CAJLLX010000074.1 GCA_905207535.1 uncultured Muribaculaceae bacterium | reverse complement strand
ACTCTTTCTATAACAGGATAATGTTTAACCTGTCCAACTTTTTGGGGTCACTTCACATGTGGCACAGCCTCTTTTTATCGTTGTGTTTCGCGGCTCTGAGGCGTCAGCGCTCGATGGTCTGCTTGCGGTCGGGGCCCACGCTCACGATGGCGATGGGGGTAGCCAGCTCGCGCTCTAGGAAGGCGATGTAGTCCTTAAATTCCTTCGGGAACTGATCCTCGGAGGTCATCTGCGACATCGGGGTCTGCCAGCCGGGCAGCTCGGTGTATACCGGCTCCACTCTATCGCCGTCGATGCTGAAGGGGAAGCGGCCGGTCTCCTTGCCGTCGATGCGGTAGGCGGTGCAGGCCTTGATGGTGGGGAAGCCGTCGAGCACGTCGCTCTTCATCATGATCAGTTTGGTCACGCCGTTGATCATGATGGCGTAGCGCAGGGCCACGAGGTCAATCCAGCCGCAGCGGCGCTCACGCCCTGTCACGGCGCCATATTCGTGGCCGAGGTCGCGGATGCGCTTGCCGGTCTCGTCGAAAAGCTCCGTGGGGAAGGGGCCGCTGCCCACGCGGGTGCAGTAGGCCTTGAAGATGCCGAAGACGTCGCCAATCTTGTTGGGAGCCACGCCCAGACCGGTGCAGGCACCGGCGGTGACGGTGTTCGACGAGGTCACGAAGGGATAGGAGCCGAAATCCACGTCGAGCATCGTGCCCTGGGCACCTTCGCAGAGCACCGACTGCCCGTCGGCCAGAGCCTCGTTGATCAGATATTCGCCGTCTACTATGTCGTACTGGCGCAGATAGTCGATAGCCTGCATCCAGCGCTCCTCCAGGGCTGCCAGCTTCTCGGCATCGGGAGTGGCGCCGAGGGCTGCCAGGCGCGTGAGATGGCGCTCGCGGGCTGCGGCGTATTTCTCATCGAATCCCTCGAAGATGTCGCCCAGGCGCACACCGTTGCGCGCCACCTTGTCGGTGTAGGTCGGGCCGATACCCTTGCCGGTGGTGCCGATCTTGCCGGCTCCCTTGGCGGCCTCGCTGGCAGCGTCGAGCAGACGGTGGGTGGGGAGGATGAGATGTGCTTTTTTCGAGAGTTTGAGCGTGCGCTTAAGGTCTACGCCGTTCCGGCACAGGGCCTCGGCTTCCTCCTGGAAGAGCACCGGGTCGAGCACCACGCCATTGCCGATAAGGTTGGTCTTTTCGTTCTGGAACACTCCCGAGGGGATGGAGCGTAGCACATACTTCTTGCCGTCAAACTCCAGGGTGTGACCCGCATTGGGGCCGCCCTGAAAGCGTGCTACCACGTCGTAGCGAGGCGTAAGTACGTCAACCACTTTACCTTTCCCTTCGTCGCCCCACTGGAGGCCGAGCAAAACGTCAACTTTCATTTTTCTTTTAAGGTTCGCTTGTTCGTTCGTTGTATGTTTGTTTCTTGTTGTTGCTGACGGATGGCCGCTTTCTCTTTGCGCAGCCGTTTCTGGCAGCGCGAGCAGAGGCCGTAGACATAGAGAGAGAAAAATTCGGTGCGAAACGTCGGGTAGCGCAGCGAGCTGATACGGTCGGCCAGCTCGGGGTCCTTCACCGCCTTCACGCGCCCGCATGAGGTGCACACCAAGTGGTGATGATTCTCCGTCACCCCCTGCAGCACGCGCTCGTACTGAGCCGGCTGATTGGGAAACTGATGGCGGCGCACCAGCCCCGCGTCGATTAGCAGTTGCACTGTGGCGTAGACCGTAGAGAGACTCACATGATACCCTTCCAGCTCCATAGCCTCGTGAAGCACATCCACATAGAAGTGCGCATCCGTGGAAAACACCTTCTCCAGGATGGCAAACCGCTCGGGCGTGCGTCTCATCTTTTTCTCTTTGAGATACTGCGACAGCGCCGCGCGGGCCGGATTGAGCACTTTGTCGTCCTTCATAAGAGCACCTTCTCGTCTCTCATCTGAGCACTTACTTGTCCATTACACTCGTTTCGGTCACAAAGATACACATTTTTCCGATAGCAGACAAACGAAAAAACAGAAGCCGCGTTCCCTTCTCCGGGGATCGCGGCTTCCGCCCTTAATTATTCTCTACGTATTACATTACATTCAAAGTAGTCCGTTGTCCAATCGTATCACGCGCCCGACAAAAGGACTATAGAACGCCCTGACCCATCATGGCCTGTGCCACCTTCATGAACCCTGCGATATTCGCACCCTTCATATAGTTGAGGTAGCTGTCGGGTTCCATGCCGTAAGCCACGCACTGCTCGTGGATCGAGGCCATGATCTGATGCAGCTTGGCATCAACCTCCTCGGCGCTCCACTGCAGGTGCTCGGCATCCTGGGTCATTTCCAGGCCGGAGCAAGCCACGCCGCCGGCGTTCACAGCCTTGCCCGGAGCATAGTTGATCTTGTTGGCGATGAAGGTGTCGATAGCCTCGGGGGTGCAACCCATGTTAGATACCTCGGCTACGAGCTTCACTCCGTTGGCCACGAGCTGACGGGCGTCGTCGCCGTTCACCTCGTTCTGAGTAGCGCAGGGGAGTGCGATGTCCACTTTCTGCTCCCAGGGCTTCTTGCCGGGGAAGAATGTGGAGCCGGGGAACTTCTTGGCATACGGAGCCACGATGTCGTCGCCCGATGCGCGGAGCTCAAGCATATAGTTGATCTTCTCGCCCGATACGCCGTCGGGATCGTAGATATAGCCGTCGGGGCCCGAGATGGTCACCACCTTGGCGCCCAGCTCGTTGGCCTTGATAGTAGCGCCCCAGGCCACGTTGCCGAAGCCCGAGATGGCCACTGTCTTACCCTTGATGTCGTCGTTGATGCGTGCCAGCATGTTCTGCACGAAGTAGAGGGCACCGAAACCGGTAGCCTCGGGACGCAGACGCGAGCCGCCAAACTCAAAGCCCTTGCCGGTGAAGGTGCCGGTGTGCTCGTTCATCAGCTTCTTGTACATGCCGAACATGTAGCCTACCTCGCGGCCGCCTACGCCGATATCGCCGGCGGGCACGTCGCGGTCGGGGCCCAGATTCTTCCACAGCTCCAGGATGAATGCCTGGCAGAAGCGCATGATCTCACGGTCGCTCTTGCCGCGCGGAGAGAAGTCCGAGCCGCCCTTGGCGCCGCCCATCGGCAGGGTGGTAAGCGCGTTTTTGAAGGTCTGCTCGAAGCCGAGGAATTTCAGGATGCTGAGGTTCACCGATGCGTGGAAACGGATACCGCCCTTGTACGGGCCGATAGCGTTGTTAAACTGCACGCGGTAGCCGAGGTTGTTCTGCACCTCGCCTTTGTCGTCGATCCAGGTCACACGGAAGGTGAAGATACGGTCCGGCTCCACCATGCGCTCGATGATCTTGTTGCGCTCGAATTCGGGATGGCGGTTGTAGACGTCGCCTACCGACAGAAGCACTTCGCGTACTGCCTGCAGATACTCTTTTTCGCCCGGGTGCTTAGCCTCGAGGGCGTTCATGATATTATTTACATCCATAGCTGTATTAAGGTATGTGATTAGTTGTCAGTTAACAAATGATATTTCGAGGTTGGCTTCCTCGCTGATTTGCAGTCGGGCTGCATTGTCAAAGGCAAAAATAAAAAATTTAAATGGAATTGTGTGCACGATTTGTAAGGAAAAATTTTATGTTTAAAAGCATATTGCCACTCACATCATGCCACAATGCCATCTTTTTGCTCCGCCCGACGCCTGAAATGCGCCGTTGGCGGCCAAAAAGATGGCATTGTGTCGTGCCCGCGCCCTGCAAGAGCGCAAAGGGCCACATGGTTAAATAGTGTTTACATCATTTGTAGCGGGCCCAGCGGGCGAGGTCTTTGATCGAGGGCTTCTTGCCGTACATGAAGATGCCCACGCGGTAGATCTTGGCTGCTACCCAGGCCATCCCCACAAACGAGGCGTAGAGCACCACGGCCGATACCCATATCTCCCACGAGGGGATGCCGAAGGGGATGCGAGCCAGCATCACCATCGGCGAGGTCAGCGGTATCATCGACAGCCAGAAGGCGGCCTGACTGTTGGGGTCGGCGGCGATGCTCACCGAGAATATCAGCGCTATCATGATGGGGAGGATGGCGAAGGTCTGCAGCTGCGATGCGTCCTGCACATTGTCTACCGCCGACCCTATGGCGGCGAAAATCGACGCATACAGCAGGAAGCCCCCCACCAGGAAGAGCAGCATGTAGCCGAAGATCGTGGCGATGTAGCTCACTGAGGTCAGCATCCCCAGCGCCTGCAGCATCTCGGCGTCCTCCCCTCCGAGGCCGTCGGGCATGGCGCCGGCATTCATGGCGTTCATCTGAGCCATGAGCGAGTCGGGGATCAGTGCCGGCAGCAGCAGGCCCGACATGAGGCACAGCAGCACGCCCCAGATCGCCACCTGCACCACGGCCACAAGCCCTACGCCGATGATTTTACCCATCATCAGCTGCACCGGCTTCACCGACGACACCACCAGCTCGAGCACGCGGTTGTTTTTCTCCTCGATGATCGAGGTCATCACCATCTGCCCGTACATGAGCAGGAACATGTAGAGGATGAAGGTCATCACCATACCCACTCCCATCGACATCATCGATGAAGTGCTCTCCTCCTCGCCGCTCTCGTCGATGCGGATGGTGCTCACGTTGGTGTCTACCGTCACCTCAGCCATGATCTCGGAGAGATTCTCTATGTTGTAGGCTTTCAGGCGCTGGTCCTCGATGGTCTCTTTCAGCACCGAGTTGATGAGCGACTCTATCTCCAGGCCGCTGGCGTCGTGGAGATAAAGCGTGGCGTTGCGCGGATTCTCCACCACGTCGGGCCCTATGTAGAGCACGCCGTCGTAGTCGGCCGACGCTATGGCCGAGTCGAGCGGCTGCTTGAAGTCGGTCACCTCCAGATAGTCTACCTTGTCGGTCTCGGTTTTCAGCGGAGCGAAGATGATGCCGCTCTCGTCTACTACCGCAAGGTGCTTTTCCGACGGGGTGGAGAGGGCTATGATGGCGGCGGGAGCCACCATGAAGAGCAGCATCAGCACCGGCATCAGCAGCGTGGTGATGATGAAACTTTTTTTGGCCACGCGCTCGCGAAACTCGCGGCCGATGATTATTCCTATATTGTTGCGCATTGTCTCTGGGAAATGATTGGATTCTTTTTTTTGTTGTCTGTCAGGCGTTTACTGAGCGCGCATGGCTCGTGCCACATCGTCGGCGGCGTTGGCCTGCTCCACGGTGCGGATGAAGATATCGTTCATCGACGGGAGAGCGCGGTCGAAGGTCACCAGATCCACGGCGTCGTTGACCTTGGCGATGAACGAGCGCATCGGTGTGCCGGGCTGCAGCTTGAGGATGGCGTCGATGGTGGGTCCCTGCGGGGTGTCGCGCGGGGCGGAGATGTTGCTGCGCACCACCATGTCGCCCAGCGCTTCGGTCAGCCGGGCCGCATCGCCCTGGAAGGAGAGCTTGTAGCGGTCGGCGCCCATCTTGGCGCGGATCTCGGCCACATTGCCCGAGAGGATGTTGTGCGAGCGGTTGATAAGGGTGAAATTGTCGCACAGCGCCTCCACGCTCTCCATGTTGTGGGTGGAGAAGATCACTGTGGCGCCCTCGTCGCGCAGGGCGAGGATCTCGCGCTTGAGCAGGTCGGCGTTGATGGGGTCGAAACCTGAAAACGGCTCGTCGAAGATGAGCAGTTTGGGGCGGTGGAGCACTGTGACGATAAACTGCACCTTCTGGGCCATACCTTTCGACAGCTCCTCCACCTTCTTGCCCCACCAGTCCATGATGCCGAATTTTTCAAACCATGCCTTGAGCTGGCGCTCGGCGTCGCGGCTGCTCAGGCCCTTGAGCTTGGCGAAAAACATCGCCTGGTCGCCCACTTTCATCTTTTTGTACAGGCCGCGCTCCTCGGGCAGGTAGCCGATGTTCACCACATCGTCCTCGCAAAGCCGGTGGCCGTCGAAGATCACCTCACCCTTGTCGGGAGCGGTGATGTGGTTGATGATGCGGATCAGGGTGGTCTTTCCGGCGCCGTTGGGCCCTAACAGCCCGTAGATCGACCCCTCTGGGATGCTCACGCTCACATCGTCGAGCGCCGTGTGCCCTGTATATTGTTTAGTGATATTCTTTGCCTCTATGATATTCATATGCCTTAGTTTGGTATGTGTCTATGTGATATATATTAATGTGATTTGTGTCGCCGCGGGCTCTCCACGGCCGACAATTCGTTAGACGCACCGCGCCGTGAGATAGTTACACCCCTCCCGATATTTTTTTAACTTTTATAAATAGAGGATATTGTGCGGATTTGTCTAAATTTGCAGATATGCGACGCTTTTCGTTTATCACATTGCTATGCTGCTTGCTGCTGCTCTTGCCGGGATGCCGCAGCAAGAAGAGCGTCGTGGCCACTCCGGAGGGGAAGGAGTGGGCCGGAGGAGGCCCCTCGGGCGGAAAACCCTCCGACAAGGAGATTTCCGAAATTCCCGACCCGATGGCGCGTGCGCTGGTGCAGGAGGCTATGAAATGGATCGGTACCGCCTACCGTTTTGGCGGCGAGAGCCGCTCGGGCACCGATTGCTCGGGGATGGTGATGAGCATCTACCGCGATGTGTGCAATGTGAAGCTGCCGCGCACCACCACGGAGCAGCGGGCCTACTGCTCGGCGCTCAAGGGGGGACGCGAGATGCCGGGCGACCTGGTGTTTTTCGGCTCGGGGAGCGGTGTGTCGCATGTGGGGATGTATATCGGAAACGGGCAGATGGTGCATGCCTCGTCGAGCCGAGGCGTGATGGTCAGCCCCATCAATTCGGGCTACTGGGCCAAGCGCTTCAAGGGCGCCGGCCGCGTGGATGCCGCCCCACTGGCCTGGGCCGACGTGCATGGCCGCAGCAAAGCCACCAAAAAGAGCTCCGCTCGCGACAAATCGCAGAAAAAATCGCAGAAATCCGCCTCCCAGCCCTCTTCTTCCGCCCACCAGTCCTCCTCATCCGCCCCTGCTGCCCCCTCCGGAGGCAAAAATAGCGCCGCTCCCCCCGCCGCAGTGGAGGTAGACCTCCTCGACATCCTCATCAATCAGAAAGTCGACAGCATCTTCTCCTCCCAATTCATGGACTAACCTCCCAAATTGTCCCACAGTTGCCGCCTATTGGCCCTATTGGGCCTATTGGGCCTATCTTGCCTATACCGGTGCGCGGTATTTGTCGGGGTTGGCATCCGCGAGGATGCTCAGATACGAGCTGTAGCGCGACATGGCTATCCGCCCTTCCTCCAGCGCCTTGAGCACGGCGCAGGCGGGCTCGTGGGTGTGGGTGCAGTTGCCGTAGCGGCACTCCTTCGACAGCTTGAATATCTCCGGGAAGAAATGCGACACCTCATACTGGTCAAACTCTATGGTGCCGAACCCGCGCACTCCCGGGGTGTCGATGATCCATCCCCCATGCTCGCCGGGCAGAGGAAACATCTCCGAAAATGTGGTGGTGTGCATGCCGGTGTCGTGCATGTCGGATATCTCGGCGGTGCGCAGCTCCAGCCCGGGGATGAGGCGGTTGATAAGCGTGGATTTGCCTACGCCCGAGTTGCCCGACATCAGGGTAATCTTCCCTTCGAGGGCCCGGCGCAACTCTTCGATGCCGGCGCCGGTCTCGGCCGATACTTCCAGCACCTTGTAGCCGATGGAGCGGTAGAGATATGCCACGGCGTCAAGCAGTTCGCGGCTCTCGGGGTCGTCGGTCAGCAGGTCGGTCTTGTTGATGACCAGGATGGCGGTGACGCGATAGGCCTCGGCGGTGGCGAGGAAGCGGTCGATGAAGGTGGTGGAGGTCACGGGGTGGGCGAGCGTGGCCACCAGGCATGCCTGATCGATGTTGGCGGCCAGAATGCTGGCCTCTTTCGAGAGGTTGGAGGCGCGGCGTATGATATAGTTGCGCCTCGGAGCTATGGCGGTGATGTAGGCGGTGCCGTCGGGGTTGCGCATTATGGTCACACGGTCGCCCACCGCCACGGGATTGGTGGTGCGGATCCCCTTCAGGCGGAATTTGCCTTTTATATGACATTCCACCACAGCGCCCTCGGGCGAGGGTACTGTGGTGGTGATATCTTCAGCCGGTGTGTCGGGAGCGTCGGGCGATACGAGCACCATGTAGCTGCTGCCGGTGTTGCGTATCACCATCCCCTCCATCCGCTCGGCGACGCTGAGGGGCGTACGGGCGTCGTTGCGCTTGCTTGAGCCTGCTTTCTTTCCCATCAGAATTTATATCCTACGGTCAGGGCAAGCTGGTTGGCGTTCTCCTTGATCTTGGCCTGCGGTGCCAGCGTCCAGAGGCCGTCGTAATCCTGGAAGGGGGTGAAGCAGTGGTAGGTGCTGGTGCGCTGACGGTTGACGTAGGCCAGATCCACGTAGAAACCTCCAGTGCGGTAGCCGAGGCCGGCGGTCACATAGTTGCTCGACTGATTGAAGGTGTAGCCGAGGTTGGTGCCCGAGGTGTAGATCTCCAGATTGTTGTCGGCGGCGTCGTTCTTGACGTTGCTCGAGGCGTAAGAGTAGCCCAGGCGCAGACTAAACTGAGGGGTGACCCTGAACTCAGCGCCGAGTCGCAGAGTGTTGGTGGCACGGAAATAGGTGGCGATGTCGTCGTTGTAGTCGTCAAAGTCGCCGTAGCTGTCGGAGGTGTGCATCTTGTCGTAGGCCGAATATTCATAATCGGCGCTTATGATGCCGCGCCCTCCGATCACACCGGCTAAGCCAAACATCAGTTTCCACGGTGTGCGCAGATTCCAGTCGTAGACGGCGGTGTTGGTGCCGCGGTCGCGCTGAACTCTGTTGCTGCCGCCGTAGGTGAGGTTGGCATTATAGCTGGTGGTCATCGAGTACCATGTGGGGGTGTGCACAGCCACGCCGATGCGCAGCTCCTGCACGGGCTTGAGGATTAGGCCGAACTTCAGGTTGAATCCCGTGCCGGTGGTCTTCTTCCAGTTATCGATCTGCCAGTCGCAGTCGCCCTCCTCTATCACGTCGTAATACTCGTTGCCGGCGCGGATGTTGGCGCCCTGCAGAGCCTCGTCGTAGGAGGTCCACTGCTCGTGGGTGAGGTCGGTGATGCCGAGGTCCACGCCCCATTGCACCACGTTGGCCATATTGCCGCCGAAAGCTATGTTGTATTCGTCGGCGTAGCCGCGCTCGCGCACATTAAATCCGGCTGTGCCTGTGGTGGCCGGTATGGCGGGATTGCCGTCCTGGGCGGGCACGTCATACTGGAAGAGGCCGTCGTAGTAGATGTCGGTCACCTTGCCGGCATTGTCGGTCACGATGGTAGGGGTGGTGATGGCGCCGTTGAAGGCCAGGATGTTCATCCAGTTGATCTGCGAGTCCTGATAGGGATCGTAACCGCTTTTACTGATCATATTCTCGGGATCGATGCCGTCGGACATCAGGGCTATGTAGTTGCTCATCGAGGTCTGAAGGGGTATCCCCGATCCGCGATAGTTGCGGGTGAACGATTTGAGGCGGTTGTAGCTCACACCCCACGAGAAGGTCGACATCACGGAATTGCTACCGAAATTCATCGTGCCCACATATCCGATGGTGTTGGCATCGAAGTGGGTATTGTTCATCGTGGCGCCCCCGGGGATGTTGCTGCTCTTGTTGGAGAGGAAGCTGAGGTCGAGCGTGAGCGCCACGTCGCTGCCGCGGTACACGCCGATGCCGGCGGGGTTCTGCGTGAGGGTGCTCAGGTCGCCGCCAAGGGCGGTGAAGGCTCCGGCCATCGACATGAAGCGCGAGGTGCCGCGCAGCTCGGTGTCGCTCAGGGTGA
>CAJLLX010000073.1 GCA_905207535.1 uncultured Muribaculaceae bacterium | reverse complement strand
TCCGGCGCCCTCAGCGCCCTCCACGAGGATATATCCGGCGTGACCGCTGACGCGCAGAGCGCCGGCGGCGCTGACACCCTCTATGCCCGACGCACCGATCTGCGCGGTGTTGGAGAGGATGCTCGTGCCGCGGTCGTAGGCCACGGTCACATTGTAGCGGGTGCCGTCGGCTGCGCCGGCGTCGGTGTAGCTGCGGGCCGAAGCATCGGCATCGGCTATCTTGGCGCCGTTGCGGTAGAGGCTAAAGCCGTTGATGGTGAGGTCGCCGTTTTCCGAGGCCGGGATGTAGGTGAGGTCGTCGAAAAGGAGGGCAAACTTGTTGCGGCTGGTGTAGCGGATGGCGAAATGGCGTGCACCGGCGGGGAGGGTGTACGAGCGCTCGTTCCACGAGCCGTTGCTTACCGTCTCGGCCTTCAGCAGGGTGAAGTCGGCGATGTCGGTGCCGCTCATCGAGTAGAGTATCTCATAATTCTCGGCGCCGTAGGTGCCCACGGGACGACGAACAAAGAAACTGATGGTCTGCGGTGCATCTGCCGCGGCGTAAAGCTCGGGCGAGATGAACCAGTCGTCGTTGAAGGGCTCCACATAGCTCGAAAGGGCCGTCCAGGCTATGAGGCACTTGTTGCCGGTGTGAGGCTGCCAGATTTCGGCATCCACATCCACGCCCTCGGCCTTCGGCTCCCAGATCTGGAACGCCATCGGAGTGCCCATGTTGGGGAATTTGACGCCGCTGATGCCGCAGGGGATCAGTTCGTCAAGGTCCACGGTGATGTAGTCGCCGATATTCTCGTAGGCGAACGATTCGTAGTCAGTAAAGTTGTCGGTGAAAGCATCCGGCACGAGCGAGGGGGCCGACCAGCTGAGGTTCACCTCGCCGGCTTCGTTGCGCGCGGCCTTCAGGTCGGTGACCACGGGCAGTTCGGGCTGCACAGCCGTGAGCGAGAAGCGGGCCACGTTGTTGGAGGGTATTTCATCGGTCCAGTCGCGGGGCAGGATCTCGATCTCCACCTCCAGCGGAGCGCCGATATGCTCGGGCTTGGCGGTGAAGGTGAGAGGCACCGTGGCGGTGGTGCCCGCCGGGATCTCCTCATCGTGAGCCGCGAGGAGGTGGCGCTCGCCGTTGACGCGCATCTCCAGGTCGAAGGCAAGGGCGGTCTTGCCGGCATTGCGCACATCCACGGTGTAGGTCTGCTCCTCGCCGGCTGCCACTGTGGTGCGGCCGCCCACGCGGGCCACCATCAGGTCGCGCTCCGAGCGGTTGGCCACCTCGATGTCGTCGACGATGATGTAGGAGGCGCCGTTGGCCAGCTGGCCGTCGAAGACGATGGCCACCCAGTGGGCGTCGGCAAACTGTGCGAGGTTCACGGAGTATTCCGTCCAACCTTCGGCCTTAGCGTTGGTGGTGGTGGAGAACACATCGGTATATTCCACCTCGTCGGTGGTCACCTGCACGTGGAGCTCGGCTCCCGTGGCGGCGTAGTGGTACATGCGGAAGGTGAGGGTGGGCGCATTGAGGCCGTCGAAGCAGAGTTTGGGCAGCTGCATGCGGGCCACACCGGGATTGCGGTCGGGCAGCGCCGCCGAGCAGACAAACATGCCGCCGTCGGCTGCCGCCAGGTCGAGCGAGCCGATGTAGTCGGCCACGCCCCAGTTGACATCGCCCTCGAGCGAGCCGGCGATCCATGGCAGAGCCGTAATCACCTTGTTGGAGGCGGTCTCGGTCATGGGGAGCAGGTAGGGAGGACCGAGTACCACTCCGTTGCTCACGGCTGTGCTCTCGCCGGCATCGGTGACGGCTGTCACGTAGAACGTGAAGAAGTCCTGCACGTCGCCACCCTGCGGGGTGACCGTGGCCTGGCAGTAGGTGGTGGTCTCCAGGAGGTAGAGCGAGTTGTCGATGAGCTGATAGATGTTGTAGCGCAGAGCCGAAGTGTCCATGAATCCGCCGTGGAGCGAGAATTCCGGTGCCTCCCACTCGAGCTCGGCCTTGAGATTGTCAAACGACGGTGTGATGTCGAGCATGGGGATGTTGCCCGGCACATCTACGCCTACCCAGCCTGCGCCGAGCGAGCGGCCACCCTCGCCGGAGGCATTGACGGCAGCCACGGAGTATTCATTGATGCCGTTGACCGCAGCGGGGACGGTCACAGTGACCTTTGCCCCGGGTGCCAGATTGCTGACGCTGCCGCACTGTGTGCCTTCTTCATTGTAGATATTGGCCGAAAGATTACCTGTGAGCTTCTCGCCGCCCAGAGTGAGCGTAGGCAGGGTGAAGCTCACCTCGGCTTTAAGTTCACTCGAATTGACGCCGCGCACCTCCACTCCGGCCGGATAGCCGGGAGCCGTCATGCGGGCGCCGCGGGTGAGGCGGATATTGCGCACCAGGGCCATCATCTGACCCGGATCGCTGGTGCAGTGGAAGCCGATAAACTGTTTGGCGGGATCGGCCTTCATCACCTCGAAGGTGAGATGGCGGGTGGTGTACTCGGTGTTGTTGAAGGTAAATTCGCCGAGCGAACTCTGCAGCTCGCGCACCGGCGCGGAGCCGATGGTCACCTCCAGTTTCTCGGTGCACGATGCCAGCCCTGCGCGGCAGTCGAAGGTGAGGTCCACGAGATAATCTTCGTCGAGCTCTATGCCGGGAGTGAAGATCCAGGCGTCGGTGCCGGCCGACCAGTAGGTGATGATCTTCAGGGCCGATTCGCTTTGGTCATAGTACCAGGAGTGGTCGGTCTCCCCGCCGGGGATGGTGAAGAGGTCATACTCGTCGGCGGTAGGCCCGATGGCAAACGGCAGCGAGTACACGCCGATGAAGGCACGGGCCGTGGCCATATTGCCCCCCAGGCCGCCTGTGACGCCGTTGACCGCGTATTCGTTGAATCCGAACGGTGCGTCGGTGTCGGTGTAGGAATACTGCATGCCGCATACCGGCGAGGGGAAGGTGTAGATCACTTCGCCGTTGCGCAGCAGCTCCAGGCGGTCGAGCGAGGTGAGCGGCTCGCCGCCGAGGGTCTCATTGGGAGCATTGAAGGTGATGGTTGCCGAAAGGGCGCCCGTGGCGGAGGGTTCGATCGTCAGATCTGTGGCCGGAGCCGGAGCGTCGAGCAGTCCGGCATCGCTTACGGTGATATCGTCGACGAACAGGCGGCTCATGTCGGGGTCGCTGACGCACTGGATGGCGAAATAGAGCGGGCCGTCGGCTGTCGCCTCAGTCTCTACGGTGATGGTCTCACCGGCGTTGGAGACGATCTTGGGGTCGAGAAGCTGCTCGGTGAGAGCATCCACTTGGGGTGCGTTGCCGGCGTATACCGCCATTTTTTCGGGATACGAGGCCGACGCCGAGCGTGCGAAGAACTTCAGCCGGTAGATATGACCCTTCTCCCCCTTGATGCAGGGGAGGAAGAGGAAGTCGTTGGCTCCGGCTGTGCGCGAATAGTTGTATGAGGCGGTGTTGTACTCCTCGTCGAAGAACCATGTGTTGCCGTCGCCGTTGTTGTCGATGACGGTCATCAGCAGGAAGTCGGAGGGCTGCTCGAAGTCGTTGCTGTAGGGCAGGGCGAGATACGAGCCTGTGGCCACGCTCACCTCGTTGGAGCCGGCCACCGCGGTGCCGCCGTAGCATACTTCGATGGAATAAACCGAAGTGGCGAATGTCTCGGGAAGTGTATCGGTGAAGGTGGTGTCCTTGATGCGCGAAGCCACCGTCACGCCGTCGCGGACGACATTGTAGGACACCTGCTCGGGGTCAAACCATCCGCCCTCGGCCCCCATGGTCGGAGCCGACCATGTGAGGCTTACCTTATTGGTACCCTGCACCTCTGCCGCGAGGTCGGAGATGTCGGCCGGTCGGTCGACACCGGCAAAGGCTGCCGCACGGGCGGCCACGCCCTCGCCCCAGTCGTTGGAGCATACGGCACGAATCTGGTGCACGCCCTGAGTGAGCGGCTGCACGAACGAATATTGCACGCCGGGCATCAGCTGGGCGGTGTTGACCACCTTACCGTCGACCGAAAGCGAGAGGGTCAGCTCCCTATCGAGCTGCGCACCGGCTATCGAGAGGGTCGGCGCGGTGCAGGAGATATGGGCCGTGAATCCGCCGGGCTCGTTGAAGCTGACAGCGAGGTCGCCGGGAGCCGCCGGAGCGGCGGGATTCTGCGCGGGGTCGGTGCATGTGAGTGCCACATACGATTCTTCGCCCGGGAAACGGGTGGCGGTCGCCACCACGCCCGTCACGGGGTCGATGGTCACCAGAGCCGCCGTGGTGTTGTTGCAGGCAGCCCAGTAGATCTTGTTGTCGCGCGGACTCCAGCAGCACGACTGCTGATAGGCGGGTTCGATGTTGGTTTTGGCCACTATGCGGGTCTCAATGCCGGTAGCGGCATCGATCTGCACCACCTCGCCGGCATCGTTGATGGCGTAGAGCGAGCCGCGCGAGTCGGAGCAGAAAGCGTAATAGTGGTTGCTGAGCGAAGCTACCACCGAGAAGGTGAATGTCTGCGGGTCGAAGGTGCAGAGGTCGTAGTAGTCGGTGGAGTTGCCGCTGTAGTTGATCGAATATACGGTGTGGGTGGAGGCGTCGTAGGTCATGTTGACCGATGCTAAGCTATAGCTCGGCGAAGCTACATCCTCTTTTTTGGTCTTGCCGGTGGCGAGGTCTACGGTGATATTCTGCAGGGTCTTGATCTGCCCGAAGAAATCGTCGAGATACGTGGCGTAGAACACATCATCGAGCAGGATGCCGGCCACTGTGCCGCTCCCCGACAGCTCGGGAGTGGCCCGGATGAGCGTGGGAGCGCCCGTAGTGGCGTCGATAGAGTAGAATCCGGTGGCATTGGTCCCCTGCCAGTCGGCGCTGTAGATCATCAGACCGCACAGCGAGGGCGCTGTGGCGGAAGCTTTCATCGGGGGCATAGCGCCGGGAGCCGTGACGGCCTTGCGGGCCTCATGGGTGGAAATGATACCGGACGCCTGAGCGCCGATGTTGGTGCGCGGCCTGTCGGGGCGCGATGTACCCGAAGGGGAGAGGCTTTCGGGCGCACGCCGGGTGAAGTCGCCGGCCGAGGTGCTCAGAGCAACCACAGCGGCGGCAAGAAGGTAAAGGAATTTTCTCATCATCTGCAAAAAAGGTATGATATTCAAAAAATTGTGATAATCGAAAGTGTGTAACGTAAGGTGCCGGAGGGGCAACATCGCCAAAGTTAGATAAAAAAACGGAAAGTCACAGCCATATAATCAAAAAAACTTTCTAACTTTGCGGCATGCAAGGACTGATGCCCCGCATGGGCATCCGCCATCAACTCACAGCGAAACACAGCATAACATTCATCGACATGGCAGAAATCAAGTGCATCGGTATCCTGACTTCGGGAGGCGACGCCCCCGGCATGAATGCCGCCATCCGCGCCGTCACCCGCTCGGCCATCTTCAGCGGTTTTAAGGTTAAAGGTATTTATCGAGGCTATCGCGGTCTGGTGACCGACGAAATCGTGGAATTTTCCACAGCCAATGTGTCCAACATCATACAGCGTGGAGGTACCATCCTGAAAACTGCCCGTTGCAAGGAGTTTCAGACTCCCGAGGGCCGTCAGCTGGCTTATGACACCCTCAAACGCCACGGCATCGACGCCCTTGTGGTGATCGGCGGCGACGGCTCCCTCACCGGTGCCCGCATCTTTGCCAATGAGTACAATTTCCCCATCATCGGACTCCCCGGCACCATCGACAACGACCTCTACGGCACCGACACCACCATCGGCTACGACACCGCGCTCAACACCATCATGGAGTGCGTCGACAAGATCCGCGACACCGCCACCTCCCACGAGCGCCTCTTCTTCATCGAGGTCATGGGACGCGACGCCGGCTTCCTGGCCCTCAACGGCGCCATAGCTTCCGGTGCCGAGGCTGCCATCATCCCGGAGATCTCCACCGAAGTCGACCAGCTTGCCGACCTCATTCAGAACGGCTTCCGCAAGAGCAAGAACTCCTCGATAGTCCTTGTGGCCGAGAGCCCCGTCACCGGAGGCGCCATGGCTATCGCCGAGCGCGTGGAGAAGGAGTACCCGCAGTACGACGTGCGCGTGTCGATCCTCGGGCACCTGCAGCGCGGCGGATCGCCCACGGCCCACGACCGCATCCTGGCCTCGCGCATGGGCGCAGCCGCCATCGACGCTATACTCGACGACCAGCGCAATGTGATGATCGGCGTCAAGAACGATGAGATTGTCTACGTGCCCTTCGTCAAAGCCATCAAAAACGACAAACCCATCAACCGCGAGCTCCTCAACACCCTCCGCCGCCTCTCCATCTGATACTGAGAGGGGGGGCGTAGCTAAAGCTTCGCGCCGGAGACAAAAAGAAAAAAATTTTGGGCGAAACAGGGCACTAAGCTGCTCTGTTTCGCCCTTAATTTTGCCATCAAAAAACAGGAGGAAGAATGATGGCAGAAAAAGAGACACTGAAAGGGATATGCGAGGAAGCGATAGAGGTGCTGAGGCGCGAGAACGAGGAAAGGCAGAGGCTGCTGCGAGAGTCGGAGGAGATGTACGACCCGCTGAAAGGGATAGGAAGCGTGGGATATGGAGCAAAAGAGGGCCCGTGGAGAAGAAGGAGGGTGTGCGAGGATGTGCTGACCGAAGGGAGAGTGGAATATGTACCAGAAAGCATGTACAAAAGCCGGGAATACAGGGCTTTGAGAAAAAAAGCGGCGGAAGAAGGAGGGAGGATCTATAGCAGGCTCAAAGCTGAAGCTTTGAGGACTAAAAACAGCTGCGCGACGCGAGAAGAGGGGGAGAGCGAGACTGAGACGAAGGGGAAGGAGGCGATTATCACGCGAGCTCGCGTGATCACTAAACAGGAGATGAGGAGGGAATGGGTGAGGCTGAGGTGCAGGGAGGACTTTGAGTATTGGGCGGCGGTGTGCGTGAGGATTAAGGATAAGAGCAGCCCGAGGCTGGTGCCGTTCAGGTTGAACAGGCCGCAGCGGAGGGTGCTGGGGATTATGGAGAGGCAGCGGCTGAGGGGTGAGCCGATAAGGCTGATAATGCTGAAGGCGCGGCAGTGGGGAGGGTCGACGCTGGTGCAGATGTATATGGCGTGGCTGCAGTGCACGCGGTTGAAAAACTGGCATTCTCTGATATGCGCTCATGTGGCGCGCGGGGCGGCGACGATCCGAGGGATGTACAACACGATGCTGACGCACTACCCGCGGGAGCTTTGGGAGGGGGATGCGGCTCCGCGACTGGCGCGATATGAGGGTCAGGACCAGATGAGGGAGATAGCGGGAAGGGATTGCCGGATATCGCTGGGATCGTCGGAGAAGCAGGATGCGATCCGCGGCGGCGACTATGCGATGGCGCACCTCACGGAGGTGGCTTTCTGGAAGGATACTCCCAAGAGCACTCCGGCCGACTATGTGAGGGCCATCTGCGGCGGCATCGGCGACGGGCCCAACACGCTGATAGTGTATGAGAGTACGGCCAACGGTATGGGCAACTTCTTTCACAGCGAGTGGAAGCGAAGCGAGCGGGGCGAGAGCGACAAGACGGCGGTGTTCGTGCCGTGGCACGAGATCGAGATCTACCGTACGCCGGTGAAGAATGTGAGGCGGCTGTGGGAGTCGATGGACGAGTACGAGCAGGGGCTGTGGGAGCAGGGTGTGACGCTTGAGGCGATCAACTGGTATCACCGGAAGCGCAGGGAGTATGCCGATCACAAGTCGATGCAGGCCGAATATCCGAGCAATCCCACCGAGGCGTTCGCCAATACGGGCACAAATGTATTTTCGACTGAGGCCGTGGGGAGGCTGTGCGAAGGATGCCGGTCGCCGGAAGCCACGGGTGAGGCTGTGGCGGCGAGCGGTGCCGTGATAGGTCCGGAAGCACTGAGAGCAGTGCGGTTTGTGAGCGACTCGAAAGGTGGGCTGAAGCTGTGGGAACGGCCCGAGGCGGAGGGGCGCTATGTGGTGGCGGTGGATGTAGGCGGGCGCAGCCGCGACTCCGACTGGAGCGTGATAGCCGTGCTGAGGGCCGGCGACGGGAAACCGAGGGTGGCGGCGCAGTGGCGCGGACATACCGACCACGACCTGCTGACTTGGAAAGCCGCGGCGATAGCCACATACTACAACCGGGCGTTGCTCGTGTTCGAGAGCAACACTCTGGAGACCGAGGCGCCCGACCAGGGGGAATATATCCTGCATGAGCTCTATGAGCATTATGCCAATCTGTATCGCCGCGGGCCCGACCCCGACGGGGGCGGAGGCGGGTGGCGAGTGGGATTTCACACCAACCGCGCCACCAAGCAGATGATAGTGACCGAGCTGATAGCCGCCGTGCGCGACGGGCTGTACGAAGAGCGCGACGCCGAGGCTTGCGCCGAACTGAATGTGTATGAGCTGCAGCCCAACGGGAGCTACGGCGCCCGGCGGGGGAAACATGACGACATACTGATGACCCGCGCCATCGGGCTGCATGCCATCAGAGAGGAGGAGCAGATGCAGCGATATGACATCGAAGTGCTGGAATTTTATAAAGGATGAATGGAAAGGAGAGACTATGAAACAGAAAAGCGAGAACAGGAAAAGGGCCCTGCGGGGGCTGGCGGAGATAGAGCTGACGCGGATAGGGGGCGGAAAGATGATAGCCGGGGTGAATGTGAGGCGCGACGAGCGGTGGCCCGAGATGTGGCGCAGTGCGGGAGTGCCCCGGACGGTGAGGGAAGACGGATGGATGCCCGCAGGAGTGACCCCTCTGAGCGGCACCTCGGGGAAGCAGGCCGAATGGTTCAGCCGGGGAAATGCGCTTGGCTATGCCCTCGGGGCAGCCGGGGAGACGGTGAAAGCCGATGCCACAGTGAAGACCCTCTGCACCCTGAAAGGGGAGCTGACCGGAGTGACCGACGTGGAGGCCGGCACCCTGCGGCTGACCGTGAAAGGCGCCCGCGCCGTGTATGCCTGCTACGACAAAGAAGGCACAATCAGTTACTACGGCGAGATGCCCCAGCTGCCCACGCTGCGGCTGGAGAGCCGCGAGGGGCGCGACCTGACGGTGAGCACCGGGAGCGTGGGATTGAGCGGTCAGAGCGATGTGCACGGCACCACGCTGACCGACAGCGACACCGCCGCCGTGAGCGCCGCCGTGATGAGAGGTTATGACAAGCTGAAGCGGCGAGCGGCCGGGATAGGGCAGTTTTTGCAACCCATCCTGTGCCGCTACCGGCTGATCGACGGGAGCGGGAGCACCATAGTAAGCTCGCTGCCCGTGCTGCTTAGCGGCGCCGGCGGAATAGCCTGCCGAAGCGAGATAGCGCTGAAAGGGACCGACGGGAACCTCGGGAGCCTCGACAGCGCCACGATGAGCGGCCGGGGGTATGAAGTGGTGCTCTGCGGGATGGAGAGCCTCGCGGCTCCGTGGGGCAGGATAGTGAAAAAAGCGATAGTGGAAGTGTGCGACACCGAGATCGATCCGATGGAAGGCGACGGGCAGTGCCGCTGCCGCGTGGCCAACGACGGGCATGGCGCCACGGTGTACGCCAGTCTGCCGCTGATAGGGGCCGAGGCGCGTTGGCGGGCAGTAAGGATGGCCATAACCACCGGGAAAGGGCTGAAGGAGCACTTGACGGTGGAAAATCCGCTGAGTGAAGGATGCGAGGCGGAGAAGACCGTGGGAGCCTACGAGGCAGCCGGCGCCGAGGACGGGCGCGGCCTGATGGATCAGCTGCATACGGAGCGCGACAGCGTGAGCTATGACATCATCGCCGAGGCCGCCGGACGCTACATCGGCGCCGGACGCAGGGTGGAGAGTTTCGGCGGCTGCCGGGCGGAGTGTTTTGCCACCAGCGGCGGGAGCG
>CAJLLX010000072.1 GCA_905207535.1 uncultured Muribaculaceae bacterium | reverse complement strand
TGCGCAACTTTTTCATTATAAATATTTTAAGAAATTAATTCAACCAACAGGTATTTTTAGACCATTTTATTTGGTGGTAAAAGGGTGTAATAGGCAAGTAAAAAGGAGTCGCGCCATCATTCAAGATTTGCACAACTCCTTGATATATTATCAGTTAAGCAACTGACTAACAATCAGTATTCATCCTCGTTGAAGAAGAAGTCTTCTTTGGAGGGGTAGTCGGGCCAGATGTCTTCGATGCATTCGTAGGTTTCGCCTTCGTCTTCGATTTCCTGAAGGTTCTCTATCACTTCGAGGGGCGCGCCGCTGCGCTGGGCGTAGTCGATGAGCTCCTCGCGGGTTGCGGGCCAGGGTGCGTCTTCGAGTTTCGATGCGAGTTCAAGTGTCCAATACATAGCTGTAAAATTTTTTTACTTGGTGGTATATGGAGTTTTATTAGTTTCTTTTCGGGGGTGGTGAGTTGCGGGCAGGTGGCTGCCGATGCCGCCCCGTTTTTTCGTTTGTTTAGTTTATAACGATGAGCGTGTGCGATT
The DNA here is from genome assembly GCA_905207535.1 of uncultured Muribaculaceae bacterium. Taxonomy (GTDB): domain Bacteria; phylum Bacteroidota; class Bacteroidia; order Bacteroidales; family Muribaculaceae; genus UBA7173. The sequence continues at coordinate 9,380 of CAJLLX010000072.1, read as the reverse complement.
ATTGCATGCGGCTGCTATTAGCTTGCTCTATTTCGCCGTGGGCTCCGTAGACGATAGCGCTGTGGCGCCCGCGGCGCGGCGGCTATGCCTCTTTGTCCCAGGGTATTTCGGGGATGCCGGCGATGTGGTTGAGGTGGCGAGCGAGGATGAAGAGGTAGTCGCTGAGGCGGTTGAGAAATCGGATGACGATGTCGTCGACGCGGGCCTCTGCTGCCAGGGCCACTACGCGGCGCTCGGCGCGGCGGCATACGGCGCGGCACACCTGTGCCTGTGCCGAGGCTACGGTGCCTCCGGGGAGTATGAAGCAGCGCATCTCGGGCAGACGGCTCACCATCAGGTCGATCTGTGCCTCGAGTGTGGCTATGGCCTGATGGCCCAGGCCGGCGGGCTCGGCCATGGGGTTGTCGGTGTTGTCGGTGGCCAGATATGCGCCGATGTTGAAAAGCTTGTTCTGCACCATGCTGAGCGTCTTTATGGTGCTGTCTTCGGCGTGGGTGAGGGCGGGTTGCGCTATGAGCAGGCCGATGAACGAGTTGAGCTCGTCTACGGTGCCGTAGGCTTCGAGGCGTACGGAGTCTTTTGAGATGCGTTGTCCGCCGACGAGCGAAGTGGTGCCCATGTCGCCGGTGCGGGTATAGATTTTCATGCTGTGAGGGGTGTTTAAGGGTTTGTGTAGAGGGGATATGCGGTGTCAGTCGAATGTCATCGCGGCGGCGTCGGCCTCGAGGGCTGCCAGGAGCGCGTCGACTGTGGGGTGCATCTGCAGCCGGGCGGCCACTTCGGGCCTCACGAGCCCGCGGCTCTGCATCTCGGCCATCATCTGCGCCAGAGGCGAGTAGAGGCCGTCGCGGTTGAGCAGGTGTATCGGCCGGGGAGTGTCGAAAAACGACGTTGAGGCCAGGGCCGACATCACCTCGTCGATGGTGCCGATGCCGCCGTCGAGAGCCACGAACACATGCGCATTCTCCTCCATCGTCTGCTTGCGCTCGTGGAGGGTGGCCACCATTCTGTCGAGGGTGTTGGCGGGATGCCGGCGCGAGAGGCGGCTCTGGGGCACCACGCCCATGATTTTGGCACCGCTTTCGGCGGCAGCCGAGGCCACAGTGCCCATCAGCCCATTGTCGAGGCCGCCGTACACCAGCGTGTGGCCATTGTTGCCGATCCAGCGGCCCAGTGCGGCGGCATCATCGCGCACCGCCTGCGGCAATCCTTCGTGTGCCGAACAGTATACTGCTATATTCATCTTTTCGTCTGTCTGATTTTTAGGGGACGCAAATATAACACTTATTCCGTAACTTTGTATCCATGAAGCGAAAAGATTTTGCGATAATCTCCCCGGTGGGATGGCCCCGTCCCTCCTCCATGCCGGCAGCAGTATCATGAATTTTTGCTAAATTTGCATATGGAAAACAAAGAAGACAAATTACCGATTCAAAATACACCAGACAAGGAACCGGTCACAAATTGTGACCAGTTGTCAGTCCCGATAGAAAGACGTATTCTCACTTCGCCACAGCTCCGCCAGGATGTCGCCCGCCACAATGCCCAATACCCCGGTGTGACCCTGCACGACTACAAAAAGGCTCACGACCGTTTCCTGATCGTCGATGAGACGGTGTATCACATCGGCGCTTCGCTCAAAGACCTCGGCAAGAAACTTTTCGCCTTCTCCGAGATGACTGCGATGACCGGCACGGAGCTGCTCGAGAGGTTAAAATAGTTGAATCACAATGCACTACATCGCTCCCTTGCAGGGACATACCGATGCCCCCTGGCGCACGTGGCACCACCGTGAATACGGCGGCGACCTCCGCTATTTCACCCCGTTCATACGTGTGGAGAAGGGGCGGGCGCGGCCTCACGATCTGCGCGACTTCACTTCCGCCCTTAATGAAGGGGTGAATCTTACGCCGCAGGTGATCTTCAGCAATGCCGACGAGCTGCGGCTGCTGCTCCGCGAGCTTGTGGCCTGCGGGGCCTCGTCGGTGAATCTCAATATGGGTTGCCCCTTCCCGCTGCAGACGTCGCGGGGCCGCGGAGCGGGCCTTCTTGAGCATCCCGAGCGCCTTGAGGCGTTGCCCGACATCGCAGCGGAGTTCGCACCGTTGACGTTTTCGGTAAAGATGCGCGTCGGCTGCGACGACCCCTCGTCATGGCGCCGGGTGATCCCGATCCTCAACCGCCTCCCCCTTGAGTTTGTATCGGTGCATCCCCGCACGGCGCGTCAGCAATACGCCGGCGCGCTTCACCTCAACGAATTCCAAGGCATTGCCGACGCGTCGGCGGCGCCGGTACTCTTCAACGGCGACCTACGCACCCCCGCCGACATTGCCGATATCTTCGCCCGTTTTCCCGGCATAGGCGGCGTGATGGCAGGGAGAGGCATCTTAGGGCGCCCCTCCCTCTACGCGGAATACGATGCAGGGCGCGAATGGTCTCTGTCCGAGCGCATTGAGCGCATGCTGCGCCTTCACGACCGCATCCTCGAATATTATAGCGCCACCCTTTGTGGCGACAGTCAGATCCTGTTGAAAATCCGCCCATTCTGGGAGTATGCCGAAGCCGAGATCGGCCACAAAGCCCTGAAAGCCATCCGTAAAGCCGGCACCATGCCGAAATACCGCGCCGCCCTCGCCCTCCTCTGATCCTCGCTCTCTCCGCCTGTTCAGTTATCACGCGAGCTCGCGTGATAATCCCTCTCTCCTCCCTCAGACAGCAATAGCCGCGAAGCGGGCATCGACCCGCCTCGCGGCTATTGCTGTCTGTAATATACGGTTTTACTCCTTGGGGTCTTTGGCCACCCACTGGTAGAGCTTGTCGGAGGGGCGGATCTTGGAGGGGACGGCGATGGAGAAGGAGTCGCCCTTGACGGCTTTCTCCACCGGTTTGAGCCCCACACGGATCTCTTCGAGCGTGAGTATCTGTGTGCCGGTGGTAGGGCCGGTGATCACCACCTCGTCGCCCACATGCAGCTCGCCGCTCTCCATGTAAAATTCGCCCACGCCGATGTTGGAGAAGTAGCGCACACCCTTGGCGCGATATTCCTTGGTGCGGGTGGCCGACGAGCCGTATTTCGACGACCATTCGCCCAGGCGCTGGCCGAGGTAGTAGCCGTTCCAGAAGCCGCGGTTGAAGATCTTTTTCAACTCCGTGTCCCAGCCGTCGATCTTCTCCTGCGAGTAGGTGCCGTCGCAGATGGCCTCGATGGCCTCGCTGTAGCATCGCACCGCTATCGACACATATTCGGGCCCGCGGGCACGTCCCTCGATCTTGAATACGCGCACTCCGGCGTCGATCATCTTGTTGAGGAAATGGATGGTTTTCAGGTCCTTGGGCGACATGATGTATTTGTTGTCCACATCGAGCTGTTCGCCGGTCTCGCGGTCGGTGACGGTGTAGGAGCGGCGGCAGATCTGGGTGCAGGCGCCGCGGTTGGCCGAACTGTTCATCTCGTGCAGCGAGAGATAGCATTTGCCCGAGATGGCCATGCAGAGCGCACCGTGGCAGAACATTTCTATCCTCACCAGCTCGCCGCGGGGGCCGCGGATGTCGTCGCGGACGATGGCCTCGTGGATCTCCCGCACCTGCTCGAGCGAGAGCTCGCGCGCCAGCACCACCACATCGGCATACTGCGCGAAAAAGCGCAGCGTCTCCGTGTTGCCCACGCTCTGCTGAGTGCTGATATGCACCTCCACTCCGCGGCTGCGGGCATAGAGGATGGCCGCCATATCCGAGGCGATGATAGCCGAGATGCCCGAGGCCGCCACGGCGTCGATGATCTCGCGCATACGCGCCATATCCGAGTCGTAGATGATGGTGTTGACCGTCAGATACGATTTCACCCCATTCTCGTCGCAGATGCGCGAGATCTCGCGCAGGTCGTCGAGGGTGAAATTGACACTCGAGCGCGAGCGCATGTTGAGCCCCTCCACCCCGAAATATATCGCGTCAGCCCCGGCGTGGATAGCGCTCCAGAGGCTCTCGTAGCTCCCCACGGGAGCCATTATCTCAAAATCTTTTCGCTTCATGCCTGCAAAGTTACGCATTTATCCCCGTAATCAATCCATACCGCCCCCATTTTCGGCATTCAAAGGAATATCGCCCGCTTCGCGGCTATGGTATTTGAGGGAGGAGAGAGGTATTATCACGCGAGCTCGCGTGATAACTGAACAGGCGGCCGGCGATTGGGGGGAAATCAGGGGATGGGGAGGAGGCGGCCGGCGGCGATGTAGAGGCCCGGAGGGAGGAGGAGGCGGGCTTCGGCGAGGGTGACGGAGCGCAGCAGGCACACTCCCGAGATGGAATATACATCCACCGGGGTGTCGGCGTCGGTCGCTTCTATCGCCGGGAGAGAGGAGGCATCGGCGGTGGTGAAGATGATGGTCTCGGAGGGGAGGGAGAGGCGGTTATCGGCATTGTATCCGCGCACATAGAAGCCGTAGGTGGTGGCCGGAGTGAGACCGTCGATGAGGAGCGAGCGGGTGTCGGCGCCTTCGGCAATGCGGGCGATGCGTCCGGGGGGATCCTCCCGGATTTTGCCGCCGTAGCCTACCTTGAGGTCGTCGATATTGACGGTGCATTTGCCGGCTTTGACAAAGCGGATGCGCACGAAGGTGGAGCAGTCGATCTCGGGAAGGTTGCTCTCGAAGCGCACTGTCTCGGGGGGCTCGCCGGGGGTGTAGGTGGCGATGGTGGAGGCGGATCCGCTGCAGTCTATCTCTTCGATGATGATGCGGGCGTCGGGGTCGGGCGACTGTGCCTTGACCCAGAAGCTGACGCTGCTCACGGAGTTGTATCCCTCCGGAGTGGCGATGTAGTCGCCGTCGGCGCCGAGGCGCAGGGAGGGTGCGGCCTCGCCGTAGTTGCCGGCCATACTGATCCAGGTCGACGAAGAGGTGGTGAACCCTTCAGGCATGGTTTTGCCGGTGAAATCTACGGTGACGAAGCTCTCTTCGCCCCTGATCTGCGGGATGACGTCGATGCGGTAGCTCTTGGCCTCGCGCATCGGCTCCCAGATGGCCGTAAAGTGGTCGCTGCCGACATCTTCAGGCCCGTAGGCTGTCGGCGAGGAATACTCGAAGGTGGGCTCCATAAGCGGCACTATGAACGTCTCGCTCCATGGTCCCTGCTCATATTGGTCGGCACCGCACACCTCCACGGCATAGCGGCCGCCGGGGGTGAGGCCGGAGGGATTGTAGATACATTCTCCGTCGGGCAGAGTGCATGTCGACGGCTCGCCGATGGGCGTGTCCCATGCGTCGAGCGGCGTGGTGCGGCAGATATAGTGAGTGGCACCCGTGGCGGGAGCCCAGCTGAGCGAAAATGAGTTGACACCGGCGTAGATGAGGGTCAGCCCGGTGGGGGTGCCCACAGGGGCTTTGCCGCCGGCAACGTCGAAGCTCACGGTGCCGTCGGCGTTCTCCTTGATGTCGGTGATGGGCAGATCAATGGGCGTGCCGCTCCAGCTCTCCAGGGCCGGACGGGTGGAGGAGGTGAGCGAGGTCACATTCGACGATCCGGGGAAGGTGAAGCCCGACGCCTGAGTGAAGGTGGTGGCGTTGTTGGCCTCCACGATGTCGACATACTGATGGTCGGGGTTGGCGTTGACGCGGTTGCGGTCCCAGATGTCGGGGCTGTAGTCGATATGCCACACCAGCATGCCGTGGGCGGGGAGATAGGTGTCCCAGCCGGTGGGCTGGCGGTTCTCGAGAAGGAAATATTCATTTTTGCGCTCGGTGGCGATGCGGCAGGCGGCCTCATGGTCCTGCGATATGGGCTGCAGGGCAATGGTGGCCGGGTGGGTGAGCTCGCGGGGCGTGAGCCAACCCAGTTCATACCGCTCGTAGGCGCTGAGGGCCGGGGGAGTGCGGCCGTCGTTGAGGTAGTTGCCGCGGGCCATCAGCGAGAAATCCGAGGGATGCAGGCACGACACATAGCTGTTGGTGCAGTAGAGGTCGGGGAGCCCGAGCACATGTGCAAACTCGTGGCAGGGGGTGCCCATGCCGTTGAGTTTGGCCGAGCCGTCGAGCTCGGGCGAGCAGGCATAGCCCTGCACGGCCACGCCGTCGAGGGTCAGCTCGCGTTCCTGGTCGGAGAGATTCCACGAGTGGGGCCAGATGGTGTCGGGCTCGCCGCCGTCGGCCTCCCCCTTGCCGGCATAGATGAAGTAGACCGAATCCACCTCGCCGTTGCCGTCGTGGTCGTAGAGCGAAAAGTCCACGGTGCCGTCGATGGCGAGGCAGGCCTCCATCACCATCAGTCCGGCGCGCGAGTCGTCGCTGCCGCTGCCGTAGTAGGCCACATTGCCGCTCATCTTCACCGGACCCACCACATCGAAGTGCGGAGCGAACAGCCCGTTGGAGCAGTCGCGGTAGTAGTCGGCCACCGAACCGGTGCCCCCGAGGGTGTCGTAGCCGGGCTTATTGAAAAGGTCGTCGAACTCGCCAGCGGGGTCGGCCGTGGCAAACGCCTTGTCGGCAAACTCCACCAGCACCACTAAAAATCGGTTTTCGCCGAGTGTGGGGAAGGTGGTGATGCGCTGCTGCGCCTTCTGTGGGCCGCTCTGAGCCCGTAAGCGTTGCACGGGGGTGAAACTCTTGGCAGAGCCGAAGCTGGCGATCCACGATACCTCGCGGGCGTCGGATGCGTTGATGTATCTGCGCGAATGTTCGTCGCCCACGGCAATCACCGTGACGGCATTGCCCTGCGGGTCGGTGATTTCCACCGGAGTCAGTCTTGAAGTCACCGCCGAAGCCTGAAGTAGTGTCGCTGCCATCGCCGCGGCTGCGATATGTCTGCGTATTCCCATAAGTGGTAAAAATAACTTTTAGGAAAAGGTAAGAGTCTTAAAATGATATCGGGAGAGTGCGGGTCGCCTTTGGCCCCGGCACTCTCCCGACAAGGGAGTATGAAGATTATTTTACAAGAACTTTGCGGGTGTCGCCACCGGAGGTCACGAAGTAGACCCCTGCGGGGAGGGCGAATGTGGAGCTGCCGCTCACATTTTCAGCGAGCACCGGGCGGCCGTCGGCTGCGAAGACGCTGACGGCACGGGTCCCCTGAGCCACATACAGCTCGAGACATCCCTCATGGCCTATGGCGAGGAACTCCGATGCGGCATCGTCGCTCTCAGGCGCAGCGATGCCCGTTTCGGCGGCCACGAACACCGGCGAAGGCGAGCTCTCGCCCGATGCGTAGACCGTGGTCACGAAGTAGGTGTGCTGCCCGGCGGGGAGGTCGCTGTCGGTGTAGCTGTTGGTGGTCAGAGGCTCGGAGTTGAGCTTCTCGCCGTCGCGGTAGATGTTGTAGCCCATCAGGTCGAAGCTCTCGGCCGAGGCGTTGCGGGGCTCGAAAGAGATGTCATCGACCATCAGGCCGAAGGCATCGGCCGAGATGCAGTGGATGGCGAAATACTTGGCCCCCTCGGGGAGACGCACCGAGAATTTGCGCCACTTGCCGCCGGGGGTGTAGTAGTTGGCCTCGGCCACCTTCACAAAGTCGCTTATGCTCTTGGTGTCACGGCTGTAGAGCACGCGGAAGCGCTCGGTGTAAGCCATGGTGATACTCTTGACATAGAACGACACCACCTGCTCCTCGCCTGAAAGCTCGGGCGAGATCAGCCAGTCGTCGTTGGCGTCGGCCTGCGAGGCTCCCCAGCTGACAAGCATCTGCGAGCCGGAGCGGGCATACCAGCGGCGGTTGAACGGCTCTTCGAGGTCAACGCCTGCCTTTTCGGGGTTGAACACCTGGTAGGCCATGGCCGCGCGGGCATTGTCGTAGCCGTCGATACCGCTGATGCAGTAGGTCTCGGACGATTTGTCGTTGTCGATGAGCGTATAGTCGGCGATGCCGCTGATGATGAAGGGGTTGAGCTTCTCCTGGTCGTCGCGTCGCGGCGAGCGGTATGAGGCGAAGTCGGGCTCGTCCCATGTGAGTGTCACCTCCGAGGGGGTCTGGAGGCCGCTGAAGGTCTCAACGGCGGGGAAATCCATCGCCGGCACCTCGAGGGCCACGGCATCGGAGACGTCGTTGGCCGGGCACATGTCGGCGGCGCAGTTGATGCGGGCGGTCACGGTGTGCTCAGCGCCCGAGTGGGCGAGCTGCGGGGTGAAGGTGAAGCGGAAGAGCTTCTCGCCGCCGTTGGCAAAGATAGCCGCGCCGGGATTGGAGAGTGTCTGCACCGGCTTGCCGTCGACACAGAGGTCCACGGTATAGGCCTTGGTTGAGGTGGCGCCGTTGTTGACCACCCGCACCAGATATTTGGCCTCATCGCCGGCCTTGCAGCTCTGCGGGCCGAGGATGTCGGTGATCTCGAGGTCGGAGGCGTAGGTGTCGGTGATGAGCAGACCGTCGACATGGATGTTGCCGCCGCCGTCGGCGATGCCGAGCAGACCCACAGAGGCTTTCTCAGCGCCCTTGTAGGGTGCGAGCGATATGCGGTAGCGGGTCCAGCCGTTGTTGTTGGCTGCAAGCTCTATCTCCGAGTCGGGGATGTCGGTGTAGGCGCCGTTGTCCACGGCGATCTGCACCTTCACTTTGTCATTGTAGGTGTAGGTGACGGTCTCATACTCCTCGGTCTCCTGATTGTATTCCTGCGACGTCTGAGTGGTGTCGTAGTGGAAGAGCCAGAAGGTGAGATACGGATCGGTGGTATCCTTCAGCGAGATGGCGGGAGTGGCGAGGCGCACCTGCGCGCCCTGATAGAAGTTGAGACCTCCGAGCAGGGTGTTGAAGGCGAGCATGCCGTCGTCGCCGTCGATGGGCGGACACACCGGCTGGGTGCCCTGTGCCACGATGCTCCATGTGGGATTCATCACGGAGCTTACCACGGTCTCCATTACCCAGGGCGACTTGGCCAGGGTGCCGTAGGCGAAATTCTCCTTAAAGGGGATGCTGTAGGCCGGCCCGGTGAAGAGCGAATTGCTCTCGGCCACCTCCGAGGTGCCTGTGACGGTGGATGCCTCCACGAGGTAGTACTGATAGCTTTGCACCGAGGTGTCTACCGAGGTGTCGGTGAAGGAGGTCTCCCTCAGTCCCTCTGCGAGCACCGTGTCGGTGGCGCCGTCGGTGCGGGTCACCTTGTAGGTGACGGCATCGGCGCCGGTGTATCCGCCGTTGACCCCTGCGGGAGCGTCCCATGTGAGGGCCACGGCACCCGAGGCAAGCTCAGCGGCGCTGAGGTTGGTGACCGCCATGGGGATGTCGATGCCGATGTAGGCCGAAACCTCGGCACGCGCTCCCTCCTGGCCGTTGAGCTCGGGCACCAGGCGCCAGGTGTGGTTGCCGGTGGTGAGGTCGGTGTCGGTGAAACTGAGCTCCTCGCCCGGAGCGGGGGAGGTGAAGGTGTGCACCGCAGCGGCGATGTCGTCGCGGTACACCTT
>CAJLLX010000071.1 GCA_905207535.1 uncultured Muribaculaceae bacterium | reverse complement strand
TCGCCTCTCCATCGCCTCCTCCTCCAGGCCACCTGCGCCCTCACCGGACTCCGCATCCGGGGCGCCCTGCGCCTCTTCAGTCCGTTCTTCTGATGCCACGCGCCGCCCGTCAGGCAGCCCGCGAATAGGTGCAAAAGAGCGGTTTCGGCGATTTTTCGTGGAAAAGTTGGTAATCAAAAGGAAATTATATAACTTTGCAAAGTTTTTCCGCAGACCGTTGCTATGGGAAAGTTCAGTCAGTTTAAGTTGCCTCTGCGCTCGCTCGCCGAAGGCAAGCATACATTTGAGTACCACCTCGACAGGCAATTCTTCGAGAATATGGAGAGTCCCGATGTGCGCGACGCTGACGTAAACGTCACGCTCACCGCAGATTATCACAACGATGTCTATGCTCTCTCCTTCGTGATAAAAGGCACTGTGGTGGTGCCGTGCGACCGCTGTCTCGACGATCTCACGCTCGACATCGACGCCACCTACGCCATCAATGTGAAATATGGCGAGGAGTATCGCGACGACTCCGACGAGCTCTTAGAGATCCCTTACGGAGATACCACGCTCAATGTCGCATACATGATATACGACACAGTGTCGCTGGCCATCCCCATCAAGCACGTGCATCCGCTGGGAAAATGCAACCGCGCCATGAGCTCGCTGCTCAAAAAGCACCGCGCTCGCACCTCCGACAATCCCGATGCCGAGCTTGAAGACGAGCTCATCGACGAGATGGACTCGATGGATCAGGACACCACACCCGACGCTCCTCAGGACAACGAAGAATAAACGCTTCGCCCATCGTCCTGAACCACATATATATAAGTAACAACAAGAAAATAACATATCAACAACAATGGCACATCCTAAAAGAAGACAATCCAAGACCCGCACAGCAAAGCGTCGCACACACGACAAGGCTGCTATGCCCACTCTCGCCATCTGCCCCAACTGCGGTGCATGGCACGTTTACCACTGCGTTTGCAACGAATGTGGCTACTATCGCGGTAAAATCGCCATCGAGAAAAACGCTGTAGTTTAAGCCTCACTGTTTGAAATCTCACAAGGGCTGTCCGGGAATGTAAAGACACATCTGACTTCCGGCAGCCTTTTCAACAATCTGCGCCACACGGCCTCAGAGGAACTCCCGCACACCGCAGACGCAGGCCCGCGTGAATTTCAAAATCAACACAAACCAAAACCACGGAGGAAAACCTTTGCGTCCCCTCCTACGTTCTACTATTACCAAACACTACAGACATGCTCAACGCAAAGATTAGCGGTATCGCATCATACCTCCCCGACGACGTGCTCGACAACGAAATGCTGTCGAAGATGGTGGATACCAACGATGAATGGATTACTACACGCGTCGGCATCAAGGAGCGCCGCATCCTCAAAAAAGATGTCGGATCTTCATACATGGGTATCGAAGCCGTAAAGAAGCTCCTTGAGGAAACTCACACCGATCCCGCCGATGTGGAGCTCCTGATCTGCGCCACCTCCAACCCCGACTACCGTTTCCCCTCCACAGCCTCCATCATCATCGAAGGTGCCGGGCTGAAGAAGGCTTACGGATACGACATCCAGGCCGCCTGCGCCGGATTTATCGTAGCGCTCGAGGACGCCGCAGCTTACATCAAGAGCGGACTCCGCAAGAAAATCATCGTTTGCAGCACTGAGAAAATGTCCTCCATGGTCAACTACAACGACCGCTCCACCTGTCCGCTCTTCGGCGACGGGGCCGCTTGTGTACTGGTAGAACCCACCGAGGAGCCCGGTGTAGGCGTGATCGACGGCGTATTCCACGTCGACGGCCGCGGACTGGAGCACCTGGTGATGTGGGGAGGCGGCTCCGCTCAGCCCACCACTCAGCAGACCCTCGACGACGGCAAGCACTTCCTCTTCCAGGACGGTCGCAACGTGTATAAGAACGCTGTCACCGACATGTACACCGCCTCGGTAGAGATCCTCCGCCGCAACAATCTCTCGGCCGAAACCATCGACTGGCTCGTGCCCCATCAGGCCAACCTCCGCATCATCGAGGCCGTAAGCTCGCGCGCCGGCATCCCGCAGGAGAAGGTTCTGGTCAACATACAGCACACCGGCAACACATCGGCCGCATCAATTCCCATCTGCCTCGACGAGTTCAAACATCAGCTCAAGAAGGGCGACAAGGTGCTCCTCACCGCCTTCGGCGCAGGATTCACCTGGGGCTCGATGCTTCTGGTCTGGGATATGTAAAAACCCTCCGGCATACCCTCCGAAAGGGATGCCGAGAATGAAATCTTCACAAAATAGCATCTTTTCAGGTGCTATTTTTGTTTATCATTACAGATAATAATAAAATCCCCGACCTATGACAAACGAAAACAACAACAAAGAAACCATAGCTGACGAGATAGACCGTCAGCAGACCGAAAATCTCATGGCAGCAGCCACCGACCGCGTAGCCTGCCCCGCCGAGGCGCCCTGCAACCACAAAGCCGGCTTCGTCAACATCGTGGGCAACCCCAATGTGGGCAAATCCACGCTGATGAACGACCTCGTGGGCGAGCGTATGAGCATCATCACCCCCAAGGCACAGACCACACGCCACCGCATCACCGGCATCGTCAACGCCCCCGACTATCAGGTGGTGTTCTCCGACACCCCCGGCGTGCTCAAGCCCAACTATAAGCTCCAGGAGAGCATGCTCGACTTCGCCGAGGGCGCTCTCACCGACGCCGACATCCTCCTCTACGTCACCGACGTGGTGGAAAGCCCCGATAAGAATGCCGACTTCCTCGCCAAGGTGGCCAAGGAGACCATCCCCGTGCTGCTGGTAATCAACAAGGTAGACCTGCTCAAAAACAACGCCGAGCTCGATGTGATCCTCGACCGCTGGAAGAAGATCCTCCCCAAAGCCGAGGTCTTCCCCATCTCGGCCAAAGAGCACTTCAACATCGCCGCCCTCATGGCCCGCATCGTGGAGCTGCTCCCCCCGTCGCCCCCTTACTTCGGCAAAGACGCCCTCACCGACAAGCCCGCGCGCTTCTTCGTCACCGAGATCATCCGCGAGAAGATCCTCACCAACTACGACAAGGAGATCCCCTACAGCGTAGAAGTGATCGTGGAGAAATTTGAGGAGAAAGAAAATTCCATCCACATCATGGCCACCATCTTCGTGGAGCGCGACTCCCAGAAGGGCATCCTCATCGGCAAGGGTGGCACGATGCTCAAAAAAGTGGGCACCGAGGCCCGCAAGGACATCGAGCGCTTCTTCGACAAGAGCGTCTACCTGGAGCTGCACGTCAAGGTGGAGCCCAACTGGCGCAACCGCGAGAACAAACTCAAAGCTTTCGGATACATCGAATAATTCCCGCTTTTTTTCGTAACTTTGTCCTCCTCCCTGGCCGAGGCGCAAACTCTTTACCATTACACAACAACGCAGATCACCTATGTCACAGCTCGTAGCTATCGTCGGACGCCCCAATGTGGGCAAATCGACCCTCTTCAACCGTCTCACCGAGAGCCGTCAGGCCATCGTGGATGAGACCGCCGGCACCACCCGCGACCGCCAGTATGGCAAAGTCGACTGGTGCGGACGCGAATTTTCCATCGTCGACACCGGAGGGTGGGTCGTCAACTCCGACGACATCTTCGAAGGCGAAATCAACAAACAGGTGCACCTGGCCATAGAGCAGGCCGATGAGATCCTCTTCGTGGTGGATGCCATGAACGGCGTCACCGACCTCGACGACCATGTGGCCGAGATACTCCGCAAGTCGAAAAAGCCCGTCATCCTCGTGGCCAACAAGGTAGACTCCAACGAGTGGCTCTACAACGTGCCCGAGTTTTACAGCCTCGGCCTGGGCGAGCCCTATCCGGTGAGCGCCGTGAGCGGCTACGGCACCGGCGACCTCCTCGACGAGATTGTCAAGAAGCTCCCCGAGCCCATCGACGACGGCGAGGAGCTCGAAGAGATCCCCCGCTTCGCCATCGTGGGCCGACCCAACGCCGGCAAATCGTCGCTCATCAACGCCTTCATCGGCGAAGACCGCCACATAGTCACCGACATCGCCGGCACCACCCGCGACAGCATCTACACGCGCTACAACAAGTTTGGCTTCGACTTCTACCTCGTCGACACCGCGGGCATCCGCAAGAAGCAGAAGGTGACGGAGGATATCGAGTACTACTCCGTGATCCGCTCGATCCGCGCCATCGAGGCCTCCGACGTGTGCATCCTCATGATCGACGCCACCCGTGGCATCGAAGCCCAGGACGCCAACATCTTCGGCATCATACAGCGCAACAAGAAGGGCCTTGTGGTGTGCGTCAACAAGTGGGACATCGCCGAGGACAAATCCATCGAGGCTCAGCGCCATTTCGAGCAGGCCATCCGCTCGCGCTTCGCCCCCTTCACCGATTTTCCCATCATCTTCACCTCGGCGCTCACCAAGCAGCGCATCTACAAGGTGATAGAGACCGCCGTGGAGGTCTACAAGAACCGCCGCCGCGAGGTGCCCACGTCGCAGCTCAACAAGGTGATGCTCGAAGCCATCGGCGCCTATCCCCCGCCGGCCAACAAGGGCAAATATATCAAGGTCAAGTACGTCACCCAGCTCAAAGGCGCTGCCGTGCCCACCTTCATCTTCTTCTGCAACCTGCCCCAGTGGGTCAAGGAGCCTTACCGCCGATTCCTCGAAAACAAGATTCGTGAAAACTGGGATTTCACCGGCACACCCATCCAGGTGTTCATGCGCGAGAAATAATAGCCGATTCGACAACATCTGTCGACGGCTCTCGTCCTCAGAAAAAAATTAGCAACATTGCGGCATCCGAATGCACCATATGCTTCGGATGCCGCAATGTTCGTATCAAGGAGGGTATTTCCGGACGGTTACTTCGCATCCGTAGCCGCAGTTGTGGCCAATTATTCCTTCTCCTCCCCCGTTTCTCCTCGTGCGTCCCCTGCGCTCCGTCGTCACCCCCGGAATGTGGCCAATTTTTCCCATCCTCCCTGTGCCCCACCTCATTGGCCGCATTACTGAAATTTTTCTGTAATTATTATATATGCTTAACAATGATTTTTCAGAAAAATCACTAACTTTGCAGTGCGTAAAGCCCCGAAGCGCCCCGGCGCCGATTTCGGCTTCGCGCTAAGGCGATTCTTGAGAGAATATCTGACAATCAAAAACCATTATAATTTATTTTTATTCACTATGACTAAAATAGGTATCAACGGATTCGGTCGTATCGGCCGTTTCGTATTCCGCGCTTCCACAAAGCGTAACGACATCGAAGTTGTTGCCATCAACGACCTCCTCCCCGTCGACTACATGGCTTACATGCTCAAGTACGACACCATGCACGGCCAGTTCGACGGCACCGTAGACTGCGACATGGAGAAGAGCGAGCTCATCGTCAATGGCAAGCACATCCGCGTTACCGCATGCAAGAATCCCGCTGAGATCGGCTGGGGTGCTGTAGGCGCAGAGTACGTAGTTGAGTCCACAGGTCTGTTCCTCACCAAGGAGAAAGCACAGGGTCACATCGAGGCCGGTGCCAAGTACGTGGTAATGTCGGCTCCCTCCAAGGACGACACCCCCATGTTCGTATGCGGCGTAAACGACGACAAGTACGTTAAGGGCACTCAGTTCGTATCCAACGCTTCCTGCACCACCAACTGCCTCGCACCTATCACCAAGGTGCTCAACGACAAGTTCGGCGTTGTAGAAGGCCTTATGACCACCGTACACTCCACCACAGCTACACAGAAGACTGTCGACGGTCCCTCGATGAAGGACTGGCGCGGTGGCCGTGCAGCTTCCGGCAACATCATCCCCTCTTCGACAGGTGCTGCCAAGGCTGTAGGTAAAGTAATCCCCGAGCTCAACGGCAAGCTCACCGGTATGTCGATGCGTGTCCCCACCCTCGACGTATCTGTAGTTGACCTCACCGTCAACCTCGCTAAGCCCGCTACCTACGATGAGATCTGCGCCGCTATGAAGGAAGCTTCTGAGGGCGAACTCAAGGGTATCCTCGGCTACACTGAGGACGCAGTCGTTTCGAGCGACTTCCTCGGCTGCCCCCTGACCTCGATCTTCGACGCCAAGGCAGGTATCCAGCTCACCCCCACCTTCGTAAAGGTTGTCAGCTGGTACGACAATGAGATCGGCTACTCCAACAAGGTGCTCGACCTCATCGCCCGCATGGTGAAGGTTAACGGCTAATCAGCCCCAACCATCCGTCACCCGCTCATCGTAGCGAGTGATTAGCCCTACAACGGCGCTGTGCCCCCTCCGGGACGCAGCGCCGCTTTTTTGTCGCCAAACGTTTACGCCAACTTGACGGCACCATTGCAGCGAATGTTAAGCGGAAGCCGACACACAAAATTTTTCAAATGCGTTACAGTTGGTTTACAGCACTTTACGCGCCTTGGACGACCCCGCTTTTAGAAAAAAGAGACGGGGAGCGAAAAAAATAATCGGTCTGAGATTTGGTTTAATGAACAATTTATATTTTCTTTGCGTTTAACATTCAATTTACTAATCCTTTAACACTCGAGATCAGCATGGACACTTCTTACATTTTCTTGGCACCCGGCTTCGAAGAGACAGAAGCCATCACTGTAGTCGACGTAATGCGCCGTGCCGGCATGGACATCAAGACGGTGTCTATCACCCCGAACCACAGCGTGACAGGAGCACACGGCATCACCCTCACCGCCGACCTGATATACGACAAGACCGACTTCATCACACCCGAGTGGCTCATCATCCCGGGAGGCATGCCCGGAGCTGAGAACATCGCTAAGTTTCAGCCGCTCAACACCTTGCTGATCAATCAGGCACAATCGGGCAAGATCGCCGCCATCTGCGCATCGCCCGGAGTGGTGCTCGGCCCACTGGGAATCCTCGACGGCAAAGAGGCCACATGCTATCCGGGATTTGAGAAATTCATGCCCAACGCCATCCACCGCGACGCCCCTGTGATAGCCCTCGACCGCATCATCACCGGCAACGGCCCCTCGGCCGCCCTCCGCTTCGCCCTGGCCATCGTGGCCAACTCCATGGGCGAAAGCGTAGCCCAGAGCGTAGGCTCCGGCATGCTTTTCTACCCCAAGTCCACGAACTTCTACTTCTGATTCCCAAAACAATAGATAACGCGCCCCTACAGGTTGACGCCATCAACGCCATCAACCTGTAGGGGCGCAATATTTGATGCTGACGATTATCCGACACTACTGCCTCGCCGCGAAGATATTTGTGGAAAATCCGGGATATAATGAATAACGCCCCTACTGTGTGACCACATCATCAATCAGTTGACGGCATCATCCCCGCATTTACAAACCAATAGGGGAACTTTAATACCACTTCACTCCATTCGAGTAGGAGCTCCTCTTATCGTATTTGAGATCCTGGAGGAGCGACGACTTCACGGAGATGTGGAAGTTGTACGACTTGTAGGGACCGACGGGGATCACGCTGGCGCGCATGGTGAAGCAGTGGAGGTCGCGCGATATGTTGATGTTCATATACGCTATCTTCTTCAGATCGAAGTTGTAGGAGCAGCTGGCCGAGAACTCCCAGTTTTTCGTAGGGCGGATGTTGCCCGACAGACTGAGATTCTGGGTGATTTTGCCGTCATACTCCATCTTCTTCTTGTTGAAGGCGCCGTAGCTGTAGTTGACAGAGTAGTTGACACTGAGGCTCCAGGGCACCTCCCACGGCACATATCCGTCGGCATCGAGCTGGAGGTCGTCGTGGCTGTGGCCGCGGTCGTTGCCTCGGCCACCCGAGTCGTCGTCCGCGTCCCAGTTGTCGTCGTTGTTATTGTTGGTGTTATTGTTGGTGTCGGGCTTTTTGTTTTTATCCTTTTTCTTGAAGGTGTCGTTGTTGAAGGTGTAGCTGAACGACGTGCCGGTGGAGGAGAGGCGTCCGAGGCCCTTTCCGGCCTTCCAGCGGGGGATATTGACTCGCACGGGGTTGCCGGCAGAGTTGAGCTGATACGTGTAGACGTCCCAGGTGGCCGAGAGATTGAGGTTGAACTGGCGTGTGAGCCTCAGCAGCAGCGAGGTGTTGATGTTGCTCCAGTTGAGCGAGTCGGCGGCGAAGTTGTAGCTCTGGGATACGCTGAAATTCTCGATGAGCGAGATTTTCTTCTCGCCGATAGAGTCGTTGTCGCTCTTCACCTTCATCTCCAGGTTGTTGGCCAGCGATACGGACACCGTACCCGAGCGTCCCTGGCCCGGCACGCCGTAGAGGGCGTTGGGGAACATGGAGTATTTCCTTGTCTGCGTCTGCCCCTGGGGGTCGGTGTAGCTGTAGGAGCCGTAGTAGCCGAAGAAGGAGGAGGAGAAGTCGGGCGCGCCCGAGAATGATACCGTAGGGGTGAGCACGTGGCGTATCATCTTCACCTTGTCGCCCAGGAAGGGTAGCGGCTTCCAGAAGCCGTAGATCTTGGTGTCGAGAGAGATGGAGGCGTTGAAGTCCCACACGTTGTAGAAGCTGTAGGTGGTGTCGGCCACCTCGGCCGAGGCGGCGGGATCCCACTGGCGGCGCACCTTCTGGGTGTACATGCGGTCGGTGAGGGTGATCGACGGGGTCACATTGATGTAGGTGAGCAGCGGGAATGTGGCCGAGATCGGTATCTGGTGACGCATGCCGTTGCGCCAGTCCTTGATGAGCGATTTCTTGAAAAACACATTCTGCTGAGCCGTGAGCGAGTTCTGAAACTGTCCCGAATACGACATGCGGATCTTCTCATACCAGCGTTCGGCGCCCACGGCGTGCTTGCGCTTGAAGGGGAAGGTCTGCGACATGGTGATGTTGATGTTGGGAAACGACACGCTCAGGGTGCTGTCCTGCGTGCGCTGGCTCACATTCATAGAAGTCGACAGCGACCACTTGGAGTTGGGGAAGCGGTAGCTGAGGTTGATGGTCGACGACTTGGTGTTTTCGGTAAACGAGGAAGAATAGTAGGAGTTGACCGAGTTGCGGGTGTAGCCCGAGGTGGTGAAGTTGACCGAGGCCGAGAGGTTCATATTGGGGTTGGCCTTGGCGTCCTGGGTGTGATTCCATATCACCTGGAAGTTGGTGGAAGTGGAGTAATCGGGGTCGCTCTTCTCGCCGTAGACGCTCTTGAGGTAGTTGATGCTGAAGCTGCCGTTGAATTTGTAGCGCTTGCGGTAGGTGCTCTGCGCCGAGAGGCCCCAGGAGCCCTTGGTGTAGATCTCGCCCGTGAGGGCCAGGTCTATGTTGTCGTTGATGGCGAAGTAGTATCCGCCGTCGCTGAGATAGAAACCGCGGTTGTAGTCGTCGCCGAAGGTGGGGAAGATCACACCCGAGGCATACTTGTCGGTGAAGGGGAAGTAGCCGAAGGGCACCGCGATGGGCAGAGGCAAGCCCGCCAGCACCATGTAGGCCGGACCTACCACGATATTTTTCTTCGGACGCATCTTGCCACGTGTGAGCTGCAGGTAGAAGTGGGGATTCTCGTGGTTGTCGCAGGTGGTGTAGCGCGCGTTCTGTATGTAATAGGCGTTGTCTTCGGTCTTTTTGGTCTGGCCGCCTGAGAGATAGCCCTCGCCCTGCTGCGTGACCACATTGGTGATGTATCCCTTCTTGGTCTTGAAGTTGTAGCTCATGGTGCCGCTCTCGTAGGAGCTGCCACCCTCCTCAAATACCGGCTCACCCTCCATCTCGCCCACGCTGTCCTCGCGGCCGCAGGCGTAGACCTCGCTTTTGTTGAGGTCCATCTGTATCTCGGCGGCGTTGAGCTTGAGGTCGCCGTAGTCCACGCTGGCGTCGCCGTACATGAAGGTGGTCTTGTTGCCCTTGAGGAGCATGGAGTCGGTGGAGCTGAACACCACCTGCGCGTCGAGGTCCACCTTCTCGCGCCTGATGCGGCTGGGGCGCGGGAGGGGCACACGCCGGGCGCTGTCGGAGGCGAGGGAG
>CAJLLX010000070.1 GCA_905207535.1 uncultured Muribaculaceae bacterium | reverse complement strand
CCACGCTTCGGCTCTCTACCCTTCAGCCGACGAGAAGGGACTCTTCACCTTCGGCAACCCCGACGAGGTGACCGTGGAGCTCCCTTTCGAGTCGCCCTGGCGCACGATCTACGCCGGCAGCCTGCCGACCCTGGTGGAATCGAATCTGGTCGACAACCTCAACCCGGCAACCGACATGACCGACACCTCATGGATAAAAGCCGGCCTCTCGTCGTGGGACTGGGGCGGTCTCGACGGCAACCAATGCCATGATTTCGAGACAGTGAAGCATTTCATCGACCAGGCGGCCATCATGGGCTGGGAATATTATACTCTCGACGACGGCTGGGACGCATCGGAATATCGTCTAAAAGATGTGACCGACTATGCCGCTTCGAAGGGAGTGAAGGTGTTCATCTGGTCGCATCAGAACCGTTTCACCAACGACGAGGAGCAGATGCGCGAGATATTCGGCAACTGGGCCGAGCTGGGCTTTGCCGGCGTCAAAATCGACTTTTTCGAGAACGACAGCAAAGAATTCATGGAGAAGTATGAAACGATGCTCCGCGTGTGCGCCGACTGCCACCTGATGGTCAATTTCCACGGATGCACCAAGCCTTCGGGCCTGCGCCGCACATATCCCCACCTCGTGACATCGGAGGCCGTATACGGAGGCGAACAATATTTCTTCAACCATCTCGCCACTCCGGCCGACCACAACGTGACGCTTGCCCTCACCCGCAACGTGATCGGCGCCATGGACTATACCCCCGTGGAGTTCGCCCGCAAAGACGGGGTGATCCGCCACACCACCACATGGGCGCATCAGGTGGCGCTCGCCACGATTTACGAAAGCGGCATCTGCACCATGAGCGACTATCCCGAAAACATGATCTACAGCGTGTCGGCACCTCTGCTGAAGGTGCTTCCGGCATCGTGGGACGAATCACGCTGCCTCGAAGCCTCCCCCGAGAGCTATATCACCATGGCGCGCCGCAAGGGAAGCGACTGGTATGTGGCCTCGATAAGCAAGGAGGCGCGCACGGTGAAGGTCCCGCTCGATTTCATCACCGCTCCCTGCACCGCGCAGATATATAAGGACGGAGGCTGCCCCTCCGACATCGCCTACGAGGCCCGCGCCGTCAATCCCGGCGACGAGCTGGCGGTCGACGTCAAGGCCACGGGAGGATTTACAGTGCGCCTCAGCGCCAACCCCCACATTCAGCCCGCACACCAGATCATCGAGGCCGAGGCGGGCCGCCTCATAGGGAAAGCCACCATCGACACCGATAGCCGCAACAACTGCTCGGGCGGCAAAATGGCCGGATTCCTCGGCAACAACGAAGGCTCGCTCGAATGCGACGTAACTGTAGGGGAAACGGGAATGTATGACGTGACGTTCTACTATGTGACGCAAGACACGCGTTCGCTCGAAGTAAACGTCAACGGCGGCGAATATGTGCAGAAATATGAATTCCGGGGCAATGGATTCTCCTGGGCGTCAGACGGTCTGGCTATCAAGACGATCACCTTGCCTCTGAAAGCCGGCGCCAACACCCTGGCTCTCGGCAACGCCAACGGCTGGTGTCCCAACATCGACCGTCTTGACATTACCCCGGCAATCGCTCTGAGCGACGTGAGCGTCGAAAGCATAAAGCCTTATGAAGGCAACGGCGAAGTCTCGGCCACGTTTGCCAACAACAGCAAGACAGACCTTGACGGCGTGACCGTGGCCTGGCAGCTCAACGGCGGCGAGAAGTACACCGAGGAGATCGCGCTCAGCGCCGGCGAGTCGAGAGAGCACACTTTCAGTGTCTCTCCGCTTGCCGCCGGCGAGGGCAACCACGTGCTGCAGGTGTCGGTGGAGCCGAAAGGGAGCGTGATCGGCGACATGCTCTCGACGAGTTTCTGCGTAATGCCCGAAGAAGCCGGGAGCGCGGTGAGCCTCGAAGCCAACGGCGGCAGCATTCTGTCGTACAGCTCGCAGGTGAATCAGGGTGAAGGGGCGGCAAAGCTGCTCGATGGCGACGACGCTACGAAATGGTGTGACAACTCCAACGACCGTCCGTGGGTGACAATCGCCCTCGACCAGCCCTATTATGTAAACAAATTCGTGATGCGCGACTGCAAGACGCGTGAAAGTCAGTTCAAGAATCTCGACCAATACAGCATTTCTGTGTCGGAAGACGGCGAATCGTGGCAGACTGTCGTCGATGCCAAAAACCGCAAAACCGACAATGTGAAGGTCGACATGATCTCCCCCGTCAAAGCAAAATATGTGAAACTCAACCTCAAGCGCCCGGCGGGCGACTCGGCAACGCGCATCTACGGTTTCGACGTCTACAAAACGATTCCGTCGGGCGTAACCGAGGTTGCCGACCGCAACGAAACGACGGCATACATGGTCAGTAATGGCGAATCCGTAGCGCTTGACAACGCCGTGGCAGGGCGCCTGGCTGTCTACTCGCTCTCCGGCGAGCTAATCTGCAGCCGGTTTGCAGCCGAACATGACAGCCTGGTATGCGACTTTCCGGCCGGCATGTATATCGTCACGCTCATCTGCGACAATGCTCGCAAAGTATGGCGTCTGATAGTGAAATAAGGTTAAAGATAATGTCGATTGAGGTGGACGCGCCGAGTTTTCGGTGCGCCCCTTTTTGCGCCTGTCGGTGGCAAAAGGATTACTTCAAAATTGCGGAGGCGGCAGAGCCTGAAACGCTCGGCTCGTTGTCGCAATTCACCTTTTTGCCGAAGCCGAAGGTGTAGGTGGCGGTCAGTTGTATCAGCGCATGACTGCTGCCGTTGTACACCTGTTCGACGGTGTCATAATACTTGCTGTGCATTGTCCGTCGGTCGCTGCGCCAGTTCCATCGGGTCATATTCAGTATGTTAGCTTTGACGTTCCAGTTTGTATTAGCCCAGCCAATGGTCAAATACCAGTCGTTTTTGGTTTTCACCCATATTCCGTTGATAGCTCCGTCAGGTTTGCCCTGATCTGAAATATACGTCAGCGAAAAATTCCAGTCGTTCAGATAGTAGCGAACACGGGCATACCAGTCGATATACGAGTGATTGATATTATATGGCGTGCCGTTGTGATTCAGCTGGTGACTTATTTCTCCTGTAAATACAAGATTGCGGTTAAGGAATCGGAGAGTTGCGCTGATACCGTATTCGGTCTTCATAAAACTGCCCAGCGGCTGCTTGATTGTTCGCAGTATTCCGGTAGGAGTGGCCTCATAGTCATACACATACCGGTCGCCCATTATCCATGATGTGGCAAAGGCGCTGAAGCTATAGTTATTGTTGGGATACCATGAGTAGAACAGACCTAAGTCATAGCTTTTGTCGGGCACCAATGCCGGATTTCCGGTATAGCTCAACAGATGCGTGGCGCTGATGATATTCTCGCTCTTGTAGCTGGGATCCGGAGCCCATGTGCTGTAATGAAAGACGGTGGAGAGGGAGTGCTTTTGTTTAATCGTATATCGTAGCGACATGTCGAACCACGGCGCGGAGGGCTTGTCGATCAAATCGCCAAACTGCAGGCGGTCCCAGTCCCAGCCGAATCCCACAGTGCCCCGGAAATCGCCCACATTGATGTTGTAGTTAGCACCCACGCCTATACGCGAGGTTTTGGCACTGTCGTACGACTCCACCGAGCCGGTGTAGCGGGTGCGGTTGTATTCGTATGAGCCTCTTACAAATGTCAGGATATTCCCGTATTTGCCGAAATCATGTGTATATTTCAAATCAGCCCTGAGCTGATTTGTATTGTCGGTTGCGTTGTTGAGTATCGGTGCATATCCGCTTTCCAGGTAAGATGAATTCTGCTGAGTATGCGAATACATATATTTCGGGGTAAATGTCAAAGTATTACTTTTCGGAAGTGAAAAGAAATAATAGCCGCTGTACGAAATAAATTTTGACGAGTTAAACAGAGCTGATGTATACTCGGAAGCGGGGTAATCGGTGGCCGTATACGTCACCGTGCCACTTCGGTCGGACTTAGGCCGCCGGTCGATGCTGCCGTTAATCTGAGTCGAAGCCTTAATATGGTCGGAATTGTAGGTGGCCCTGAAAGCAGCGAAATATTGCTGATGGCTATCCTTTGAAGATGTCGTTTTTGAATAGCGGTCGAAAGTCTTTATCCCGCTGTCGGGCTGCGGCAGCCGGATTGTCTCGGTTAATTCCGAACCGGTGTGCGAGTGGTCGGAATTGAAGCCATAGCCCATAAGGTCGTAGGTCATTTTCTTTTTCTGAAGTCGGACATTGGCAAGCAGTTGCTCCGAATAAGAGAGGAGGTTGCCTACGCCCATCCCCTTGACATATCCGCCGTATTCATACTTGGCCATTACATAGTTGATTGCAAAAGTATGTCCCTGCATACGCGGGTCGGTGGGATTTTCGTAATATTCCACCCTTCGCACGTCGGCCAAACACATGGCTTTCAGATCTTCGGCCGAGGAGGGTATGAAGTCGATAAAGACACCTACCGGACTTCCGGAATTTGTAGAGATATTTCCCGACAGAGACACTTTCAGTTGCGGGATTCCCATGTGATCGATTAGATCTGCACCGGTCTGCGAGGCATTTTTCTGTCGGGTGGTAGGGATAAACACAGTTTTGTCGGTATAGACGGTGGCGGTTTGTGCTTCGACATTCACCTGACCGAGTTTGATGGTATGAACGGGCATCACAATGGTGCCGCAGTTAAAATCCGGGCAGTGGCGATAGGTCGTTCTATACCCGATGCAACTGAGTTTTGCAATTACGCCGCGGCTGTCGCAGGGTATTGAGAATCGACCGTCGGCATCGGCGATGCCGTATGTGATTACAGTGGAATCTTTAGGTGCCAGCAACATTACTGTCGCACCCGCCACAGGCTCCTTATCGTTGCTTACTACGCGACCGTGGTACACAAATTTGCCATGCTGAAGGGCCTCGACATAGTATCGGTCTTTTGAACGGATTAACGACACGGGATTCAGCCCGATCAGTTGCCGGAGCATATCGTAGGCGTCGTTTGTGCGGACGGTTGCCGTGACGGGATATTTGTCGAGTTCGTTGTAGATAAAGTTGATATGTATGTCGGGATGCTGCTCGGCAATCTGCGTGAGCGCATCGGCGAGAGGGGTATGGTTGAAGCGGTAGCTGAACTTCTGCGCAAAAGCGGCGAGGACACACAGCATCACCGCAAAGAACACGAAGAGGCGTTTCATTTTACGGTCAATACGTTGTCGGTGAGTGTGATGTCTATTTGCTCGAAGTTGTTGAGTTGCTCCACTACCTCATCAAGAGGCAGCGCCCGATTCCATTCGAAATAGAGCTGCAACGACTTTGAGGCATCCTGATCGAATTTGACCGTAGCGCCGTAGTATTTGGCAATATCGCCAAGGATGGTTTCAAGAGTTTCACCTTTGAACAGTATCGTTTCGGGCTGTGGAGCGCCTTCCGCCGCAATAGTGTCATCCGCAGCTACGTCGGCATTGATAGCAACAGTCTGTTCCTGCTGTTCGGCTTGATGAGCCTGTGCCAATTCCTTTTGGATGCCGATATAATGCGTCACACCGAGAGTGGCGGCCACCACAGCGAGTGTGCCGACAATCGCGAGCACCGCAGCAGCGGCGTTGCGCGATGCCATGAATGTAAGCCAACGGACGATTGCGGGTTTACGCCCGGTATGCTTCGCCTCAAAGCGCTGCCATTCCTCATCCAGATCTATCTCGGGAACAGACGCGGAGGCGTCAGCCGTTTTGCGCATCATATCATAGACTTCGCGCGCTTCAGGGTCGGCAAGAATCTGCTCAACCTCGGCATCGGTATAATTTTCGGGGTGCTCTAAAGCGTCGAGGAGCCGGTCGGTATCGTCTTTCATTTGCGGTTGAATTTTTGACGTAAAATATCCATTGCATGACGCAAATGCTTATAGACAGCCACCTCGCTGACGCCCAACTGCGCGGCGATTTCACTGTAAGGCATACGGTCGGTGAAGCGCAACCGCACCACCCGGCGATCCTGTTCGGTCAGCGCGCGGTCAATCAGCCCGTTCAGCCGTGCCACATCTTCCGGGTCGGGCCATGCATCATCTTCTATCTCGTCAAGATCGAGAGCGTAGAGGTTATTGAACCGCTCGCGCTGCGAAAGGCTGCGCATATGCTTCAGACACGCGAAGCGTACGCCGGTAAGGAGATAAGCGCCCGTGACGGTAGCGGGATTTTCCGACAGCACCGACTCGAAGACATCGTGCACAATGTCGCGGGCCGCCTCCGCATCATGCAGAAGGCGCACGGCCAGCGTCAGCATGGTCGGATAGTTGGCGCGGAAAAGCCGTTCTATGTCGCTCTTTGTCGTCATACATTTATTAAAACCGCAACTTCTCCAAAACCTAACCCCTCCACCAAAAAATTTTCAAAAAAATACGTGAATACCCTTAACAACAAAATATCCGATGTCTCAAAGTGCCCGATTGCTATATTCAGATTACAGTTTTATATGCATATCTTCGCACATGAACTTGCGAAGACTATCAGCTCGCAGATCAGGGGCTTATTCGGTTGAGGAGGCGGCGGCGGATAGCGCAGGCCGATGCGGCGTGGAGCGAGCGGACGGTAAGGATGCCGGAATTGGTGGAGAGGCGCAAAGTGGCGCGGTGCGTGAACTTCGAGAAAGGAGTGTATCTAATCTCCCCCGACTCTATGTCGCGGTAATCGATATAGTCGCTGATGCGGGCGATATTGCCGCGGTTTATCCGGATGTATGATTCGTGCAGTGATATGCTGCTGTGACGCAGCGCCATCAAAGCACGTATCCCTGCCCCGGCGGCATAGACGAGGCCGACGGTCGCGGCAAGCACCGGCATTTGCGTGAGAAGCAGCAGCGCCAAACCGCCCACCGCAGCCACCGCTATCTGAGGTATGAACTTGATATAGAAAAGTCCCCGGCCGGATTTCGCCTCAATGACAGCGGAGCCGTTTTCCTGGGCGCTACCTTCGAATTTCCATCCGAGAATCTTTGCGCCGAGCATCGTGCCGTAGATGCGGATCTTATCCCATTTCTCTTCGGACGATGCGTTGGCTGCCTGGCTTATGGTGACGGTCTGGCAATGTGCCATGCGTTCGAGCGGGTTCTGCTTGACGGTGATAACCGTGGCCTTGTCGCGCGAGAGTCGGCATGTGAAACGGGAGAGCAATCCGGAGACTATCGTAAATCTGTTCCCCTCCATGACAACAGTCATATCCGCGTATCGCAGCAATATTTTGGCAGTCCAGAGCAGAGCGACTGCGGCATAGATTATGGCGAAGAACCACACCCAGTGGCCGGCTGAAGATAGATACTCGCTCAGTCCGTTGTCAATGAAGGTGAAAACGCGGTCGGCGGTATCTTCTCCTAAGTCGTTAAGTCGGCCAAAGATGGGAGAGAGAATGGCTGCCAGCACGGCAAAGCCTTTCAGATGATTCTGGCAGAGAGCGCCTTTGGTGATTTTGGCGTTGCTGATATGAATCCTCGCCTCCTTGTTCTTCTCCCGATCTCGGTCCTGTGCCGGAGAAGAGGCATCCGCCGACTTAATCTCGCTGAGAAGCAGACGCCAGTCGCCTTCGTCGAGGATAAGTTCTACATCGCGGTCTTCGCTTGCGAGAGTGTCGAATTTGATACCACTGACGTTCAAAATCCTGTATAGCACGCCGCTTTTCGTGCGGAGATTATGCACTTTATCCAGCGGGAGGCTTGTGGTGCGGCGGGAGGCGAACCCGTGAGTGAATATCAGTTTGCCGTCTTCGATATGAAATTTCCGGAAATAATATTTCCAGAAGGCCGTGGCGAGCGACAGGGCCACTATCGTAGCCGCGATGGCGGCGATGCTCAGAAGAATCTCGGTTAGAGACCGCCCGCCGACCGACTTGTAAGCCAGAAAAGCAACCAGGAAGAATACGGTGCCGGCATATTCGCTGAGACTCTTCATAAAGAGAATTGCAAAAGCGCTAGCACTCATCCGGCGGGGACGGGAGAAGTCATTCATCCGGCTTGGATTGGAGCAATCATTCATCATCGCCACAGATATCAGATGCCTGAACGAATACGTGGGAAGTAGTTTTGGCCATGAGCAGAGATTTCAGCGTTTCGGCCTCGTCATGCGTCAGTCCGGGAATGGTTATTTGATTCGCAATCCCCTGCGCGCCGTTGATCACATCCAGATAGCAGAGACCGAAAATCCGGCTCAGCGGATTCATGCGGATGCTCACCTGCTGTATTTTGCAGAATGGGAGAGTGGTCACCGTCGGGAAAAAGATGCCCGACCGGTAAGATATTCCCTCGTCATCGGTCTGATAACCCTTGAAAGTGTAGATTTGCCTGACATAAGCCATATTCACCGCGAAAGCGATTGCCAAGAGCGCCTCCGCGGCAATCAGAAACCTGGGAGCGATCCCCGTCTCAAGCAAAAGAAGTAGCGGAGCGCAACCCATCAGAATCAGATAAACGAGAAGTATCCTGACGAACAGTATCTTCATATATCTTTTGTCAACCCTCTTAAACTCAGCATCCCCCGTGGGCATCATCCCTTCACCCAATCTATCGCAATTATCCATTTTTCCGCTCCGTGGCATTTTTTTACAAAAATACTCAAAATTAAGTTTCGCAAGCGATGTTTTTTTGAGATAAGGGAATAAAAATCGACCTGATTTCTTGCCTGTTTGGCAGAATTACAAATAATCAATGAATAACACAAAAAGGCCTCAACTTATTCAAAATATACTCATCAACCATAAATCGTATGTTTTGTGCGGTTTACGTTGGCAATGAAGTATTTGTTGCGCAATCCTTTCCCAACGACCAAATCAACTTTTCTGCCGAAAAGCCGTTCTAATGCATCATGGAAGTCGAAGTAGTTTGTAACGTAATCCCACGTCTCATGGTCAGTCGTGTCGAAGTCCACAAGAAGATCCACATCGCTTTGGTCGTTAATCCGACCTCTGACCTCGTCATCTCCGTCCGCGACCTCACCAAGCGCTTCGGCTCCTTCACGGCTGTCGACCACATCACCTTCTCGGTGCGCTCAGGCGAGATTTTCGGATTTCTCGGCGCCAACGGTGCCGGCAAAACCACCGCCATGCGAATGCTCTGCGGCCTCAGCCTCCCCACCGAGGGCTCGGGCACCGTGGCCGGGTGCGACGTCGCCAATACTCTCGCGCAGTCGTCGCCGGCTCCCCTCCCCTCCGCTCAGGCTATGCAGTCGGTCGACTACCGCTACAATCCCACCCTCAATTTCCGCAACTATATGATTCCCGCGCTTATCATTGTGCTCCTTATCATCATCTGCGGCTTTCTGCCGGCGCTCAATCTTGTCGGCGAGAAGGAGTCGGGCACCATCGAGGCCATCAACGTCACCCCCGTGGGGCGTTTCACCTTCGTGCTATCCAAACTGATCCCCTTTTGGTTGGTGGGCATCTTCGTCATCACCGTCGGGATGCTCATCGGCTACCTCGTCTACGGCCTCGCACCCCTCGGCAGCATCGCCGCAATCTACGCCGCCGCCATCATTTTCAGCCTCTTCATGTCGGGCCTCGCCGTTGCCATCGCCAACAGCTCGGAGAGCATGCTCCAGTGCATCTTCATCATGTTTGCCTGCATCATGATCTTCCAGCTCATGGGCGGACTGTTCACCCCCATCTCCTCCATGCCCGAGTGGGCGCAGACCATCACCTACCTCATCCCTCCGCGCTACTTCAACGAGATCATCCGCGCCCTCTACCTCAAAGGCTCCACCATCGCCGAGCTGTGGGTCCCCTTCTGCGGCCTCTCCCTCGCCGCCCTCCTCACCTGCTCCCTCGCCGCCCTCACCTACCGCAAGCGCTACTAATCCACCCTCTCCACCCTTTCTTTCCTCCACCCACTCGCTTTTTTTAGTTATCAAAGCTTCAGCTTTGATCTCCCCCGGCTTGCCTTGCAGCTATCTTACAGATAAAACGCAGCATCGGCTCAG
>CAJLLX010000069.1 GCA_905207535.1 uncultured Muribaculaceae bacterium | reverse complement strand
CCTGCCGCCCCGGCGGCGGCTGCCCCGGCTGCGCTTCCCGGGCCGCAAGTAGCTGTAAAACATATAAATTTCACAAAAAATTTACAGCCTTTCACATTGACTATTGAAAAAAAGATTGTAATTTCGCAATGTAAAACAGTGCGCAACGGTTTAAGTCACAAACGCATAGCCCTCGCCCGCTATACAATCGAAAGCACACTCGCCTTTCGGCTTGAGATACCCGCCGCACCTGCATGTTGCCGAAATAATTTTTAACCATAATTTCTATATTTATGAAGAAATTTCTACTCTCATTAGCAGTGCTCCTCGGCTTCGCACCCGCGTTTGCCGGCACAGGCACCGAGGCCGATCCCTACACCGTAGCGGATATCCTCGCAATGGATCTTGACACCACCAACATCGCTAAGGCTTATGTCAAAGGCTACATCGTCGGCAGCCTTAAAAACGGCTCCTTCAACGCATCCAATGCTTCCTTCACCGCCGAGGGCGCTGAGGCAAGCAACATCATGATTGCCGACGACGCTTCCTGCACAGATTTCAACCTGGTTGCAGCCGTGCAGCTCGTCAGCAAAACCGACATCCGCACATCGCTCAACCTGAAAGACAACCCCGGAAACCTTGGCAAGCAGCTCACCATCGCCGGAAATGTGACCAAATACTGCGGCCATATAGGCGTTAAGTCTCCCAAAGCCTTCACCCTTGGCGAAGGTGGCGGCACCACACCCGACGATCCTGTCACTCCTCCCGCCCAAGGCGCCCTCTACTCCGAGACTTTCGCTTCGGGCATGGGAGACTTCACCACCGAAAATGTAACCCTCCCCGAGGGCCTCAGCTACATCTTCAAAGCCGACACTCAGTACGGCTACATCAAGGCATCAGCCTATGCAAGCGGCAAAAGCTACGCTTCCGAGGCTTACCTCGTATCGCCCGTATTCGATGCCACAAAGGCCGCCAAGCTGACCGCCAAATTCGATCAGGCTCTCAACTACTTCGCCAGCATAGATGCCGCCAAGACCGAGGCTACCATCGTAGCACGCGTAGAGGGCGGCGAATGGCAGACTCTTACCATTCCTACCTATCCCGAAAATACCGACTGGACATTCGTCAACACCGGCGACATCAACCTCTCTGCTTTCGACGGCAAGAAATTCCAGATCGCTTTCCGCTACATCTCCACTTCTGACAAGGCCGGTACATGGGAGATCAAAAACTTTGAAATCAACGGCGAAGGCACTCTCGGCAACGATGCTCCCGTGGTAGAAAACGTCAAGGTTGCCAACATCGCCGCTTTCAAGGCCGGCAAAGACGAAAATGCCACCTACGAGTTCACCAGCCCCGTTACCGCTATCTATCAGAACGGCAAGTACCTCTACACTCAGGACGCCACCGGCTACCTCCTCATCTTCGGCGAAATCGGCCAGAAGTATGAGCAGGGCGATACAATCCCCGCAGGCTTCACCGGCAAATACGCCGTATACCACGAAGGCATTCAGCTCGCCAGCCCCGCCGGCTTCGCTGCTTCCACAGCCAAGGGTGAGGTATCGCCCGTAGAGACCACCCTCGAGGAGATCGGCACCGACATGATCAACGACTACGTGAAGGTAGAAGGCGTCACCATCGCTTCCGGCAAAATCAGCCAGGATGGCACCGAACTCGTGCTCTACGACAGCTTCAAGATCAACCCCGCCGACGGCGAGAATCTCACCGTCTTCGGCTTCGTATCCTGGTACAGCAACAAACTCCAGATTGTTCCCATCGAGGTTACCACCGCCGGTGGTGAGGTAATTGAGAAGGTTACCAACCCCGTCTTCACTCCCGCTGCCGGTGCAATCTTCGCCGGCACAGGCGTCACCCTCGCTTGCACCACTGAAGGCGCTGCCATCCACTACACCATCGACGGCACCGAGCCTACAGCCGAGAGCACTCTCTACACCGAGCCCATCGTCATCAACGAGGCCACCACAGTGAAGGCTATCGCAGTGAAGGACGGCATGGAGGCCAGCTCCGTTGTTACCGCCGAGTACACCATCTTCACCTACGAGCCCAGCGGCTTCCTCGGTGAGTTCAACACCTTCAACCTCGCCCAGACCAACACCAAATACGGCACATACCGCAACGCCACCGGCTGGGTAGCTGAAAACTGCGCTATCGTAGGCGGCAACGACGCCGACAAGAACGAGAGTCCCAAGTTCGCCTTCATCAGCAACGACCCCAAGACTCTCGCACCCGTGCTCAACGGCAAGACCTCCGCTACAGGCAAGCTCACCTCGCCCGTGCTCGAGAACGGCATCAAGGATCTCACCTTCAACTGCGGTCTCCCCTACTCCGACACCAAGATCAGCCTCACCGTCAACATCTACGATGAGGACGGCACCACCCTCGTGAAGACCGCGAAAGTTGCTCCCGAGACCGTCGCCAAGCAAACCGCTTACGACTTCAACCTCGCCGACATCAACCACACCGGCAAATTCGTCATCGAGATCGTCAACGACTGCCCCTCCAACGCTGACAGCAACAAGGACCGCACAGCCATCTGGAATCTCACCTGGACCGCCTACAGCTCCGCTATCGACGCTGTAGAGGCTGCTGAGGCCGACGCACCCGTTGAGTTCTTCAACCTCCAGGGCGTACGCGTTACAGCTCCTGCCAACGGCATCTTCATCCGTCGCCAGGGCACCAAGGTTGAGAAGGTAGTCATCCGCTAATCCGCCACTCCCGCAGCTATTGCGGCGAACATTCCGCCGCGATAGCTCTTATAAACCATAGTAAGATACTCGTTAAATAATAAACAAGTTTACTTACTTTGCTCCTGCTCCCCGAGGCCCTCGCCCCGGGGAGCGTTTGCGTTTGTCCCTATTTTATCCACACGATAATGCTGTCACTTCCCGATTTTTTTCACTACCTTTGCACTTTCTTTTCGGGCCGCGCTCATCCGCATCCCCGCTAAAGACATCGCTGAAACAAACTAAATTTCTCTATCAAAATTCTCTTATGGGAGGCTTTTTCGGCACTATCTCCAACAAGCCGTGCATCAACGATCTGTTTTACGGCACAGACTACAACTCGCATCTCGGCACCCGCCGCGCCGGGCTCGCCACCTTCGACATCGACGGTGGATTCAGCCGCGCTATCCACACCCTCGAGCGCAACTATTTCCGCTCCAAGTTTGAGGACGAGCTCGACAAATTTCATGGCAATCAGGGCATCGGAGTCATCAGCGACACCGATCCGCAGCCAATCCTCATCAACTCCCACCTCGGCCGCTTCGCCGTGGTCACCGTGGCCAAAATCACCAATATGCGCGAGATCGCAGCCGAGCTGCTCGAAAAGCGCATGCACTTCAGCGAGCTCAGCGCCAACAACATCAACCCCACCGAACTGGTGGCGCTCCTCATCAACATGGGCGAGACCATGGTGGACGGCATCAACCTCGTCTACCGCAAGATCAAGGGTTCCTGCTCCATGCTCATCCTCACCGAGCACGAGCTCATCGCCGCCCGCGACTACCTCGGACGCACGCCCATCGTCATCGGACACAAAGATGGTGCCTACGCCGCCACCTCCGAGAGCTGCGCCTTCCCCAATCTCGACTTCCAGATAGTCCGCGACCTCGGTCCGGGCGAGATCGTGCGCCTCACGCCCGACAGCATGGAGGTACTGCAACCAGCGGCACGCCGCCAGCAGATCTGCTCCTTCCTCTGGGTATATTACGGATTCCCCGCCAGCGACTACCTCGGCATCAACGCCGAAGCCATGCGCGAAAAGGCCGGACGCCTCATGGGCCGCGAGGACACCACCGAGGCCGACTGCGTGTGCGGCATCCCCGACTCGGGCGTAGGTCATGCCCTCGGATACTCCGACGGCCACCGCATCCCCTACTGCCGCGCCGTGCTCAAATACACCCCCACCTGGCCCCGCAGCTTCACCCCCAGCAACCAGGAGCGCCGCAACCTCGTGGCCAAGATGAAACTCATCCCCAACAAAGCCATCCTGCAGGGGCGCCGCGTGGTGTTCTGCGACGACTCGATAGTGCGCGGCACCCAGCTGCGCGACAATGTGCGCACCTTCTTCGAAAACGGCGCCACCGAGGTGCATGCCCGCATCTCATGCCCGCCGCTGATCTACGGCTGCGAGTTTGTCAACTTCACCTCCTCCAAGAGCGACATGGAGCTGATCACACGCCGCATCATACAGGACTTCGAGGGTGACGCCTCGGCCAAACTCGAGCTTTACCGCACCCCAGGCACGCCCGAATATGAGCGCCTCGTGGCCGAAATCGCCCGCCGTCTGCAGCTCACCACCCTCCAGTTCAGCAAGATCGACACCCTCGTCGAGAGCATAGGCCTCCCCAAGGAGTGCATCTGCACCCACTGCTTCGACGGCACCGGCTGCCACCCCGACGTAGCCTACGCCGAGGATCATCCCGAAAAAACCGGCGAATAACATCCCCGCATCCCCTCATACACGCCGGGCCCGCTACACCTCGTAACGGGCCCGGCGAGCATATTGGGCCTTTTGGGGGCCTATTTCCCCTATTTCTTCTTCTTGAAATAGTCGTTGTACATCTTGATGCCGAACACCACAGCAGCACACACGAAGGTGATGGAGTTGGTGATCACCAGCGGCAGGTTGATCGGGTCGCTCACCACCCCCTGCGCGATGAAAAAGAGCGATCCCAGCGCCATGAGCAGGAATGTGGGGAGCGCTATCGCATCCGTGTCGCGGGTGCGGATCGTATACAGTGCCTGAGGCAGATAGCCCAGCACCATACACAGGGCGGCCACTGATCCGAAGATATTGAATAAATCCATAGTCTCCAATTTTTGATTCGCATAATATATTCTTTATCCCTATAATCCTCCTACCCCGGCTGATCCCTCTCGCCCCCCTTGCGTAGCTGTTTTTAGTCCTCAAAGCTTTAGCTTTGAGTCTGCCACGAAGTCCATGCGCAACTCTAAGCCCTAAGAACTATGCTC
Organism: uncultured Muribaculaceae bacterium; assembly: GCA_905207535.1. Classification (GTDB taxonomy): domain Bacteria; phylum Bacteroidota; class Bacteroidia; order Bacteroidales; family Muribaculaceae; genus UBA7173. The sequence continues at coordinate 5,065 of CAJLLX010000069.1, read as the reverse complement.
GGCGGTGAGCGCCGAGCCATCCGGCATCAGCCCGAAAAGCGCATAGTCGTAATACACCGGATCCTCCGGCCGGATGGTGCGCAGCTCGGCAGTAAGCTCCTCCACGGCGCGGCGGTCGTTGGCGTGCCGATTCAGCAGCCCCACGGCACGCGCCGTGTCGCCCACATGCACATCCAGAGGGATATACAGCTGCGCCGGACTTATCACCCCGCGCCATATCCCAAGATCCACTATCCCGTCGTCGCGCACCAGCCACCGCAGGGCCATATTGATGCGCTTCAGCGCAGTGGTCTTAAGATTCTGCGGCGTGCACCGCGAGTCGGCCACTCCGCCGTTGGCGGCGGCAAGTTCGCGGTTCATTCCCTCCACCAGCCGCCACGCCGGCGCCTCCGATGCCTCGATATGCTCGGCGCGGGCAAACCCCGCCAGCGATCCGTGGCGCTCGTAGATGGCCCGCAGGCCGCGCAGATAGTGCCGGAAATTGGCCGCGAAAAAAGTGCGGTGGATATTCATGTCGGGCAGCTCCTCGTAGCCCTCATCCATCATGTAGCGGTAGGGGTCATAGTCCATCAGCGAGAGCATTTTCTCGCAGTTGGAGCAGATCATCTTGCGGTTGCCCCAGGCGATAGTGGCGCTCAGCAGCGCCACTATCTCTATATCCTCGGGACGGCTGAATCGGCGCGGAAACTGCACCGGGTCGGCGGAGATAAACTCGGGCGAGTTCACTCTCCGCGCCTCCCGGTCGAGCCATTCGCGCAAATCGTCGGAAATCAATGTCGTACGTGTTTATTTGGTAGTGTCCTTGCGCTGACGGGTGCGCACCAGTCTCAGCACCTGAGCCGAGCGGGCGGGCAGATAGAGCTTGAGCCACTCTTTGCCCAGCGGCGAATAGAGCTCGTCGTACAGGGTGAGGTGCTCCACCTTTTCGTCGATGTTGCCCCAGCCGCCAAACTGCTTGGCGTCGCTCGAGAGCACCACGCGGTATTTTCCGGGAGGCGCCAGGATGCCGTAGTCCGAGTAGGAGTTCACCGGCGAGAAGTTGAACACGAACACATAGTTGCCACGGCGGAAGGCCAGCACCTGGTCGGAGTCCTTCTCCCACAGTTTCTCTATGCCGAGGCTCTGGAAGTTGCTGATGCCGCTCACCAGCTCTATCATGGCGTTGTCGAACGCATTGAGATACTTGTACTGCAGATCCTCGCGGTCCACGAGGTCCCACTGGCGGCGGGCATACTTGTAGCTCCAGCCATTGCCTTCGCGCGGGAAGTCGATCCATTCGGGATGGCCGAATTCGTTGCCCATGAAGTTGAGGTAGCCGCCGTTGATGGTGGCCAGCGTCACAAGTCGTATCATCTTGTGCAGCGCTATGCCTCGCGACACTGCCATATTATCGTCGCCCACCATCATATGCCAGTACATTTCCTTGTCTATCAGGCGGAAAATCACGGTCTTGTCGCCAACAAGCGCTTGGTCGTGGCTCTCCACATACGAGATGGTCTTCTCGTCGGAGCGGCGGTTGGTCAGCTCCCAGAAGATCGAGGTGGGATGCCAGTCCTCGTCCTTGCGCTCCTTGAGCACCTTGATCCAGTAGTCGGGGATGCCCATGGCCATGCGGTAGTCGAAGCCCATACCGCCGTCCTTCACCTTCAGCGCCAGGCCGGGTATGCCGCTCATCTCCTCGGCAATGGTGATGGCATGAGGATTCACCTCATGTATCAGCTTGTTGGCCAGGGTCAGATAGGTGATAGCGTTGGTGTCCTCGTTGCCGTCGTAATAGTCGCCGTAGCTTCCGAAGGCTTTCCCCAGGCCATGATCGTAATAGAGCATGGAGGTGACGCCGTCGAAGCGGAAACCGTCGAAGTGATACTCCTCGAGCCAGTATTTGCAGTTGCTCAGCAGGAAGTGGAGCACCTCGTTTTTGCCGTAGTCGAAGCAGAGCGAGTCCCATGCCGGATGCTCGCGGCGGTGATCGCCGTAGAAGTAGAGGTTGGGGGTGCCGTCGAGCAGTCCGAGCCCTTCGTTGACATTTTTCACGGCATGGCTGTGCACGATATCCATGATCACGGCTATACCAAGCTCATGCGCCTTGTCGATGAGGCTCTTCAGCTCCTCGGGGGTGCCGAAGCGCGACGAGGCGGCGTAGAAGCTCGACACATGGTAGCCGAACGACCCGTAGTAGGGGTGCTCCTGGATGGCCATGATCTGGATGGCGTTGTAGCCGTCGGCGGCGATGCGGGGCAGTATGTTGTCGCGAAATTCCACATACGTGCCTACCCCTTCGCGCTCCTGCGCCATGCCGATGTGGCACTCGTAGATGAGCAGCGGACGGGTGTCGGGCACAAATTTCTCCACTTTCCAGCGGTAGGGGACATTCTCCCATACCTGCGCCGAGAAGATGTGGGTATTCTCGTCCTGCACCACGCGGGTGGCGTAGGCGGGTATGCGCTGACCCTCGCCGCCAGGCCAGTGCACGCTCATCTTATAGAACTGACCCTGACGGATGGCGTCGGCGGGAATATGTATCTCCCACACGCCCCCCTTGAGGGGTTTGAGCGAAAACTCGGGCTTCTCCTCCCAGTCGGAGAAATCGCCCACGAGATAGATCTGAGTGGCGTTGGGAGCCCATTCGCGGAACACCCACCAGTCGCCCTGCTTGTGCAGACCGAAATACTGATACGCGTTGGCGAAGTCGGTGAGCGAGTGGCAGCGCTCGGTAAGTTCCTTCTCCTTGCGGACTGCGTCGAGGTAGCGTCCGTCGATGGCCGGGCGGTAAGGCTCCAGCCAGGGATCATTGAGGTAGATCGCGAGTTTTTTCATATGATGCTAAGAATCTGATTTTTATTCTGTAATATGTTGGTAAGTAAGATATTCTCAATTGCCCGCGGGCAGGTCGTCGAGCAGCTGCTGGGCGGCGGCGAAGGGGCTCAGACGGTTGGAGAGCACCAGGCGCTCGGCCACGGCTATGCGCCCTGCGCGCTCGGGGTCGTCGTAGAAGCGGCGGCGCAGCTCCGAGTCGATGGTCTCGTACATCCAGTAGCGGGCCTGCTCGTGTCGGCGGCGCTCGAAGTAGCCGTTCTCCTTAACGAATTTGAAGTAGCGGTCGATCATGTCCCACACTTCGGCTATCCCCAGCTCGAAGTAGCCTGAATAGGTGAGCACTTCGGGTGTCCACCCCGAAGGGGGCGTGGGGAAAAGGTGGAGCGCCGACCGCAGCTGGGCCTGCGCCAGCTTCGCACGGTCTATGTTGTCGCCGTCGGCCTTGTTGATCACTATCCCGTCGGCCATCTCCATGATGCCGCGCTTTATCCCCTGCAGCTCGTCGCCGGTGCCGGCCACCTGAATCAGCAGGAAGAAGTCGACCATCGAGTGGACGGCGGTCTCGCTCTGCCCCACACCCACGGTCTCCACGAATATGTTGTCGAATCCGGCGGCCTCGCAGAGCACTATGGTCTCGCGGGTCTTGCGCGCCACTCCGCCGAGCGACCCCGCCGACGGGCTGGGGCGGATGAAGGCCGAGGGATGCACGGCAAGCTTCTCCATGCGGGTTTTGTCGCCGAGGATACTCCCTTTCGAGCGCTCCGACGAGGGGTCGATGGCCAGCACGGCTAGTTTGCCGCCGTCTTTCAGCACATGGAGGCCGAAAACGTCGATCGAGGTCGATTTGCCCGCGCCGGGCACGCCTGTGATGCCTATGCGGCGGCTTTTGCCCGAATAGGGCAGGCATTTTTCTATCACCTCGCGCGCTATGGCCTGATGGGCCGGGGCCACACTCTCCACCAGGGTCACCGCCTTGGCCAGGCGGGTCACATCGCCCTTGAGTATCCCCTCCACAAGGTCGGAGGCCGACGGCAGAGGCGCCCTCCGCCGCGGTTTGAGGTAGGGATTCACCGACGGTGGCTGGTTGACCCCCGCATTGACGGCAAGGCCGTTGTATTTGGCATCGTTTTCAGGATGATCCATATGTCGTGTCGATTTTTTGTTGCGTTTTTTCGGTTGTTTTTCCCTTTTTCCTTGCTCCTAAGGTCGGTCAGTGGGCTTCGAGCCAGTTGGCGCCCACGCCCGAGGCCACTTCGAGGCGTACGCTGCCGGAGAAGGCTCCCTCCATCTGCCGTGTCACAAGCTCCTGAAGGTCGGCTACCTCATCCACAGGCACGTTAAACACAAGTTCGTCATGCACCTGTATCACCATTTTTGAACGCATCCCGCGGGCATTGAGTTCATCGTATATGCGGATCATGGCCAGTTTTATGATGTCGGCTGCCGACCCCTGCAGCGGGGCGTTCACGGCATTGCGCTCGGCAAAGGAGCGCACCGTGGCGTTGCGCGAGGTGATATCGGGCAGGAAGCGCTTGCGCCCCATGATGGTGGTCACGTAGCCGCGCTCGCGTGCACCCTCCACAGCCTTGTCGATATATTCGCGGATATGGGGATAGGTGCGGAAATACCCCTCGATCAGCTCTTTGGCCTCGGCGCGGGGTATCCCGAGACGCTCGGAGAGGCCGAAGGCCGAGATGCCGTAGACGGTGCCGAAGTTGGCGGTCTTGGCGTTGCGGCGCTGGGTGTCGGTCACCTCCTCGAAGGGCACATGATAGATTTTAGCCGCCGTAGCGCGGTGTATGTCAAGCCCGTTGGCAAAGGCTTCGGTCAGTTCGGGATCGTGAGAGAGTGCGGCGAGCAGTCGCAGCTCTATCTGCGAATAGTCGGCCGACAGCACCACGCAGCCGGGGTCGGCGATGAAGGCGCGGCGCACTTCGCGGCCGTCGTCGGTGCGGATGGGGATGTTCTGAAGGTTGGGATTGGCCGAACTGATGCGCCCGGTGGCCGTAACTGTCTGATTGAATGTGGTATGTATCTTGCCGGTGGCGGAATTGATCAGCTCGGGAAGGGCGTTTACGTAGGTGGCGAGCAGTTTTTTGAGGCTGCGGGCATCGAGTATCAGGCCCACTATGGGGTGGGCGGCGCGGTGTTTCTCCAGGATCTCCTCGGTGGTGGAGAAAGCGCCGGTCTTGGTGCGCTTGGCCTTGGGGTCGAGCGCTAATTTGCCGAAAAGTATCTCCCCCACCTG
>CAJLLX010000068.1 GCA_905207535.1 uncultured Muribaculaceae bacterium | reverse complement strand
GAACTGTGCAATAGTTCGTTAAATTATTTTTCGACTATTTTATATCAAACTCGGGGCATCGGGAAGTTGCAGAACTGATTCTTTTAGTATATATTTGCAACCAAATATCATCAGAAACTGCCCTTCCGCGGGCTTAAGCGGCACATAACCAAGCATTTCACACCCAAACAACCAGCGGCTGAAGCGCTCATCGCCGCCAGGCCGCACCGAGATTATCAACAACGGCAATAACAAAAAATTCAAGACCAATCTATACAAATAATTTTGCCATGAAATTTAAAATGTTTACCAACACATTGGGCAAATGTCTGCGTGTGGTGTGTGTAGGCGTTCTGGCATCTCTGGCCGTGGCTTGTAGCGACGACGAGAATGCATCGGCAACAGCGCCATTCGACCCCTCGCAGCCAGTGACAATCAGTTATTTCACCCCTGAATCGGGTGGATACCAGGACCAGATCCTTATCTACGGATCGAATTTCGGAACGAACAAGGAGGCCCTTGAACTGGAAATAGGGGGCAAGAAGGCCGTGATCGTAAGCTGCATGTCGGACAAGCTCTACGCTTATGTCCCTGCAGGCGCTTTCGACGGCACAGTGACTCTGAGCGTCATCGACGGCGAAGGCAACAAGCACACCGCCACAGCTCCGACTAAATTCATGTACAACCGCAAGACCGTCGTGGGTACCCTCTGCGGCTACAAAAATGCCAACGACGATCAGGGAGTGACCTGGGGCCCGTTCTCTACCATTACCGGTTTCAACCAGGAAGGTACTCTGGCGTTTGACCCTGTCTATCCCAACCGTCTGTACATCACCTACGACTTCGGCGAAGGTTATATCGCCGAGCTCGACCTCGACGCCCGCGTGGGCAAGCGCCTGATCAGCGCCAGCCGCTTCGGCACGAAGCGTCTGCGTAATATAGCTTTCACCAAGGCAGTGGAAGGCAGCAAATATCTGACCAAAGACGGCGACTACATGCTTGTATCCACCGACCGCGACGACAACCAGTTCAAGTCTACTTCGGTGTGGATTGTGAAGCGCGGCGGCGACGGCACCTTCTCCGATTCCAATCCCACCAATGTGCTTGCCGCTTACAAGCAGTGCAACGGTGTGGCAGTGCACCCCGTCAACGGCGAAGTATACTTCAACTCCTACTCCAACGGCGAGCTTTTCCGTCTGGATCTGGAGAAGTACTTCCAGCTGCAGGATCCCACCTACATGTCAGAGCATCCCGATGCCACAGCCTGGACCGGCTACAAGGACGACGGCTGCTTCAAGGAGCTCTTCAAGATCATGGACCCCTCGTATGAGTTCACCATCACCATCCATCCTTCGGGCGACTACGCTTACCTGACGGTGATCAACCGCAACTATATCCTCCGCACGGATTATGACTGGGACAAGAAGGAATTCACCACACCTTACATCATCGCCGGCTCCAACGGTCAGCCAGGATGGGAAGACGCCGTGGGCTCCAACTCGCGTGTAAGCCGTCCGTATCAGGGCGTGTTCGTGAAGAATCAGAAATATGTAGAGGAAGGCCGTGATGATGTCTACGACTACTATTTTGCCGACTGCACCAACTTCTGCATTCGTTACATCACTCCCGACGGCATGGTACGCACATATGCCGGCCACTCTCCTTCGACCGACGGCAACATCTGGGGCACCGAGGACGGCGACCTCCGTCAGCAGGCCCGCTTCCGCGACGTGACCGGTCTGGTATACGACGAGGCACGTGAAAAATTCTATGTGCTCGACCACAACAACCGCCGTATACGCACCATCGGTGAGGAGGATGAGAACACTACCACCGTAATCCCCGACACTCCCGAGACTCCGGGTGAAGAGGGTGGCGAAGAGACTCCCGAAAATCCCGATAACCAGGAATAAACTCAAGTATATAGCATCTGCTTGAATCTAATAACACAGTAGACATAATGAAACAACAGATAATAACCCTTGTGGCAGCAGCGGCTCTGACGGCCGGCATAGCAGAGGCAAAGGTTGTCAGCGGTACGGTGTACAGCACAGTTGACAACGAACCTCTGATCGGCGCTACAGTGGCAGTGAAGAACGGTGGCGTAGGCGTGTCCACCGATCTCGACGGTGCATTCTCGATCGACCTTCCCGACAACGCCAAGACCCTCGTGATCCGCTATGTGGGCATGGAGCCGATAGAGGTGGCGGTGAACCGCCTGAAGTCGAAAGACAACGAATTCCACATGGAGGAGACCAAGACGGCCCTCAACGAGGTAGTGGTCACCGGTATGGGTACCCGTAAGAAGATCACCGTGACCGGTGCCGTGACCAATGTGGATATGAACGATATGAAGCACTACTCGACATCGAACCTCTCGAACGCTCTTGCCGGTAACGTGCCGGGCATCATCGCTCGCCAGGTATCGGGCCAGCCGGGTAAGAACAAATCGGAGTTCTGGATCCGCGGTATCTCTACCTTCGGTGCCGGTGCATCGGCCTACATCCTGGTCGACGGCTTCGAGCGCGAGAGCATCGACGACCTGAACATCGAGGATATCGAGAGCTTCACCGTGCTGAAGGATGCCTCGGCAACCGCTATCTACGGATCGAAGGGCGCCAACGGCGTAGTGCTCATCACCACCAAGCGTGGTAAGGCCGGTGCCGTGAAGGTGAACGCCAAATTCGAGACCTCTTACAATACCCGTACAAAGACACCTGAGTTCGTCGACGGTGTGACCTATGCCAAGCTGCTCAACGAGGCGAGCATCACCCGCTCGCGCGGTATGTACTACAGCCCCGCCGAGATCGAGCTTTTCGGCAACGGCCTCGACCCCGACCTGTATCCTAACGTAGACTGGACCGACCTGATCCTGAAGGACGGCTCGATGAGCTACCGCGCCAACCTGAACCTCTCGGGCGGCGGCAGCACAGCCCGCTACTATGCATCGGTGTCGTATGTCAACGACGAGGGTATGTACAAGACCGACAAGACCCTGCGCGACAAATACAACACCAACGCCAACTACAGCCGCTGGAACTACCGCCTGAATGTGGATATCGACCTGACCTCGACCACATTGCTGCGCCTGGGCACCGCCGGCGACCTCTCGATGCGTAACTCTCCCGGTATGGGCGACAACGATACCTGGAACTCGCTCTTCGGCTACAACGCCATCCTTACTCCTACGATGTACTCCAACGGCTATGTGCCTATGATCAACCTCGGTCGTGACGACTACCGCTCGAACCCGTGGGTGATGACCACACAGACCGGTTACAACCAGGAGTGGAATAACAACCTTCAGAACAACGTGGCCCTGGAGCAGGACTTCCGCTTCATCACCCCGGGTCTGAAATTCGTAGGCCGCTTCGGTTACGACACCTACAACTACAACCAGATCACTCACCGCAAGATGCCGGAGCGCTACTATGCCAACGGCCGCGACAAAGAGACCGGTGAGATCATCTTCGACAAGATCAACGGCTCGCAGGATATGACCCAGGCCTCGAACAACAACGGTTCGCGCCGTATCTTCGCCGACCTGATGCTGACGTACAACCGCGAGTTCAAGCACCACAACAATGTGGGCGCCACCATCAAGTTCACCTACGACGACGATATCTCCACCCAGAATATCGGTTCGGATATCAAGAACTCGGTATCGCGTACGAACATGGCCCTGGCCGGTCAGATCTCGTACAACTGGTACTACCGCTACTTCGTAGACGCCAACTTCGGTTACAACGGCTCGGAGAACTTCTCCGACGGTCACCGCTTCGGTTTCTTCCCCGCCTGCTCGGCAGCATGGAACATCGCACGCGAGCCCTGGATGCAGTGGGCCAAATCGTGGATGGATATGTTCAAGGTACGTTACTCCTACGGTAAGGTAGGTAACGACAAGATCTATCAGGGCGGCGCTCAGATCCGTTTCCCGTACCTCTACACCATCGGCGACGGCAATGAGAACGCCTACAACTTCGGTACTATCGGCTCGCCTACCCGCTCGTCTTATCAGCAGGGTATCCGCTACACCGCTCTTGCATCGAACAATGTGACATGGGAAACCGCCACGAAGCAGGACGTAGGTATCGACCTGGCCCTGTTCAACAACCGCTTCTCCTTCACCATCGACTACTTCCACGAGAAACGTACCGGCATCTACATGCTGCGCAACTACCTGCCCTACATGCTGGGTCTGGAGGCAAGCCCGTGGGCCAACGTTGGCTCTGTGACCTCTGAAGGTTTCGACGGCCACTTCCGCTTCGAGGACAAGTTCGGCCCCGTATCCCTCACCGTCCGCGGTAACATGACCTACTCGAAGAACACTATCGGCAACTACGATGTGGAGAACAATGTATATCCCTATCAGTATCAGACCGGCCACCGTGTGAACCAGCTCCGCGGCCTTGTAGCCGAGGGTCTGTTCAAGGACTACGAGGATATCCGCAACCATCCGAAGCAGATGTTCGGCGACGTGCAGCCCGGCGATATCAAGTATAAGGATGTCAACGGCGACGGCGTGGTAGACAACAATGACGTATGTGCCATCGGCGCCACCACCACTCCTAACCTCGTGTACGGTATCGGTGTATCCGTGATGTGGAACGGCTTCGACTTCAACATCCACTTCCAGGGCGCAGGCAAGAGCTCGCAGGTGATCAGCGGCAAGACCGTATGGGCCTTCTCCAACGACCGCTACGGTCAGATCCTGGCCGACCTCGTGGACGACCGCTGGGTAGACGCCGAGACCGCCGCTCAGATTGGCATCCCCGCCAACGAGAACCCCAACGCAGCTTATCCCCGTCTGGTATACTGCGAGAACGGCGCATCGCACAACAACTACCGTGCATCGTCCTACTGGATGCGCGACTTCAGCTACTTCCGTCTGAAGAACCTGGAGGTAGGTTACAACCTGCCGAAGGAGATCTGCAACAAGATACATTTCGACAACATCCGCTTCTTCGTGCAGGGCGCCAACCTGCTGACCTTCTCGGGCTTCAAGCTCTGGGACCCCGAAATGGGCAGCGCCAACGGCGAGGCTTACCCGCTTACCAAGTCAATCACTGCAGGTCTGCAGGTTAACATCTAATCGATCGTAATAATCATGAAAAAATATATAGCAATATCCGTGTTGGCCATCAGCGCAGGAGTGTCGGGCTTCCTGACCTCTTGCGAGGATGCTCTCGACGCTGACAAATATTTCGATGACCGCCGCACCATCGAGTCGGTCTTCACCAATGTGGAGCAGACCAACGGCTGGCTGTCGCAGGCGTTCAACTATCTGACCGACGACTGCGCCGACGTCATCACCAAGGAGGAGAATGCCATCGGTCTGACCAACTTCTCCGACGATATGTACTACGGCGACCGCGATATCGTCTACGATAACAAGTGGGGCAGCGCCCTTCCCTCGTACAACACCTTCAAGCAGGGCGACTATCCGGAGACTTACGGCGAACAGTTCTGGCAGAACTGCTACCGCGGCATCCGTCAGGCATCGATTTTCATCCAGAATGTGTGGATGTGCGACGCTCTGAGCGAAGAGGATCGCGCCGACCTTCGCGGCCAGGCCCGCTTCGTACGCGCTTACTTCTACTTCATGCTTCTGCGCAAATACGGTCCTGTGCCTCTGATTCCCAACGAAGGCGCCGACTACACCAAGGACTATGCCGACCTGTCGTATCCCCGCAACTCTTATGAGGAGGTGGCCCAGTATATCGGCGAGGAGATGGTGCTTGCCTGCAAGGAGCTGAAAGACTGGAGCCGCTTCGTGGGCAACAGCTCGATGGAGAATATCATCCGCCCGACCCGCGGCGCCGCCCTGGCAGTGCGCGCTTACGCTTACATCTTCGCAGCCTCTCCTCTGGCCAACGGCCAGCTGAGCAACGGCTCTCACCCCGCCGGTATCAGCGACGCCTTCGCCCGCAATATGGTGAACCGCGACGGCAAGCAGCTGCTGGGTCTTACCTACGACGAATCGAAATGGGCCCGCGCCGCCGCAGCCTGCCGCGACGTGATGCTCTGCCCCGCACAGTATGAGCTGTATCATAGTCCTGCAAGGACGAGCGGTACTGCCGCTTCCGGTTATCCCGCTACTCTCAAACCCTTCGAGGACGGCGACTTCTCTACCAAGAACTGGCCCGAAGGCTACGCCGACATCGACCCCTATCTGTCGTACCGCGACTTCTTCACCGGCGCTGTGGCTCTTGACAACAGCGAGATTATCTTCTCGCGCGGCTACAACACCTCGCGCTTCAACCGCCACCGCTCGATGGACGGCCTTGTGGCTCACCAGATGCCCAACACCCTCTTCGGCTTCAACTGCCACGGCATGACCCAGAAGATGGTCGATGCCTACTACATGAAAGACGGCTCCGACTGCCCGGGCAAGGACAGCGAATATGGCGAAGGTGACGGCTCAGCACGTCTGACCGGCTTCACCGGCGGCCCCCGCAGCGAGTACCCCTCGACCAACTATCCTCCTCTGGATCAGAATGTGAGCATGCAGTATGCCAACCGCGAGCCGCGCTTCTACGCCTCTGTAGGCTACAACGGCGCACGCTGGTGGCATCCGGCTCCCTCCGTAGCTCAGAACTATCCCCAGATCTTCTACTACCGCGGTACCACAGCGTCGGAGTCGGAGACCGCCAACAACGGCTACACCAACTCGGCTTACTACCTGCGCACCGGTATCGGTATCAAGAAATATGTGAACCCTGAGGACTACCGCACCATCCGCGACGGATCTGACTACAGTCATATCGTACAAAAATGGGAGCCGGCCATCCGCTACGCCGACATCCTGCTGCTCTACGCCGAGGCCCTCAACGAGCTCACCGGCACCTACTCGATCGCCAACTGGGACGGCACCGACACCTACTCGATCAGCCGCACCACCGACGAGCTGAAGAAGGGTATCCGCCCCGTGCGCTGTCGCGCCGGCGTGCCTGACCTGGACTACGCTCACCCGGGCATCTACGGCGACCGCGACGAGCTGCGCAAGGCTATCAAGCGCGAGCGCATGATCGAGCTCTTCGCCGAGAACAAGCGCTACTACGATCTGCGCCGCTGGATGGACGCTGCCATCGAGGAGGCTAAGCCGGTATACGGCTGCAACGTGCTGATGACTCAGTCGCAGCGCGAGGAGTTCCACCAGGTAGTGCCTATCTACAACCTGCCTACGATCTTCAACGACAAGATGTATTTCTGGCCCATCTCCACCAACGAGCTCAAGCGCAACAAGAACCTTGTGCAGAACCCCGGCTGGCAGTACTACGATTAATATCACCTAAGTCAAACATTACAGATCAACAATAAGATATGATGACTATAAAGAAAGCGGCGACGCTCGGTCTGTTGGCCTCTGCGGCGATGGTGATGGCCACCTCGTGCAACAACGACTGGGAGGACGAGCAGTATGCCCACTATATCAGCTTCAAGGCCCCTCTGGACACCGATGGCAACTCTGTGGGTGTGACCACAGTGTATGTGCCTTTCACCCGCTACAACGAGGCCGGCGAGCCCCGCTACGGCGCTGAAGGCAAGTCGAGCTATCAGCTTCCGGTGCTGGTGAGCGGCTCTACCGACAATCCCGACAACCTGACAGTGAACATCGCCCACTCCGATACCCTGCCCATCCTCAATGTGGCTCGCTTCGGCACCCGCGAGGAGCTCTACTATCAGGACCTCTGGGACTTCGCCGAAGTGCCCCAGACAATCAACATCGCCAGCGGCCAGAATATGGCTCTGCTCGATGTGCGCTTCGACTTCAACGGTCTCGACCTCTCCGACCGCTACGTGCTGCCCATCGTGGTGGCTCCCGGCTCGGGCTATCAGCGCAACCCGCGTAAGAACTACGGTCAGGCCATGCTGCGCATCCTGCCCTATACCACCTATTCGGGTGTATACCAGGCTCAGAACACCACCTTCTACATCCTCGACAAGAACGACAAGAAGAGCGGCGATCCGGGTGCCATGAACACCGTGCAGTGCTACACTGTAAGCAACGACGTGGTATTCTTCTACGCCGGCAACTTCGACGAGACCTCGCTGCTGCGCAAGCACTACAAGGTATACGCCAAGTTCGAGCCCTTCGAGGAGGGTGGCACACGCGGTAATGTGACTCTGTGGAGCGACACTCCCGAGATGGAGTTCGTAGTCAACAAGCAGGCTACCTTCAACATCATCGAGCAGGCCGACGAGGTGCAGACCTACATCATGCGCCGCACAGTGATCATCAGCGATATCGACTACACCTTCGTCGATACCCACACCGCCCGCTTCATCGGCCCCGACGGCCAGGAAACGGTCAACCCGATCAAGTACAATGTATCCGGCTCGATGGCAATGGAGCGCAAGCTCAACACCCAGATGCCGGAGGAGGACCAGGTTATCTTCGAATAACCCTGAGCCTTCCGGCATGACATAATCCGCCGCCCGGGCGGATAAAAAGCCCGGGCGGCGCAATTTCTAAGGAAAAAATTGGTTGTTTAATAAAAAAAAGAGTGTGTTCATCTCGTCAAATGCAGTATGAACACACTCTTTTTCAAACTTTTAAAAGGAAGGAAACGAAGAAACAACATGAAAAGATACTACTTTGCTGCTTTGGCCGTGTGCATGGGTCTGGCAGCTGCGGGGCAGGATAGCACCGCAGCTGACGAGAATGTGGAGAAAGCCGTGTCTAACATCAGCCACGCCATCACCATCATCGACAGCACCTGGGACAAGAGCGTGTGCGGTTCGACCATCAATACGTATGTGGCCGACTCCTACGACCTGGACAAACGCAAGGCCTCGGGAGCATCGGATGTGTGGCCTTATACTGCTGCCATCGAGGGCCACTGCGCCATCCTTGAGGCGCTCAAGGCGCTCAAGGATGCCGATGCGAAGGCCTACGATGAAAACTTTTCCTCGGCAATAGAAAAGTATACCGGCCGTCTGAACCGGCTGATTGAAAATCTGGAATATTACCGCGGCACCTACATGCTGACCTCCTACACCGGCTCGCACAGCTGGAGCCCCTATGCCGTGCCCCGCGCCGGCTCGAAGGGGGGAGCCAATGTGTCGGGCATCCTCAATGTGTACGACGACCAGATGTGGCTCTGCCGCGAGCTGATCCGCGCTTACCGGATTACCGACAACACCGATTACCGCGACCTGGCGGTTTATCTGGCCGACTATGTGATCGATGGCTGGGACTGCTGGCGCGATGCCGACGGCAAGGAGTATGGCGGCATCACCTGGGGCCCGGGCTACAACTCGAAGCACGCCTGCAGCAATGCGCCGATCATCCAGCCGCTGGTGTGGCTCTCGGACATCTATAAGGACTCGGAGGAGACCATGACATACGCCACCCGCACGGAGAGCAACGCCGTGAAGCGCGAGACGCTGCGCCGCGCCGAGGTGTACCTGACGATGGCCAAGAAGGTCTACGACTGGCAGTATGAGAAACTGCGCCACGAGAGCGGCGTGTACTGGGACATGATGGGCGCCGACAACACCATCAAGGTGTCGCGCGGAGCGCGCCAGCATGTCGACTGCGGCGATGCCGTGGGCAATTTCTACAGCTACAACACCGGCACCATGATAGCCGGCGCCGCCGAGCTCTACCGCGTGACCGGCGAGCAGCGCTATCTGACCGATATGGAGACCTCGATAGCCGGTGCCTTCAAGGAGTTTCACCGCATGGTGGGCTCGCAGCGCAAATATGAGATGAAGACTGACAACTCGGCCTCGTCGGGCTTCAATACGTGGTTCAACAACGTGCTGTTCCGCGCGTATATCGATGCCGACCTCTATCTGCCCGCCAACGGCAACCTGCAGAAGGCCATCGACGGACATTAGTATTGCCTTGACTACGCCATGGATAAGCGCCTGAAAGACGACCAGCTCCCCATCAAGCTGCTCAACGGATGGGGAAGCGACACGATGACCAAGGCCTTCCATCAGTTCTCGTTCGTATCGGAGATGTCGATGCTGGCGGTGAAAAATCTGCGCGATGCAGCCCGCAGCGGCATCGAGAGCGTGGCCGCCGACGGCGCTGACGCCACGCTGGACGATGCTAAAGTGTATACGCTCTCGGGAGTGCTCATCGGGCGCTACGCCGACGTGAAGGGGAGCCTCCAGCCGGGTATCTACCTCTGCAACGGGCGTAAGATACGGCTGTAAGACAGCAAAAGCCTAAAAAAACACGCAGAGGCGGCCTCCGGGCCGCCTTTTTGCGCTTTTTTTTGCTTGGGAGCAGGCGGGGAAGGCCGGCAAGCCGGCGAAAC
>CAJLLX010000067.1 GCA_905207535.1 uncultured Muribaculaceae bacterium | reverse complement strand
GGTGGCCCGATCGTAGAGGCGCTTAATGCGCTGCGACTCGGGGGCTATCCAGTGGAGCGCGGGGATGAGGAGATAGGCTAAAAGCAAGGGGAGGAGGTAGTTGCAGCTTACGGCGCCCCAAAGGTCCCCCCGGAGGAGCGCCTCGAGGGCGCGCTGCGAGCCGCAGCCGGGGCAATCCCAGCCGGTGAGGCCCTTCACGAGGCATCGGGGGCGGGCTCCGACGGCCTCTGTGACAGCTAAATAGCATGCAATGAGGGCTACCGCCGCTGCAGCGAGCACGGTAGCCCTCAAAATAGGTTTTGTGGATAGTTTCATCGCCGCATCACAGCGCGAAGGCCATCTGGAAGGTCTGGAAGGGCATGCACACCACTCCGAGGGTGATGGCGAGGATGATAAACCACTGTGCGCGATTGCTGTAGCGTCGCGCTTTCTCCAGGTCGCCGCGATAGTAGGCGCTCTTGACCATCGATGAGAATATTATCGCAGGGATCCCCAGCGGGATGCAGCAGAGCACCGTGGCAATGATGCTCCAGGCCACATAGGTGGGAGGGCACGGCTCGCAAGGCTCACAAGGAGCCACTCCGGGAGCCTGCTGACGCGGTTGCGGGGCCGGCCTCACCGGCTCCTGATCCATAATCAGCGTCTCGCGAACCTCGGCATAAGGCTGCTCCACATCTACGGGAGCCTCCTGAGGATGTGTGCAGGGTTCCTGCGGCTCATAGGGCTGCTGCTGCGGGGCGGCATCGGCCGCTTCCGGTTCGGTGGCAGCGGCGGGGTGTCCGTCGCGGCGCGCCATCATCTCGGCCAGTTCCGGCACAGCTCCGGCCGGCACCCAGTCGGGGATCCCCTGATACCATACGAGAGTGTCCTCACGAAGGCCGGCGGCCACGAGTTGCTCGCCGGTGTAGGGTCCGGCGTGACGGTTGTCTACGATAATCCAGTATTCCATCGCTGATTGGTAGGTTGTCAGGCTCCGGAGCCCGCCGTGCGGGCCCCGTGAGAGGTTAGAAGTATTTGGTCTCAGTGCCCCAGATCTCGGTGAGCAGGTTGTTGGCCAGGCCGGAGGCTCCGATGCGGAAGTATTCGTTGGTGAGCCACTTCTCGCCGAGCACCTCTTTGACGATGGTGTAGTAGGAAGCGGCATCCTTGGCAGAGCGCACACCGCCGGCGGGCTTGAAGCCAACCATGCGGCCGGTCTTGTCGTAATACTCCTTGATGCACTGGCACATCACATAGGCGGCCTCAAGCGAGGCACCGGGATACTCCTTGCCGGTGGAGGTCTTGATGAAGTCGGCGCCCGAGTACATGGCCAGCACCGATGCGGCCTTGATGTTCTCGGCGGTCTTCAGTGCGCCGGTCTCGAGGATTACCTTCAGACGGGCGTCGCGGCAGGAGTGTTTCAGCTCCGAGATCTCGTCGCACACCTCCTCGTAGTCGCCGTCGAGGAAGTTGCCGAGATTGAGCACGATGTCGATTTCGTCGGCACCGCCCTCCACAGCGAGGGCTGTTTCGGCCACCTTGACTTCGATATACGACTGCGACGAGGGGAAGCAGCCGGCCACGCAGGCGATATCCACGTCGGATACCTCAAGCACCGAGCGCACCACCTGGGCGAAGTTGGGGTAGACGCAGATAGCGGCCACATTGGGCATCTCGGGGTGCTCGTTGTCGAAGTCGTTGACACGCTCGGTGAAGTCGGCCACCGAGCGGGGGGAGTCGGTGGAGCGGAGCGTGGTGAGATCTATGCAGTTGAACAGGAAACGGTACACGTCCTTGTTCATGTTCTCCGACAGATGCTCGTCGAGGAGCTTCTCGGTGGCAGCCTTCACGGCGGCATCGTCGGCGAGCACTTTCGAGTCGCATATCGCCTGATGATATTTGTCTTGTTCCATAGTCGTTAGTTTTTGTTGGTATTACTGAATTTGATTGATGCTGATAGACGTCGGGCGCTTATTTCTTGAGCTCCTCGGGGCGCACATGCTGCACCTCCAGGTCGCCGCCGATGATTTCGTGCCAGGGGAGACCCTGCACGGCGAGCTGCTCCAGGAACGGATCGGGATCAAACTCCTCCACATTGTGCACTCCGGGCTTGCGCCACTTGCCGGTGAGGAACATCATGGCGCCCGTCATGGCCGGCACGCCGGTGGTATAGCTCACGGCCTGCATGCCCGTCTCCACATATGCCTCGTGGTGGGAGCAGTTGTTGTAGATGTAGTAGGTGAGCGGTTTGCCCTCCTTGTCGAGGCCCGAGATGCGGCAGCCGATCGAGGTCTCGCCGGTGTAGTTCTCGCCCAGCTCCTGCGGGTCGGGGAGCACAGCCTTGAGGAACTGCAGGGGCACGATCTTCTGGCCGTTGTAGTCGATCTCGTCGATGCGGGCCATGCCTATGTCCTGGATGACACGCAGATGGGTGAGATACTCCTGACCGAAGGTCATCCAGAAGCGGGCGCGCTTGATGGTGGGATAGTTCTGCACCAGCGACTCCAGCTCCTCATGATAGAGCAGGTAGCTGTCGCGCGGACCGATATTGGGGTAGTTGAGCTCGGTGTGTATCTCCAGCGGTCCGGTGGTCACCCATTTGCCGTCGAGGTAGTAGCGGCCGTTCTGGGTGATTTCGCGGATATTGATCTCGGGGTTGAAGTTGGTGGCGAAAGCCTTGCCATGGTTGCCGGCGTTGCAGTCGACGATATCGAGGGTCTCCATGGCCGAGAAATAGTGCTTGGCGGCATATGCGGTGAAGACGCCCGACACTCCCGGGTCGAATCCGCATCCGAGGATGGCGGTGAGTCCGGCCTTTTCGAAGCGCTCGCGGTAGGCCCATTGCCAGGAATACTCGAAGTGAGCCACGTCGCGCGGCTCGTAGTTGGCCGTGTCGAGATAGTTGACACCGCACTCCAGGCAAGCGTCCATGATGGTGAGGTCCTGATAGGGGAGGGCCACATTGATCACCATATCGGGGTTGTGGCGGCGGAAAAGGGCGCACACTTCCTCCACTTTGTCGGCATCGACGGCGTCGGTGCTGATCAGCGGCAGCTTGCGGCCGGCCTTGGCGGCGGCCTCCTTTATAGCGTTGGCGAGGGCGTCGCATTTGCGTCGGGTGCGCGAAGCTATCACTATCTCGCTGAATACTTCCGGATTCTGGGCGCATTTGTGGGCTACAACGCTGCCCACACCTCCGGCGCCGATGATGATTACTTTTGCCATTTTTTTCTTGAAAAAAAGGATGTGGAGGGGGATATGCCTCTCCGGTGAAAAAACATTTTTTATCCCCTTGCAGTTTGGCCGCAGGGTTATCAATCTGCAAATTTAATAATTATTTTGGATTATGTGGCCTAATAAGTGTTATCTTTGCATAGGCCTC
This sequence comes from uncultured Muribaculaceae bacterium, assembly GCA_905207535.1. Lineage (GTDB taxonomy): Bacteria > Bacteroidota > Bacteroidia > Bacteroidales > Muribaculaceae > UBA7173. The sequence goes on along the minus strand of CAJLLX010000067.1, from coordinate 6,930 downwards.
CTCCCTCCCGGCCTCTTCTCTCCCTTTTGTTCAGCGATCACGCGAGCTCGCGTGATAACACGACACCCGGCTTTTTCTCCCTATTTATGGCAAAGCACAGCAACGATAAGTCGCCCGAACTGCGGCACAAAATATCCATTCTCCCCGACACCCCGGGGGTGTACATGTACTTCGACTCCGAAGGCAAGGTGATCTACGTAGGCAAGGCCAAAAACCTCAAGCGCCGCGTATCGTCGTACTTCAACCGCACCCACGATGTGCTGCGCACCAATCTGCTGGTGCGCGCCATCGCCGACATGAAATATATCGTGGTGCCCACGGAGCAGGACGCTCTCAATCTCGAGAACTCCATGATCAAGGAGTACAAGCCCCGCTACAATGTGCTGCTCAAAGACGACAAGTCGTACCCCTGGATCTGCATCACCAAGGAGCTGTATCCTCGCGTGTTCATGACCCGTCAGCGCCTCAAGGACGGCAGCAAATATTTCGGCCCGTACACCGAGGCGGGAGCGGCGCGCGCCGTGCTCGAGCTGGCTCATGAGCTTTATCCGCTGCGCAACTGCCGCATCCCCGTCACACCGCAGTCGGTGGCCAACGGCAAGGGGCGCCTCTGCCTCGAATATCACCTCAAGCGGTGCCGCGGATGCTGCACCGGCGCCATCTCCCCCGAGGAGTACGGCGAATACATAGAGCGGATACGCCAGATACTGCGTGGCGAGACCGGCGAACTGATGGCCTACCTCCGCTCGGAGATGGAGCGGCTCGCCGGGGAGCTGCGCTTCGAGGAGGCCCAGGAGCTCAAGCAGAAATACCAGCTTGTGGAGCGCTACCGGGCCAAGAGCGTCATCGTGAGCCAGACCATCGACAATGTGGATGTCTTCGGCATCGACGATGATGGCGGCAACGATGTGTATATCAATTATATGCACGTGCGCCGCGGAGCGGTGGTGCGCAGTGTCACCCTCCGCTACAAGCGACGCCTGGAGGAGGAGCAGAGCGCCCTGCTCAGTTATGCCCTCGACGAGATTCGCACGCGCCTGGGCGTGACCTACGGCGAGGTGGTGGTGCCCGTGCTCCCCGACCTCGAGATGGAAGGGGTCACCTTCACCATCCCTCAGCGCGGCGATAAGGCCAAACTGCTCGATGTCAGCACCCGAAACGCCCGGCAGAACAAGATCGACGACCTCAAGCATCTGGAGTGGACCGACCCCGCCAAGCGCGCCGAGAAGACCCTCGAAAGGATGAAGGCCGACTTCCGCCTCTCGGTGCTCCCGCGCCATGTGGAGTGCTTCGACAACTCCAACATCCAGGGCACCAACCCCGTGGCATCGTGCGTGGTGTTTCGCGATGCCCGACCCTCAAAGAAAGACTATCGCCACTTCAATATCAAGACCGTGGAGGGCCCCGACGACTTCGCTTCGATGAAAGAGGTGCTCACCCGCCGCTACACCCGCCTGATGCAGGAGGCCCCCGACGATCTGCCGCAGCTCATCGTGGTGGACGGCGGCAAAGGGCAGCTCAGCGCCGCCGTGGAGGCCCTCGACGAGATAGGTCTGCGCGGCAAGATAGCCGTGGTGGGCATCGCCAAGCGCCTTGAGGAGATCTATTTCCCCGGCGACAGCGTGCCGCTCTACATCGACAAAAATTCCGAATCGCTCAAAGTGGTGCAGCAGCTTCGCGACGAGGCCCACCGCTTCGGCATCACCCACCACCGCAACCGCCGCAGCAAGAGCGCTATCGTCAGCGAGCTCAGCGGCATCAAAGGGATCGGTCCCGCCACCGAGCAGACCCTCCTCACCCATTTCAAGAGCGTCAAGCGCATCCGAGAGGCGAGCCTCGACAAGCTGGCCGACGTCATCGGCCCCGCCAAAGCCCGCCTCGTCCGCGACCATTTCGCCGCACCCCTTCCTTAGCGGCAGTCTATTTCTCCCAGATTGATTTTACATTGTAGATTTCCAGCGACTCTACGGTGATGCGGTTGCCGCCGAAGCGCAGCTCGCCGGGATTGCGTGCGGGGTCGCGCTCCTGCGAGTAGGAGAAGAGGCCTCCGTCGACAAATATCTCTGTGGAAGTGCGGTCGATGAAGGCGTCGACGGTGAGCTCCATCGAGGTGGGATCCTGCGGCGAGTAGTGATAGCCGTTGAGGGTGGTCTGGTTCATGTCGTAGTCGAATACGCGGCGGCTGTCAGGAGCATCGCCGCAAGCAATATGCGATGCATTTTTTTCATTGCGTTGGTGTGAGATTTTGGTTTTGAGGTTTCTCCTGCAAAGCTAAGTAAAATTTGCTTAAATCACCTATCAAATTGGTTGCGCAGGCTGTAAAATTCGTCGCATCACGGATTTTTTTGCGTAACTTTGTGCTCACATGGAATCGATAAAGCAGATATACAAGATAGGTCTGGGGCCGAGCAGCTCCCACACCATGGGTCCGCGCAAGGCGGCCGAGGAGTTTCTCTCCCATTATCCCGGGGCGGCACGCTACGAGGTGACGCTCTACGGGTCGCTGGCCGCCACCGGCAAAGGACACTTCACCGACAAGGCGATCCTGTCGGTGCTCGAGCCGGCAGCTCCGACTGAAATAGTGTGGCAGCCCGAGGTGTTTCTCCCGTTCCACCCCAACGCCATGCGTTTCCGCGCCTTCGACGCCGCCGGCGCCGTCATCGGCGAGGCCACGCGCTACTCCATCGGCGGCGGCGACGTGGTGGCTGAGGGGGAGAGCCGCAGCTCAGGCCCTCAGGTCTACGACATGAACACTCTGAGCGAAATCCTGCAGTGGTGCGACACCACCGGCCACAGCTTCTGGGAGTATGTCGACCAGTGCGAGGGTCCGGAGATCTGGGAGCATCTGGCCCGGGTGTGGGATGTGATGAAGCGCGCCGTGGAGCGCGGCATCGAGGCCGAAGGGGTGCTCCCCGGCGGCTTGGGCGTGTCACGCAAAGCCACGAGCTACTATGTGCATGCCGCAGGTTACGCCTCGTCGCTCAAATCGCGCGGACTGGTCTACGCCTACGCCCTCGCCGTGAGCGAGGAGAATGCCGCCGGCGGCGAGATCGTCACCGCCCCCACCTGCGGCTCTTGCGGCATCGTGCCCGCCGTGCTCTATCATCTGTACACCTCCAAGGGGTTCTCTGAGCAGCGGATCCTCCGCGCCCTCGCCACAGCCGGACTTTTCGGCAATGTGGTGAAGCAGAACGCCTCGGTGAGCGGCGCCGAAGTGGGTTGCCAGGGTGAAGTGGGTGTGGCATGCGCCATGGCTGCCGCTGCCGCAAGCCAGCTCTTCGGCGGCACTCCCCGACAGATAGAATACTCGGCCGAGATGGGCCTGGAGCATCACCTCGGACTCACCTGCGACCCCGTGTGCGGCCTGGTGCAGATCCCCTGCATAGAGCGCAACGCCTACGCCGCAGCCCGCGCCCTCGACGCCAACCTCTATGCCGCCTTCTCCGACGGCCGCCACTCCGTGTCGTTCGACCGCATAGTGGAGGTGATGAAGGAGACCGGCCACGACCTCCCCTCGCTCTACAAAGAGACCGCTCAGGGAGGCCTCGCCAAAATCAAATAAGCCCGATATAGTGCTAAGTTATAGAGCAGAAGAAGGCGCCCGCCATCATCACGCGCGTCTCCAATCTCTCCTACGGCATGTATCTGATGCACATCTTCTGGCTCGGCATGTGGGTCGGCATCATCAAGGGGCAGCTGGCACTCCCCACCGTGGCTGCCATTCCCGCCATCGCCGTCTGCACCTTCGTGACCTGCTACATCACCTGCCGCCTCATCTCCTTCATCCCCGGCGCCAAGTGGGTCATCGGCTGGCAAAACCATGGCCGTGCCATCAAGACCATCTGACACCGCCGATTTATTTTGATGTGAGAATATAATTGCATAATTTTGCAGGGATTGGCCACCCGCGAGAGCGGCCGGTCCCTGCAATTTATTTTAATCGATTGAAAATGAAAAAGGAAATACCTGTGCTGCTGCTCACCGGCTACCTCGGCAGCGGCAAAACTACTTTGCTCAACCGCATCCTCACCAATGAGCGCGGCATCCGCTTCGCAGTGATTGTCAACGATATAGGCGAGGTGAATATCGACGCTTCCCTCATACAGAAAGGGGGAGTGGTGGGTCAGGACGCTCAGAAAGACGACCTTGTGGCCCTGCAGAACGGCTGCATCTGCTGCACGCTCAAGATGGACCTCGTGCGCCAGCTCGCCGACCTCGCAACCTCGGGCAAGTTCGACTACATCGTCATCGAGGCCAGCGGCATCTGCGAACCCGCACCTATCGCCCAGACTATCTGCGCCATAGCTCAGATGGCACCGGAATATGCCGACGAGACCCTGCCGCGCCTCGACTGCATCGCCACAGTGGTGGATGCTTTGCGACTGAAGAGCGAATTTGGCTGCGGCGAGCGCCTCACGGCCCGCAAGCCCGCCGAGGAGGATATCGAAAACCTTGTCATCGAGCAGATTGAGTTTTGCAACGTCATCCTTCTCAACAAGATCTCGGAGGTGACCCGCGAGGAGGCCGACCGCATCCGTGCCGTGATCCGCGCCATCCAGCCCAAAGCGCGCATCATAGAGTGCGACTACTGCGACGTGGACCTCGACCGCCTGCTCGGCACCGGCATGTTCGACTTTGAGAGTGTGGCTACATCGGCTACATGGGTTCATGAGATCGAGCGCCCCGTCACCGACGAAGAGGAGGCCGAGGCTCACGAACACCACCACGAGCACCACCACCACGACCACGATCATGAGGAGCATGACCATGATCACGACCATGAGCATCATCACCATCATCACGACGGCGAAGGGGAGGTGGAGGAGTATGGCATCCAGACCATGGTCTACTACCGCCGCCGGCCGTTCGACCTCGGCAAATTCGACCGCTTCATCGCCACTCAGTGGCCCTCAAATGTGATTCGTGCAAAGGGTGTGATCTATTTCAGCAACAACCGCGACATGTCGTACCTCTTCGAGCAGGCCGGAGTGCAGAAAAAACTCACCGAGGCCGGCCTGTGGTTCGCCACCGCGCCCGCCGAGGAGCTGGAGCGCATGATGGCCATGGAGCCGCAGCTGCGCCGCGACTGGGACGAGACCTACGGCGACCGCATGATCAAGCTTGTCTTCATCGGCCAGCACCTCGACAAGGAGCTCCTCACAGAGCACCTCGACGCCTGCCTCGCCAAAGCCTGATCAGTCCGGCACTACAATCTACAATCTAAGCACTATTTCCGCTGCCCCGTGCAGCGAAAATACTTCTCCAGCACCATAATGCCCGTGAGCAGTTCGCGGCGCTTGTCACGGAAGCGCGCCACATGCTCATGGGCATGCTTTACTATCTCGGCGGCCTCCCCGGGGTGGGCGTTGTAGTATTCTATCTTTTCCACAAGGTCGGAAAAGTCGGGCTTCACCTCGATGTAGTGGTAGCCGCCGCGCAGGGTCCCCTCCATAAACCACGATTCCACCGTGGGGCGCGTCATCACGGCAATGGAGTTGCTCGACATCACCCATTTGAGGTTGCTTGCCACGTCGTTGCCCTCGATGGCGAGGATATAGCGGTAGCGCAGCTGCTCGGCGATGGTGAGTTTGGGGCGCCACCACTCGGCGCGCTCGGGCCGGCGTGCCACATCGCCGACATCCACCAGAGGGTGGCCGTAAAATTTGCGCATCAGCTCGCGGCGCAGCTCCTTTGCGCCCACTTTGCCGCGAAACAGGGCCGTGGGGAGCTTATCCATGGTGGGGATGTCGCGGTCGACGAAGATCATATGCCTCACGCGGTCGAGCGGCAGGAGCACCGAGTTGGCGTTGTGGTCATTGATCGGGCGGCTTTTGGTCACCGAGGGATACTCAGGGGTGTAGGTGATGTCGCCGGGGAGCAGGCGCAGGTGCAGACTGTGGGAAAACCGGCCGGCGAGGCGCAGGGCGTCGAGGGGATACACCTTCTGCCCCTTGATCTCGATCTCCGAGATGCGCGGAGCTCCCGGTCCGAGGTCGGTGCCCGGGGTCAGGCGGCAGCAATAGTCGCGCCGGCGCTCCATATCGGCGTAGTCGGGCCTTGCGGCGGCCTCGCGCAGCAGCGCCTCGACACCTTTGCCTCGCAGCCATCGCGGGCTGAGCGCCATGCGGTAGGCCGACACGTAGTATTTCCATTTCGGGTTTTTCCCGTTGTGCAGCATGAAGTGGATCGCCCGCCCCATTCCTGACTTTTTATGTATGTTGTCCATACTCAATTTCCAATTTTCCCCGAAAATGGCTACCTTCGCACAGCCAAAACAGTAAGTGATATGCTCAAAAAAACTATCTGGGAGATGGGGCGCGACACCGTGGAGCAATTTCGCGCCAAAGAGAAGCTGCCCGTGGCAGTGGTTCTCGACAATGTGCGCTCGCTCAACAATATCGGCTCCATTTTCCGCACCTCCGATGCCTTTCGCGTCGCGGAGGTGGTGCTCTGCGGCATCTCCGCCACTCCTGCCTCGCCCGAAATCCACAAAACGGCACTCGGCGCCGAGGACTCGGTGGCGTGGCGCTATTTTGCCGACACCGCCGAGGCTGTGACCGCTCTCCGCGAGGAGGGATACACCCTCTGCGCCCTCGAGCAGGTCAACGGCAGTGTGGAGCTCGACCGCTTCGAGCCGGAGCGCTCGCGCCGCTACGCCATCGTGGCGGGCCACGAGGTCAACGGAGTCGACCAGCGGGTGGTAGACTTGGCCGACTTCTGCCTTGAAATCCCCCAGGAAGGCACCAAGCACTCCCTCAACGTGGCCGTCTCCACCGCCATCGCCATCTGGCACTTCTACCTCCGCCTCCGCTGATTGCCCGCTACTATCTACAATCTAAAATCTATAAGAACTTGATTTCTTTGCCACCTTTGGGCTCCTCGGGGCGCTTGGCTTCGGGCTCGGGAGCGGCAGTGCGGTCGGGCGTGGCT
>CAJLLX010000066.1 GCA_905207535.1 uncultured Muribaculaceae bacterium | reverse complement strand
GCGCAACTTTTTCATTATAAATATTTTAAGAAATTAATTCAACCAACAGGTTATATATATACCACGCCACATTGGCCTCGCGCCCCCGCCACGTTTTTCAACTATCGTATGACCCTACGCCAACGCTACATAACGCTCATTCTCGCGCTGATCTGCGCTACAGTCTCACATGCCCTTCATGCCGAGGCCACGCCGTCGGTGCCCGACAGCATAGAGGCGCTCGCCGCAGAGAAGCCCCGCAAGCTCAATCTCATGCAGAGAGTCATCAAATATTTCGACGAGTCAAACAAAACCAAGCCCGGCAAACGCTTCGACTTCACCTTTGTCGGAGGACCCAACTACGACGAGGCCACATCTCTGCAGCTCGCCGTGATGGGCTCGGGACTTTACTATTCGCGCATGGATTCCCTCACCCCGGTCTCCAATGTCACCCTCTTTGTGCAGGGATCGCTCTCGGGCTTCTACCGCGTGGGGATTTCGGGCGAGCACTACGGTCCTTCCGACAAATTCCGCATCCTCTATTGCGGCGACTTCGCCCATTTTCCCCTCAAATTTTGGGGACTCGGCTACGCCAACGCCAGCCACGACAACAATGAGTCGAAATACACCGAGCTGCGCACCGCCCTCTGGGCCGACATGCAGTGGCGCATCGGCAAAGCCCTTTTCGTCGGCCCGTCGGTCAATTTCGACTTCACAAAGGCCACCAAAGTAGAGCGGCCCGAACTGTGGCAGGGGCAGGATCTCAGCGTCTTCGATTACGGCATCGGACTCGGATTCTCACTCTCGCTCGACACCCGCGACTACTCCACCAACGCCTCGAAGGGTGAAAACCTCAAACTGAAACAATTTTTCTACCCGAAATTCATCAAAAACCGCTACTCCTTCTCTTCGACCGAACTGACCTTCGGCATCTATCGCCGCATATGGTCCTCGGCGGTGATTGCCGCCCAAGTGCATGCCATGGCCACCTACGGCAACACCCCTTGGAGCATGCTTCCTACGGTCGACGCCACCAATGCCGTCCGGGGCTATTTCGAGGGGCGCTATCGTGATAAGAACGAGGCCGACCTGGTGGTGGAGCTGCGCCAGCATGTGTGGCAACGCATAGGGGTGGTGGTGTGGGGAGGCGCCGCCACGGTGTTCCGCCATTTTTCCGACGTGCGCCTCAACTCGCTGCTTCCCACCTACGGCATCGGAGGCCGATTTGAGTTTAAGAAGAAGGTCAATATGCGTGTGGACTTAGGTTTCGGCAAGCGCTCCATGTCCGTGAGCCTCGGTATGAACGAGACTTTCTGATACCATACGGACCGGACATTCCGACCACCCCCACCTCACGAAACCTTCCCCCATCCCCATTTGTTTTTATTTATGAAAGGTAGCCTGTAACACGCTGCTCACAGACTTTGATATTTTCGGCATCACAATATGTCCGAGGGATTACGAATTAAAAACAGATGAAATCGAACGTTTATATAATCCACGCTATTCTCCTGAGCCCGCGCTGCCTGGCGCTATGGGCCCTCATCACTCTGCTCATACCCAACATAGCGCTCGACATCACCGAGACCTCCACCACCGCCTGGAAGATAGTCAACATCGCCCTCCCGGCGGGCATCTATCTCCTACTGCTCGCCTGCACGCGGCGCACGGCGGTGATGGTGCTCGTGCTCATCCCCATGATGGTGCTCGCCGCCTTCCAGCTGGTGCTGATCTACCTCTACGGCGAGTCGATCATAGCCGTCGACATGTATCTCAACGTGGTCACCACCAGCATGTCGGAGGCCACCGAGCTGCTCGAGAACCTTGTCCCCTCCATAGTGCTGGTAATAGTGCTCTATCTCCCCGTGATAGCCTGGGCCATCTATCAACTGGTAAAAAAATCGGAAATCGCCCGCTCCACGCGCCGCGAGATGGCCGTGTGGGGCGCTTCGATGGCCGTTTTCGGCGCCATTCTCGGCTTCATCGCCTCCTCCGGCCGCAGCAGCTTCCGCAAGGAGATCTTTCCGGCCAATGTCATCGTCAACCTCTTCGAGGCCATCGACCGCATACGGCAGATTGCCGCCTATCCCGAGACCTCGGCCCACTACACCTTCCACGCCCGCTCCATCCGCCACCCGCGCGAGAGGGAAATCTACGTTTTCGTCATCGGCGAGACCTCCCGCGCCCTCGACTGGCAGCTCTCCGGCTACTCCCGGCCCACCAATCCGCGCCTCTCGGCCGAACCCAACGTGGTCTTCTTCCCCCGAGCCCTGAGCGAGTCGAACACCACCCACAAGAGCGTGCCCATGATCATGAGCTGCGTCTCCTCCGAGCGTTTCGACGATGTCAACCGCTCCAAGAGCATCATCACAGCCATGAAGGAGGCCGGATTTTACACCCGTTTCTTCTCCAATCAGCCGCCCAACCGCTCCTACACCGAATATTTCGGCAACGAGGCCGACGACACACGCTACACAGCCACCGACGCCCATCCTCACCCCTACGACGAGGAGCTGCTCACGATGCTCAACGATGCCGTGGCCGACACGGTGCACCCCAAGCAGTTTGTAGTGCTCCACACCTACGGCTCGCATTTCCGCTACAAGGACCGCTATCCACGCGAGTTCGCCCGTTTCCTTCCCGACATCCCCGACGAAGCCTCCGAGGCCAACCGCAGCCGCCTGGTCAACGCCTACGACAACTCCATCCTCTACACCGACCATATCCTCGCCTCAGTCATCGACCTCCTCCGCTCAGCCCGCTGCCCCTCGGCCATGCTCTATAGCGCCGACCACGGCGAGGACATCTACGACGATGCCCGCGGGCGCTTCCTCCACGCCTCCCCCACCCCCACCTACTATCAGCTGCATGTGGCTATGCTCGCATGGCTCTCCGACGAGTTTGCCGAGCGCCATCCCCACATGCTGCAAAGCCTCCGCGCCAACGCCCATCGCTGCGTGTCGCCGCAGAAGAGCATGAGCAACACCGCCCTCGACCTTTGCGGCGTCGACACCCCGCTGGCCGACCACACCAAGTCGCTCGCCGGAGCATCCTACACCTATGCCGACCCGGTCTACATCACCGACCTTAACGCCGCCGTGCCCCTTGCCGAAAGCGGCATCAAAGCTGACGACATTCAGCTGCTCGCCCGTGTGCTCGGCAATAGTGTGAGCAACAGCCAATTGGAGTATTCCGACAACCATCAGTCGGCAAAGTTTTCCAAAACCAAAGCTCATTACTCTAATAATCAGCTATTTAAAATTTCTACACCCGCCGAAAGTTTTCCAAAATGAAAATTTTCTAAGATTTTCGTTCTCCATATATTGCACATTTCGCAATATATACATATCTTTGCAGAGTCCTAAGGCAACTCCTGTCTGACCACTCTGTTTCAGTTGTTGCCCGGCATAATTTCCACTATTTTTACACTTCCCTAATAACCGAGCAACAATCATGATTCAGACCGTGCTAAAACGCGACGGACGTGTGGTAGGATACAACGAAGAGAAAATCAAAGCCGCCATCCGTAAAGCCATGCTCCAGACCCCTCTGGGCGAGGACGAAACACTCATTCAGAAAATCACCGACCGCATCGGCATCACCGGTGACGAGCAGATGAGCGTGGAGCAGATTCAGGACCGCGTAGAGCTCGAGCTGATGAAGTCGCCCCGCAAAGAGGTGGCTAAAAAATATATCGCCTACCGCGACCAGCGCAGCATAGCACGCCGCGCCAAGACCCGCGACATGTTTCTCGAGATTATCGAGGCCAAAAACAACGACATCACCCGCGAGAACGCCAACATGAACACCGATTCCCCCGCGGGAATGATGATGAAATTCGCCTCCGAGACCACCAAACCGTTCGTCGACGACTACCTGCTCACCCAGGAGGCTCGCGACGCCGTGCGTCAGGGCTACCTCCACATCCACGACAAAGACTACTACCCCACCAAGAGCCTCACATGCGTGCAGCATCCGCTCGACAATATCCTCCGCCACGGATTCATCGCCGGACACGGCGAGTCGCGCCCGGCCAAACGCATCGAGACCGCAAGCGTCATAGCCTGCATATCGCTCGAGACGGCGCAAAACGAGATGCACGGCGGTCAGGCCATCCCGGCCTTCGACTTCTATCTCGCTCCGTTCGTCCGCAGCTCGTTCATCGAGGAGGTGAAGAAGGTGGAGGAGATCTCGGGCGAAGATCTCAGCGACCTCTATAATATCGAGCTGAAAGAATACGAAAAGCGACCGCTCGACGGCCTCACAGGGCGCGAGCGTCAGCTGCAGCATGCCATCAACTGCACCGTGGCCCGCGTGCACCAGTCGATGGAGGCGTTCATCCACAATATGAACACCATCCACTCGCGCGGCGGCAACCAGGTGGTGTTCAGCTCCATCAACTACGGCACCGACACCTCGGCCGAGGGGCGCTGCGTGATCCGCGAACTGCTCCACTCCACCTACGAGGGTGTGGGCAACGGCGCCACAGCCATCTTCCCCATACAGATCTGGAAGAAAAAGAAGGGTGTCAACTACCTCCCCGACGATCCCAACTACGACCTCTACCGCCTCGCTTGCAAGGTGACCGCACGCCGCTTCTTCCCCAATTTCGTCAACCTCGACGCCACCTTCAATCAGCATGAAGAATGGCGCGCCGACGACCCCGAGCGCTACAAATATGAGGTAGCCACCATGGGCTGCCGCACTCGTGTCTTCGAGAACCGCTACGGCGAGAAGACCTCTATCGGCCGCGGCAACCTCAGCTTCTCCACCATCAACATCGTGCGCATAGCCATCGAGTGCATGAACATCAAGGACAAAGACGAACGCATAGAGCGCTTCTTCAGCCGCCTCGACGAGATGCTCGAGATCACAGCCCGCCAGCTCTGCGACCGCTACGACTTCCAGAAGACGGCGCTCGCCAAGCAGTTCCCGCTACTCATGTCGCGCCTGTGGGTAGGGGGCGACAAGCTCGACAGCGACGACACCATAGAGAGCGTCATCAATCAGGGCACCCTCGGCATCGGCTTCATCGGCCTGGCCGAGTGTCTCGTGGCCCTGGTGGGCAAGCACCACGGCGAAAGCGACGAAGCCCAGCAGCTGGGCCTCCGCATCGTAGGCCACATGCGCTCGCGTGTCAACGAATTTTCCGAGCGCTACGGCCACAATTTCTCCGTCCTCGCCACTCCCGCCGAGGGGCTCTCGGGCAAATTCACCGAGCGCGACCGCAAGAGCTTCGGCATCATTCCCGGAGTCACCGACAAAATCTACTACACCAACTCCAACCACGTGCCGGTCTACTACCACTGCTCACCTCGACACAAAGCGGCCATCGAGGGCCCCTACCACCGGCTCACCGGAGGCGGACACATCTTCTACGTGGAGATCGACGGCGACGCTACGCACAATCCGCAGGCCATTGCCGACATCGTTGACCTCATGGACTCCAACAACATCGGCTACTGCTCCGTGAACCACAACCGCAACCGCTGCATGCGCTGCGGATATGAGGACGCGCAGGAATCGCTCACCGAGTGCCCCCACTGCGGCAGCCACGACATCGACAAGCTGCAGCGCATCACCGGCTACCTCGTCGGCACCACCAACCGCTGGAACAAAGCCAAACTCGCCGAGCTCTCCGACCGCGTAGTGCACAAATAATCCTCACCCCGCCACTACTCTATCCGAAAGATATGCTGCGAGTGCTCAACATCATGGAAGGCACCTCGGTCGACGGGCCCGGACTGCGCACATCCATCTACTTCGCCGGATGCGACCACCATTGCCCCGGATGCCACAATCCGCAGTCGTGGCCCCACGATGCAGGCACGCCGATGGAGATCGACGAGATCATGGCCGTGGTCGAAGCCAACGGCTTCAATGTCACTTTCTCCGGAGGCGATCCCATGTACCATGCACAGGAACTGTTGCCGCTGGCGCGCCTCCTGCGCTCCCGGGGCTACAAGATATGGTGCTACACCGGATTTCTCTTCGAGCAGCTGCTCGATATGCCGGCGCAGCGCGAGCTCCTCGGCTATATCGAAGTGCTTGTCGACGGTCCGTTCATAGAAAGTCTGCGCGACATCTCCCTCCGCTTTCGAGGCTCCTCCAACCAGCGGCTCATCCTCGTCGGCTCCTCCCTCGCAGGCCCTATCACCCTCTGGAGCGACGAATGACCGCCGTTCTACCGTAATAACAATAACACAACAGGCTGTGCCGCAATAAAATGGGCACAGCCTGTTGTGTAGTTATCGGAATCAGCCTTTAGGCGACTTGCATACGCCTATGATTTTACCGGTCTGATGAAAGTGAGGAAAAGGAGGTGCCTCCTTCCAGGCTTTGACTCGTCCTCCGGTCAGTGGCCCTGATGCTGGGGACGCAGCAAGTCGTTGACTGTCTTCACGGGATTGAACGTTGTCACAGGCACCTCCACGAAGGCTGTGTTCCAGTCGCTCATCGCGCCGTTCCAGAGGCCCGGCAGCTCAAGTGCTTTGAGCGAGCGTCCGTGCAGCGATTTCGACGAGATGAAGCCCGTCTGCGGGTCTACATAGCGTGTGAGGTCATATTTGCGACCTTCGGCATCGCGCACGTAGCATACGAGGTCCACCGGATTGAAGTGGGTAGCCTTCGACATCATCTCTTTGTTTTCGGGCTTCGAGAGGTCGATCTGGGTGCTCTCCAGAATCTGCAGCGAGCGCGAACCGTCGCTGTTATAGGTGATATACGGGCCGCCGCCGGGCTCCCCTTCGTTTCTTACCATGCCGCACACGCGCAGAGGGCGGTCGAGCTTGGCGCGCAGATAGGTAGCGAGGTTCTCACCCTTGAGGGTGCCCAGTTCGGGGGCGTCGAAGCTGAATGTCTTCTGCATGAATGCCTTCACCTCGTCGAGCTGAGCCTCGGTGTAGGTGCGGTTGTCGATCAGGCGGATATATTCCATCACCTTGTCGTGGATCTCCATCAGATATCCGGCTATCACCATCTTGTATTTCAGTGTGTCGCCGCGCAGGCCGTCGGGCACCACATTGTCGATATTCTTGATGAATACCACCTGGCCGTCGATGTCGTTGAGGTTCTGAATCAGCGCTCCGTGGCCACCGGGACGGAACACCATCCGCCCCTCTTCGTCGCGGAAGAGGGTATTGTCCTCGTTCACAGCCACAGTGTCGGTCGAGGCCTTCTGCTCCGACATGCTCACATTGATCTTCACGCCCATCTTTTTCTCGATGGCGGGAGCGGCTTCAGCAAGCTTCTTTTCGAAGGCTGCGCGGTGAGAGCCCGATACGGTAAGGTGCATGTTCACCGTCCCGTCGGACTGGCGTGCCGACTGTGCGCCCTCCATCAGCTGCTCCTCCACCGGGGTGCGGGTTGAGCCCCCTTCGGCGTGGTGGAATGTCAGCAGACCTTTGGGCAGGTTGCCGTAGTTGAGCCCCTCGGGCTTGATGATACCGGCGATCACATCTTTCTCGCGACCTTCGGCCAGCAGGGCGTCCACATCCTTGCCATATTTCGAGAGGAGCACCTCGTTGAGCTCCTTGAAGAATGCCACATGGTGGATGCCGTCGAGCAGTTTCTTCACATCCGACCCCTCGGCTGCATGCTCCTCGGCGCCATCGACAAAGGCGAAGAGAGCCTTGAACATGCGCGAGGCTGCTCCCGAGGCGGGCACGAATTTTGTCACCTTTCCTCCGTCGGCAAGGTAGCGTTTCCAGCGCTCCACAGCCTCGGTCTGCTCGCTGTCGCTGAGCACGGTGATCCCTTCGCCCGGACGAGCTGAGTCGTATATTTTAAGATAAGGAAAACCGGTCACGAAGCGGTTTACCTGCTCCTGCAGTTGCTCCTCGGTGATGCCCCGGGCCTGCAGGGTCTTGCGGTCTGATTCTGTCAGCATGGCTATGTAGTTTTATTGGTTGTACTCTATGATTAACAATCGTTTCTCCCTTCCTGTTGCATCGATGCGCTCTTTAGCGCGGTCAGTGCATGCGCTTTATGAGGTTGTACGACGGCACCACGCCCAGCTCGCCGGCTTTCGAGAGGTTTTCCACACCTTTGTCGCGGTTGCCGAGCTGGAAGTAGACATATCCGCGGTTGTAGTAAGCCTCCCCAAGGTCGGGTTTCAGCTCTATCGCCTTGTTGTAGGCGCGCAGTGCCGAGGTGTAGTCGCCCATCTCGGCCAGCACATTCCCTTTATTGTAATGCGCGAAGGCCATGCGGGGCGAGAGCTCCACTGCCTTGTCGTAGTCCGAGATTATCGCCCTCACTTCGGCCTGACGGTTGCCGGCGGTGCCCTCGCCGGCCTGCATGGCCTTATAGCGGGCCGTTGCACGGGCGAAATATCCCAAGGCGAAGTCGGAAGTCAGCTCCAGCGCGCGGTTCAGGTCCTCCACAGCCGCCGCATAGTCGCGCAGCATGGCAAAGTCCATGGCGCGGCCGAAGTAGTCGATGGCGCGCGGTGTATGAGTGGCGAGATACGAGTTGAAATACTCTATCGACCGGAAGTGGCGGTTGATCTTATCCTCATCGTCGAGCGAGATGTCGTCGTTGGTCAGCTGCACCATGTAGCGCAGCACTCGCGTGGCGTTCACATCGTCGATCTCCTTGAGGTAATAAGCCGACTGTCGCAGCTCGGTCGGCGCGGTGTAGTAGCTCAGCGCAAACAGCGGCTCGAGCTCTATGCGCCGCGAGCGGTCCTGCACACGGCCGCGGATATTCTTGTTGTTGTACTCCTCCTCCATCTCTATCGGGCTGTCGATGGTGCGCAGGGCGGCAAACCGCTGGGCCACTTTTTCAGGCGTCAGGTTCTCCTCGGCGCTCCGCTCGGAGGTATCTTCTTTCTTTCCATCCTTCTTTGTGCCGGAGGGGGTGCCCGATGCGTCGTGGCGGGTGGCTTCCTGCGCTATATCGGCCTGCGAGGGGAGATTCTTGGCCAGCGAGAGGGCGCGGTTGTAGTCGCGCTCGGCCTGCCCCATCTTTCCTGCCATCCTGTTGAGGTTGCTGCGCATGTAGTATGCCTCCGGGAGCTCGGGAAAGGCTACCAGGAGGCTGTCGACATCGGCCATGGCATGCGCCACGTCGCGCTTCTCGCTGTAGAGGTAGGCGCGGTTGTAGAGCGAACGGTAATCCTTGGGGTCTATTTCCAGGGCGCGGCTGAAGTCGGAGATGGCGTTGTCGAGGTCGCGCACTTCCATGCGCAGCAGTCCGCGGTTGAAGAGCGCTGCTTCGTTGAGCGGATCGAGCTGCAGGGCGTAGTCGTAGTCGGCCATCGCGCCGAAATAGTCGTCGAGGTTATACCGCAGGAAGGCGCGGTTGATATACAGCCCTGCTTCGCGGGGCTGCAGTTTGATTGCTTCAGAGATATCGTTGTGGGCCTGCTCGTAGTCGCGGCGGCCGTTGATGGCCACATCGGCGCGTATCAGATAAGCATTGGCGAGATTGTGGTTGATGCTCAGTGCTTTATCCACATCGGCAAGAGCTGCCACGGTATCTCCTTTCTCCAGATACAGACGGGCACGCCCCACGTATCCGTTCTCAAATCCGGGAAATTGCTCCAGCAGGGTGTTCATCGACACCATGGCGCTGTCTATCTCGTTAAGCTCCTGCTGTGCGAGGGCTTTGTTGAAGAGCAGTCCGCGACTCTTGGCCACGAGCTTGAGCGCTGCGTCGTAGTCGGCCACTGCTCCGCGCAGCAGCCCGCGGTTCTGACGGGCCACACCGCGCACTTCATAGGCATCGGCGATAAAGGGGTTGCGCTCTATCGCCGCCGAGGCATCCTCCTCGGCCCCGAGATAGTCCTCGAGGTTCAGTTTAGCTATGGCGCGCATGAAGTAGGGCTGCGCGAGATACGGTTTGGCGGTTATCGCCTGATTAAAATACTGTATGGCAAGCATATAGTCCTCGAAGTAGAGCGCATTTTGCCCTACACGGAGCACTTGCTCGGCGTTGATCTGAGCCGATGCCTTCCCGGGCGGCAGCAGAGCCGCCGCAATAAGCAGCAGCGAGGCTATATGTCGTATTCCAACGAGTCCTCTCATGCCTGTCAGTCAAGTTTAAGCACAGCCAGAAACGCCTTCTGAGGCACCTGCACCGAGCCTATCTGCTTCATCCGCTTCTTGCCGGCTTTCTGTTTCTCCAGCAATTTGCGCTTTCGCGACACGTCGCCGCCATAACATTTGGCGGTCACATCCTTGCGCACGGCCTTGATAGTCTCGCGGGCTATGATCTTGCCGCCGATGGCGGCCTGGATGGCAATGTCGAACTGCTGGCGCGGAATGAGCTCCTTGAGCTTCTCGCACATGCGGCGTCCGAACCGCTCGGCGTTGTCGGCGTGGGTCAGTGTCGACAGGGCGTCGACGCTCTCGCCGTTGAGAAGAATGTCGAGCTTGACCAGACGGCTCGGACGGAAGCCGTGGAGGGGATAGTCGAACGACG
>CAJLLX010000065.1 GCA_905207535.1 uncultured Muribaculaceae bacterium | reverse complement strand
CATCGCCGACGACCCCGCGCTGAGCACCCGCTGCATCAGCGTCACCGACCGCCGCACCGCCATAGAGCGCGCCGCAGCCATGGCCGGGCAGGGCGATGTGGTGCTCGTGGCCGGCAAGGGGCACGAGGACTATCAGGAAGTGCGCGGAGTGAAGCACCATTTCGACGACCGCGAGGAGATAGTGAGAGCATTGGCCGCAAGATAAAGCAGACCAACGACGCAGAAAAGTAAACAGACAACTCAAAACCTAAGGAAGTGTTTTACTATCTATTCAAATATCTGGAGGAATCGGGGATGCCCGGAGCGCGACTGATGGACTACATCACCTTCCGCTCGGGGGCGGCGCTGATACTGTCGCTCTTCATCGCCATGGTGTTCGGCCGCAAGATCATCGACCGCCTGCAGAAGATGCAGGTGGGTGAGATCATCCGCAATCTCGGCCTCGAAGGGCAGATGAAGAAGACCGGCACACCCACCATGGGAGGTATCATCATCATCGTGGCCACCGTCATTCCGTGCCTGCTGGTGAGCAACTTAAGCAGCATCTACATGATACTGATGCTCGTGGCCACAGTGTGGCTGGGAGCGCTCGGATTTGCCGACGACTACCTCAAGATCCACCGCCACAACAAAGACGGCATGAGCGGCAAATTCAAGATCGTCGGGCAGGTGGGCCTCGGCCTTATCGTGGGCCTCACCATGATGCTGAGCCCCGACATCGTCATCCGCCAGAACCATGAGGTGACCAATGTGACCACCAACGAGGTGGAGGAGGTGATCTACGAGAGCCAGAACATCAAGTCGACCCAGACCACCATCCCCTTCGTGAAGGAGAACAACTTCGACTACGCCTCGCTCACCAAATGGATGGGCGACCACGCCCGCACCGGCGGCTGGATACTCTTCATCATCATCACGATATTCGTGATCACCGCCACCTCCAACGGCGCCAACCTCACCGACGGGCTCGACGGCCTGGCCACGGGGTGCTCGGCCATCATAGCGGTGGCGCTGGCCATCATGGCCTACTTAGGGTCGTCGGTGATCTACTCGAGCTACCTCAACATCATGTATATCCCCGGCAGTGAGGAGCTTGTGGTGTTCTGCGCCGCATTTATCGGCGCTCTTGTGGGCTTCCTGTGGTACAACGCCTACCCCGCGCAGGTATTCATGGGCGACACCGGCTCGCTCACCATCGGCGGCATCATAGCCGTGCTCGCCATCCTGATACACAAGGAATTGCTGATACCGGTGCTCTGCGCCATCTTCTTTGTGGAGGATGTGTCGGTGATGATGCAGGTGGCCTACTTCAAGTGGACCAAAAAGCGCACCGGCACGGGCAAGCGCATCTTCAAGATGACACCGCTGCACCACCACTTCCAGAAACCGGGCAACGCCGGCATCGAAGCGCTGATACAGAAGCCTTTGGCAGCCATCCCGGAGTCGAAGATCGTGACCCGCTTCTGGATCGTGGGCATCTTCCTGGCAGTGATAACCTTCGTGACACTCAAAATCAGATAATATCGACAGCCAATCGCACTGATTGACAATAACATATAGCAACAAGACGACATAAGAGATATACGACGATGAACGAAACATCGAAAAAGCGCCTCGTGATACTTGGCGGAGGCGAGAGCGGCATCGGAGCCGCCGTATTGGGAAAAGTAAAGGGGATGGACGTGTTTCTGAGCGACAACGGCAAGATACCGCCCCGCTATCTCGAGGCTCTCGACCGCTACGGCATACCCTACGAGCAGGGAGGACACACCCCCGAACTGATACTCAACGCCGACGAGGTGGTGAAATCGCCCGGCGTGCCCCCCACGGCACCTATGGTGCAGCAGATTGTGGCCAAAGGTATCCCCGTGATCAGCGAGATAGAGCTGGCAGGGCGCTACAGCGACGCACGCATGGTGTGCATCACCGGCTCGAACGGCAAGACCACTACCACCATGCTCATCTACCATATCCTGCGCGAAGCGGGAGTGAATGTGGGTCTGGCCGGCAACGTGGGCCGCTCGCTGGCATGGCAGGTGGCCGAGGACCATCACGACGTGTATGTGGTGGAGCTCAGCTCGTTCCAGCTCGAGAATATGTATGATTTCCGCGCCAATGTGGCCGTGCTGATGAACATCACCCCCGACCACCTCGACCGCTACGAATATAAGATGCAGAACTATATCAACGCAAAATTCCGCATACTCCGCAACCTCACCCCCGAGGATGCCTTCGTCTACTGGGAGGAGGATCCCGTGATCACCAAGCAGCTCGAAAGCGTCACCACCGAGGCACGCCGCTACCCCTTCGCCGAGAAGCGCCGTGACGACTCCGCCGCGTGGCTCGACGACAGCGGCAACCTCTGCCTCGAAGCCGGAAAGGTGAATCTGGAGATGCCCCGCACGCAGCTGGCCCTGCGCGGCATGCACAATATGCTCAACTCCATGGCCGCCGGACTGAGCGCCGCCATCCTCGACGTCAAGAAAGAGGATATCCGCCGCGCACTGAGCGACTTCGAGGGTGTGGAGCACCGCCTGGAGCATGTGGAGACCATCGGGGGCGCCCGCTGGATCAACGACTCCAAGGCCACCAACGTCAACTCGTGCTGGTATGCCCTCGAGTCGATGCCCGAAGGGAAGCACACAGTGCTGATCCTCGGCGGCAAAGACAAAGGCAACGACTACAACGAGATCCTGCCGCTGGTCAACGAGAGAGTGAAAGCCATCGTGGCCATGGGCAAGGACAACGCCAAGATCATGGACTTTTTCGCCGGAAAAGTGGAGACACTTGTCGACACCCACTCGCTGGCCGACTGCGTGGCTGCCTGCCGCGACATAGCCAAGAGCGGCGACACTGTGCTGCTCAGCCCCTGCTGCGCAAGTTTCGACCTCTTCTTCGGCTACGAGGACCGAGGCACGAAATTTAAGACTGCAGTGCGCCAGCTGAAGAAGAAAGAGCTCTGACGCCGGAGCGGGAAGGGGAAACGAACCGAACGAACCACACAAACCAAGGGAGGAAACCAAAGAATGAACGCAACCGACGCAACGGCCACACCGACGCCTCAGGAGCTCCGGCCGGCAGCGAAAGCCCCGCTGCCCAAGGCCGACAAATACATATGGGCCATCTACATACTGATACTGTTGGTGTCGGTGGTAGAGCTCTTCAGCGCCTCGTCGCGCGAGGTGCAGGCCACCAATATCTACGCCCCGCTGCTGCGCCACGGCCGGCTGCTGGTGATAGGCGTGATACTGACAGTGTGCCTGTCGCGCATGAAATATAAGTGGCTGATACCGCTGACGCCCCTTTTCGGCATATTTGCCGTGATACTGGGCACATATGTGCTATTTGCCGGCGATATCATCAACGGCGCGCGCCGAAGCACCACCATCCTCGGCATCGCCCTGCAGCCGTCGGAGATACTGAAGCTCGCCGTGGTGCTCTTCATAGCCTTTATCATGTCGCGTAATCAGCTGAAAAGCGGCGGAGTGCGCACATCGGCCGTGATATGGAGCGCCGGAGCCGTGCTGGTGTGCGGCGGACTGCTGTTCACCCAGGGACTCACCAACACCCTGCTGCTCATGGGCGTATCGTTCGCCATGATGCTCATCGGAGGCGTGCAATGGAAAAAATTCGCCATAGTGGTAGGGATCTACCTCCTGGCCGGCGGCGCCTACTACGGATATAAAAATATGCACGAAAAAGACGCCGAAACCGTGGCTATGGAGCAGGCTGCTGCCATCGAGGAGGGTAAAACCACCGCCGACCGCACCAACATCCACGAAGGACGACTGGCCAACTGGTGGGGCGACTCCGTGCCCAAATACATGAAGGAGATCACATCGTCCAACCGCCAGGAGATGTACTCCTACATGGCTCAGGCCCACGGCGGAGTGACCGGAGTGCTCCCCGGCAACTCGCGCGAGACCTCACGCCTGCCGCTGGCCTTCTCCGACTATATCTACGCCATAGTGGTGGAGGACTGGGGGCTGGTAGGCGGCATAGGGCTGCTGATCCTCTACCTCGCCCTGCTCGGGCGAGCCGGAGCGATAGCCTCGCGATGCTCCAGAGCCTTTCCTGCCCTGCTGGTGATGGGAATGGCGGTGATGATAGTGCTGCAGGCCCTGTTTCACATGGCTATTGTAACAGATGTGTTCCCCGTGTCGGGCCAGCCGCTGCCGCTGATATCCAAGGGCGGTTCGTCGATCATAGTGACGTCGATAGCCTTCGGCATCATGCTGAGCGTGAGCCGCTGGGCCGTGCAGAGCGACAAGCCCAAGGAGGTGAAAGCCGAGCTCAACGAGCTACCCGAAGAGATGGGAGCCGCCAATTTAGGAAAACTGTAAAAACGGAAATCGCATGAAAGTACTGATATCGGGGGGAGGAACCGGAGGACATATATTCCCGGCGCTGGCCATAGCCAACGCGCTGCGGCGCCGCGACCCGCAGACCGAAATACTCTTTGTCGGCGCCGAAGGGCGCATGGAGATGGAGCGTGTGCCGGCGGCAGGATACACCATCACCGGGCTCCCCGTGGCCGGATTCGACCGCAAGCGCCTGTGGCGCAATGTGCCCGTGCTGTGGAAGCTGATGAAAAGCATGCGCAAAGCCAAGCGCGTGCTCCGCGACTTTGCTCCCGACATTGCCGTAGGCGTGGGAGGCTACGCCTCCGGGCCGATGCTCAAGGAAGCGCAGAAAAAAGGGGTGCCCACACTCATCCAGGAGCAGAACTCCTACGCCGGAGTGACCAACAAACTGCTGGCCGACAAGGCCCGGCGCATCTGCGTGGCCTACGACGGCATGGAGCGCTTCTTCCCGAAAGAGCGGATAGTGAAGACCGGCAACCCCGTGCGCAAAGATATAGTGAGCTGCACCATGAGCCGCGAGGAGGCCAAGCGCGAACTCGGCTTCAACCCCAACCGCCCGCTGGTGCTGGTGGTAGGTGGCAGCCTCGGCGCCCGCACCATCAACGACAGCATGAAGACCGCCTGCCGCCGCATCCTCGAGAGCGGCGCGTCGATCCTCTGGCAGACAGGCAAATACTACGCCGCCGAGTGTGAAGCCGAGGCGAAAGCCATCGGCGACCCGAACCTCAAGGCTACAGCATTTGTTAGTCGGATGGATGTGGCCTACCGCGCCGCCGACGTGGTGGTGAGCCGCGCCGGAGCCAGCACTATAAGCGAGATACAGCTCGTGGGAGCCGCCGCCATCCTGGTGCCCTCGCCCAATGTGGCCGAGGACCATCAGCGCAAGAATGCCGAGGCGCTCTCGAGCCGCGACGCCGCCATCATGATCATGGACAAGGACTGCCGCGAGCAGCTCGGGGAGAAAGTTGTGGAGCTGCTCCGCGACAAAGAGCTGCGCGACACTCTGAGCCGCAACGTGCGCAAAATGGCGATGGAAAATTCCGACGACCGCATTGTCGACGAGATTCTCAAAATAGTGAAAGGCAACTGAGGGGAATACTTCTGACCGGAGGAAGGGAAAAAGACCGAACGAACGATGGAAATAAAGCAGATATATTTTGTAGGAGCCGGGGGAATAGGGATGGCAGCCCTGGAGAGGTATTATCTCGCCAAAGGGGTGCCTGTGGCCGGATATGACCGCACGCCGAGCGAGCTCTGCGCCGCTCTGGAGAAGGAAGGTGCGCACATATGCTTCGAGGATGACCCCGAAAAGGCGATCCCCGCGGCTTTTCGCGACCCTGAGACCACGCTGGTGGTGTATACGCCCGCCATACCCGCCGACAACCGGGTGCTGAGCTACTTCCGCGACGGCGGATTCAAGGTGGTGAAGCGCGCCGCGCTGCTCGGAGAGGTGACCAAAGGGAGCAAAGCCCTCTGCTTCTCGGGCACGCACGGCAAAACCACCTCGTCGAGCATGGCCGCACATGTGATGCACCTCAGCAAATGCGGATGCACCGCCTTCTTGGGAGGAGTGCTTCGCAACTACAATTCCAACTATCTGCTCGACCCCGGGAGCGAATACACCGTGGCCGAGGCCGACGAGTTCGACCGCTCGTTCCACCATCTGCGCCCCTATGTGGCCGTGGTGACCGCCACCGACCCCGACCACCTCGACATCTACGGCGACGAGGCCGGATACCTCGAAGGGTTCGCACGGTTTACCGAACTGGTGCGCCCCGACGGCTATCTAGTGGTGCACACCGGCCTCAAACTGAAGCCGCGCCCACAGCAGGGGGTGAAAGTCTTCAGCTACTCGAAAGATGAAGGCGATTTCCATGCCGAAAACGTGGTGTACGGCCAGGGCGAGATCCGCTTCGACTTCATATATCCCGGCGGCCGCATCGACGGCATCAACCTCGGTGTGCCGGTGGAGATCAACATCGAAAACGCCGTGGCAGCCCTCGCAGCATGTCAGCTCACCGGGGAGCTCGACCCCGACGTGGCCCGCGAGGCCATCGGGAGCTTCATGGGAGCCAAGCGCCGCTTTGAGTTTCACCTCAAAGAGCCCGGGCGCGCCATCATCGACGACTATGCCCACCATCCCGACGAGCTGCGCGCCTCGATACGCTCTGTAAAGAAGCTCTACCCCGGCAAACGGCTCACGGTGATCTTCCAGCCCCACCTCTACAGCCGCACGAAGGACTTCTACCGGGAGTTTGCCGACGCGCTGTCGGAGGCCGACGAGGTGATGCTGCTGCCGATCTACCCTGCTCGCGAGCTGCCGATGCCGGGAGTGACGTCGGAGTTGATACTCAATGAGATAAAATGCGATAAAAAACGTCTATTGGCCAAAGAAGAGTTGGCCGATACGATAAAAAAAGGTAACTTTGAGATACTTCTCACGGCCGGCGCCGGAGATATCGCGGATATAGCGTACAGGTCTTAGGTCTTAGGTCTTAGGTCTTAGGTCTTAGGTCTTAGGTCTTAGGTCTTAGATTGTATATTGTAGTGCTTAGGGGGAGGACACTGAAAAGAAAGGAGCAAAGATGACAAAAATCTCGGTAATACGATGCGTGCTGGCTCTGCTTTTGGCAGGGTACGCGGTGTTTGCGCTGGTGTGGGCCAACTCGTCCGCCGCCCGCGCCACTTGCGACGCCATCGACGTGCAGGTGATCGAAAGCCCCGCGAGCCGCAATTTCGTCACTGCCGAGGAGGTGCGCCGTCTGCTCAAAGAGTGGGGTCTCGACCGCACCGGCGTGCCGATGCAGAGCGTCGACACCCGCCGGATGGAGGAGAATCTCGAAGCCAACAGCAACATAGAGCACGCCCTTGCCGAGCGCCTGGCCAACGGCCATGTGCGCCTTACGGTGGAACCGATGCAGCCTGTGGCCCGCATCTTCGACAGCCGCGGCCGCTCCTACTACATCAACCGTCAGGGGAAGAAACTCACCGCCAACGCCCGTTACCGCCTGGATGTGCCGGTGATCACCGGCGATTTCCCATCGGGCAGCAGCGCAGTGGCGCTCCTGCCGCTGGTGGAGCGCATAGCCCGCGACTCGGCGTGGAACGCTATTGTGTCGCATGTGGCGGTGGAGAAGCGCACCGGCGATGTGCTGTTGGTGCCGATGATCCGCGGACATGTGATCAACATCGGCGACCCCGACAATCTCGACGACAAGCTCGACCGCGTGATGCTGATGTATCACAAGGTGATGCCGGTGAAGGGGTGGAACTACTACGACACCATCTCGGTGAAATGGGCCGGACAGGTGGTGGCCACACGCCGACAGAAGAGCATCCCCGAGCCGCTGATCCGCTTTGATCAGGCCGGCGACGAGATAGAAGTAGAGGATGTCAACTCCATGCTCGTGTCGGTGGAGACCGACACCGTGGGCACCGGCCGCTGACCCCGTGGGAAGGAAAACGAAACAGAAACTAATGTGAAACACAAATAAGATATACTGAACCACTTATGGGAGAGAAAGAACAGGAACGCTACATAGTGGCATACGAGATAGGAAGCTCGAAAATCCGCGGGGCCGTAGGCATCGTGGACGCTACGGGCGTGGTGGATGTGGTGGCTACCGAAGAGGAGCGCCTGATCGACAAAGTGCGCTACGGCGTGATCGAAAACTCGGAGGTGAGCGACGCCATCGAGGCTGTGACCGAGCGCCTGGAGAACTATCCGCGTGTGGCTCCGCGCATCATCCGCGGCGGCTTCATGGGGCTGGGAGGCCGGTCGGTGATGAGCACCACAGTGGATGTGGACCTGGTGCTCCCCGGCGAGACGGAGATCACACGCCAGATCATCAACGAGCTGATGCAGAAGGCGATGGCCACGGTCGACGCCGAGCGCGACGTGATAGATGTGCTCCCGGTGCGCTTCAGCGTCGACGGCAAGAATCAGGTGAACCCCGTGGGCAGCTACGGCAATGTGCTGAAAGCCAAAATGACCGTGGTGAGCTGCTCGCAGAAGCTCAAGCGCATGCTGCGCCGAGTGGTGACCGACAAAGCCCACATCGACATCTTAGGCTATGTGAACCGCACCCTGGCCGAGGCCGACATGGTGCTGGCCGACGACGAGCGCCGTCTGGGATGCATGTTTGTGGACTTCGGTGCCGAGACCACCTCGGTGGCGATCTTCAAAAACGGCGCCTGCATCTATGAGGCCACCCTCCCGATAGGTTCGCGCAACATCACCCTCGACCTCACACGCCTCAACTACACCGAGCAGCGCGCCGAGGAGATAAAGAAAGTGAGCGGCAACGCCCTGACCTCGGAGACCGCAGCCCGCAAGAGCGGCAGCGCCGACGGGGTGGACTACTCGGAGATCAACAACTACGTGCATGCCCGTGCCGACGAGATAGTGGCCAACATCATGGCGCAGCTCCGCTATGCCGACGTCAAGGAGGACGAGCTCCCCAAGGGTATCATAGTGGTAGGGGGCGGCGCCCGTCTGCGCGGCTTCAACGACCTGCTGGCTCAGGTGAGCGGCATGCCGGTGCGCCAGGGAGCGCCCAACGCCCGCGTGCGCATCTCCGACGGCTCTATCCACGGCACCGAGGCCATCGATGTCATCGCCATCCTGCTCGAAGCCTCGCGCCGCTCAGCCGAAGAGTGCACCGAGCTCCCCGACACGCCGGCCGAAGAGCCCGCCGATGAGGAGCCCGAAACCACCACCGATGCCGCCGGCGGCGACGAGCAGTATGTGAGCCGCATCGGCAAACTCGACGACGATCCCGACGAAGAAAGCGAGCACCGCCGCAAGAAAGAGAAGGAGAAGAAGCCCAAGGAAAAGAAGAGCGGCTCGCGATTCGGCTCGCTGATAAGCAACCTCATCGGCCGCATGGAGAACATGATGGAGGAGCCCGAGGAACACGACGACGAGTAATCGCCTCCGACGCACCCCGCTTCAGGGCGCTTCAGATACACAGAGCTTCAGACAAGACAACCGCAATACAGATCAGAAACATACACTCACAATGAGCATAGAAGATATCGACAACAGCACATCGTTCATCGAGGAAGGTCACGACGATGTGATAATCAAGATAATAGGCGTGGGAGGAGGCGGCGACAACGCCGTCAACCACATGTACGAGCAGGAGGTCAACAAAGTGTCGTTCGTGGTGTGCAACACCGACCGTCAGGCACTGAAAAACTCCATCGTGCCCCACAAACTGCTGATCGGCCCCAACACCACCCGCGGCCTGGGAGCCGGCAACAACCCCGAGGTGGCCCGCGCCGCCGCCGAGGAGAGCGCCGAGGAGATCGGTGCGCTCTTCAACGACGAGACCCGCATGGTGTTCATCACCGCCGGCATGGGCGGAGGCACCGGCACCGGCGCCGCTCCCGTGGTGGCCCGTATAGCCCAGGAGAAAGGGATGCTCACCGTGGGCATCGTCACTATCCCCTTCTGGTTCGAGGGTCCGAAAAAGATCCTCAAGGCGCTCGACGGCGCCGAGGAGATGAGCAAATATGTCGACGCCCTGCTGCTGGTCAACAACGAGCAGCTCACCGAGATTTACCCCGACCTCGACCTCATCAACGCCTTCGGCAAGGCCGACGACACCCTCACCAACGCCGCACGCTCCATCTCCGAGCTGATCACCTGCGACGGGTATATGAACCTCGACTTCAACGACGTGGACACCACTCTGCGCAACGGCGGTGCAGCCATCATCTCCACCGGATTCGGCGAGGGTGAAAACCGCGTCACAAAGGCCATAGAGGACGCGCTGAGCTCCCCGCTGCTGAAAAACAAGGATGTATCGCGCTCGAAGCGCCTGCTCTTCAACCTCTACTTCTCGCGCAATGCCGAGCGCAAGTTCGTGATGTCGGAGGTCAACGAGCTCACCGCCTTCATCTCCAAGATCGACAAGGATGTGGATGTGATCTACGGCATCTGCTTCGACGACTCGCTCGGCGACAAGGTGAAGATGACCATCCTGGCCACCGGTTTCCCGCTGACCATCAAGGGTGAAGCCGAGAAAAACTATATCGGCGAGAAGAACGACAAGGCCGCCCGTCCCTTCGGCATGCCGGGTCACACCGCCGAACGCAAAGCAGCCGACACCGAAGCCAGCGAAAAGGCTGAGGCCGAGATACTTGCCGGGGCCTACAGCGCCGAAAAAGTGAAGCAGATGGAGCAGGCACGCAACCTGCAGCGCTACATCGTGCTCCGTCCCGACCAGTTCGACGACAACACCGTCATAGAAGTCTTCGAGAACAACCCCGCCTACAACCGCGACAAGCGCCTCGCCGAGGAGATCCGCAAA
>CAJLLX010000064.1 GCA_905207535.1 uncultured Muribaculaceae bacterium | reverse complement strand
GGAAGCCGGCGCAGGGCGCTGCGGAGGCGCCGCAAGCACAGGGGGCAGAGGCACAGGAGGCTGCGGAAGCTCCGGAGGCCACCGGGGAGGCGGCGATGAGCGAGCCCGACCGGAAATTTCTCGACGAGCTCCATGCGCTGGTGGAGAAAAACCTCGAAAACAATAGCTACTCGGTGGTGGAGATGGCCGCCGAGTTGGGCATCAGCCGTTCGCTGCTCTACACCAAGGTGAAGGCGCTGACGGGGATGGCTCCGGCCGACCTGCTGCGGTCGCACCGCATGGAGCAGGCGTGCCTGATGCTGAAGAAGGGGTACACGGTGAGCGAGACGGCATATGCCACCGGCTTTTCCGACCCGGCGCATTTCTCAAAGATGTTTAAGAAGCGATTCGGCACATCGCCCTCGGAATATCAGGGGAAAGATTAGAGCTGGAGCTCTGATGACTAAAAACAGCTGCGCATAGGGGCGCAAACAGGACGGGAAAGGGACCGGAAAAGGGCGGAAAGAGGGGGCTGGAGAGGGGTGTGTGGACGTTTTGACATGTTTTTTGCACAAATGTACGGGTAGTGGAGGGCGTGGGCTGGATAATTTGACACATCTTTTGCACGAATAAACAAGCACGCAGACGGGCGGGCGGCGTATCTTTGCGATACACAAAACCAAAGTTTTATTCCATGAAAAAATTACTAATTTCGCTCGTCGCAATCGTCCCGGCACTGTGTGCCCACGGCTTCGACGTGTACTTCTACGACACCACTATGGGCGCAGAAGTGTTGGCGGCAACCGATGCGCATACCGTCAGTTTTGCCGCAGATCTGACTACCATCGACCTCAACGACGGCACCACGCAGAGCGTGGAGACAGGCAAGTACGACATGCTTTCGTTTAAGAAAAAGTCGCTCGACGGCATAGATTCGACCGCGGCCGCCGCCTCCGCGGGCATCAGCATCGTAAAGGATGGCCGTCTGGTGAAGGTGTCGGCCGCAGGGCCGATAGAGCGCGTGGAGATCGTCACCGCCTCGGGCGCGGTGGTGGCGCAGCTGTCGTCGCCGACAGGTTCGCTAACGATCGACACCGCAGGGCTGGCCGATGGCGTGTACGTGGTACGCGCCGTGTCGGACAAGCAGACAACCGTTTCAAAATTTATCCTTTAAATCGGGCATCATCATGAATCTTTATAAAACACTGATAGCAACCGCAGCAGTGGCCATGGCTGCGGGGCAGGCACACGGCGCCACGGAGGGCGAGAACATCTACGTGTACCACAACAACAGCATCGTCTACATGACCAAGGCCGACAACATCGACCGCATCGTGAAGGAAGACGGCAACACCACCATCAATATCTACGACGCCGACGGCAACAGCCTCTTCAAGACTGCCGCCACGGGCGTGGACCGCATCTCGAGCAAATATGTCGCTCCGGTGGCCGACCTGCTCGACATACAGTTTAACGAGGATGGCAGCGCCACCGACGTGTCGCCGATGCACAATCCCATCGAGATCCTCGGCAACGACGGCCGCTTCAACACCACCTACAACCCCATCTACGGCTGCTACACCGCGAATTTCGACCACAACTGGGGCAAGGGCGACCTCGGCGCGAACAACAACTACGGCAAGGTGGAGTTTCTCAACAACAAGGCCCTGCGCCGGGGGCTGGAGAGCGGCCACACCCTCGAGACTATCTTCAAGGCCCGCTACACGCCCCCGATCGAGAACGAGGAGGCAAAATGGTTTGCCTCCCACGAGCAGGGCGGCACAGGCCTGATGATCTGCAAGACAGCCAACGGCAAGAACAAGCAGAACGAGATCACCTTCCTGCCCAACGTGAGCACCAACGGCGGCAGCTCGTGGAAATGGGCCACTTCTGGCGTGGTGCCTCAGCCCGAGGTCTACTACCATGTGGTAGGCGTGTGGAACAAAGAGGAGGGGAAGGCCTATATTTATGTCAACGGCGAGCTGTGCAACACCGTTGCAGCCGAAGGCGACCTCCACTTCAACGAATCGAAGCCCAACTCCCACTATATGGCCATCGGCTGCGACGCCGGCAACCCCAACGGCCAGTTTGGCGGCAAGTGGGAGCTGGTGACATCGAAGATCTACGACGCTCCGCTGACGCAGTACGACGTGAAGATGATGTACGACCACATCGCCGGCGAGGTGGAAGTGCCTGTGGCCGACGTGCTCGACATACAGTTTAACGAGGATGGCACCGCCACCGACGTCTCGGCCATGCACAACGAGGTGGAGACCGTCAAGACCGACGCCCTCTTCACCTACTACAACGACAGCTTCGGCCGCTACGTGGCCCGCTTCGACAACAGCTACGGCAGCGGCAACGCCTCGTCGTACTACAAGGTCGACTATAAGGACAATGCCGACTTCCTCGCAGCCCTCAAGAACGGTCACACCTTCGAGACCGTGGTGATGGCCGACTATGCCGGCGAGATCACCGACGCAGCCAACAATGTGGAGGCCAAATGGTTTACCTCCCACGAGGCCGGTGGCACCGGCATGATGGTGTGCAAGACCAATAACGGCAAAAATAAGACCAACGAATGGACCTTCCTGCCCAATGTGAGCACCAACGGCAAGAGCTCGTGGAAATGGGCCACTTCGGGCGTGGTGCCCGCCAAGAAGGCTTACTACCATCTGGTAGGCGTATGGGATCAGGAGAAAGGCACCGCCAGCATCTATGTGAACGGCCAGCTGTGCAACACCGTTGCAGCCGAAGGCGACCTGCACCTTAATGCCGACAAGAAATTCTGGTGGGTATGCATCGGCGGCGATGCCGGCCCCTCGGGCGGTCAGCTCGGCTGGAAGGGCGACGTGGTGAGCGCGCGCATCTACGATGAGCCGCTCAGCCAGCGCCAGGTGGAGGTGCTCTGGGGCCAGGTGAAGGCCGGCGTGGAGGCCGCTACCCCCAGCATGGTCACCGACGTGGAGTTTATCTCCGGTCTGGCAGTGAAGGGGGGCAGCCCGTTCACGGTGAAGGGCACCGGATTTCAGGAGGGTGACAAGGTGGTGATGCAGGCTCTGGGCAGCGATGCCGAGCCCGTAGAGCTCGCCACCACCGTGGGCGAAGGGATGGTGACCGTCACTCTGCCCGAGGCGCTCGAGAGCGGACTTTACCGCCTCACCCTCAACCGCGGCGGCAGCAAGCAGGAGCTGGGCATAGTGCGCTTCACGGTAGTCACCGAGATGCCCAAGGGCTCCGACGTGATTGCCCACCGAGGCTACTGGAAGGCTGCCAACGGCTGCCAGAACTCGCGTGCCGCCATGGAGGCTGCCTTTGATCCCGCCATGGACCTCTACGGCGCCGAGACCGACATATGGCTCACCACCGACGGCCATCTGATGGTCAATCACGACGCCACCTTCAGCGGCGTGACCATTCAGGACTCCACTTACGACCGGTGCAAGGATCTGAAACTGAGCAACGGCGAAGCCATGCCGCAGCTCAGCGACCTGCTCTCCCTGCTCAAGGCCTCGACTTCGCGCTGCAAACTGATCATCGAGATCAAGGAGCACAGCACCGTGGCCCGCAACCAGGATTGCGCCAAGGCTGCCGTGGAGGCCGTCCGTGCCGCCGGTCTGCAGGACAAGGTAGAGTATATTTCGTTTAGCCAGGTGGCTTGCGAGGCAGTGATAGCCAACGACCCCGAGGCCAAAGTGGCCTATCTCAGAGGCGGCATAGCCCCCGCTACGCTCAAGGAGAAAGGTTACACCGGCATCGACTACCACATGGCGGAATTTCGCGACCATCCCGAGTGGGTGGAGGAGTGCCGCACCCTCGGCATGACCTCCAATGCCTGGACCGTCACCTCCACCTCCGACCTCACCGACATGATGAACCTCGGTGTGGACTTCGTCACCACCGACGATCCGGCAAGAGCGAATGAG
The DNA here is from genome assembly GCA_905207535.1 of uncultured Muribaculaceae bacterium. Lineage (GTDB taxonomy): Bacteria > Bacteroidota > Bacteroidia > Bacteroidales > Muribaculaceae > UBA7173. The sequence goes on along the minus strand of CAJLLX010000064.1, from coordinate 6,776 downwards.
GTGAAAAACGCATATCAGTCGTCAGCCGCTGAATAATTTCCGATCAGTAATTTAAGGGCAAAGAGCAGGAAGCGCCTCGCAGCGCCTCCTGCTCTTTGTCGTTGTTGGGGGGCGGCGGGGCGGATTGACGGTGTAGGGACGTACGGCTCGTGCGTCTGGCTGTGGGCGTGGCCTTCCGGCAATGCCGGTGCGTCCGGGCCCTGGCGTGGGATGCCGGCAATGCCATGGAAATCAATACGTTGTCAACGAACCCCGAGGACGCACGGGCCGTACGTCCCTACAGGGGTGGCGGCCTCCTCTCGCCGATTTTTGGCGATTTTTAACGCGGGGATGCTGAATCGTTGCCCATATCGATAATATCTTTGTGATGGTTGTAAAATGTCCAAAAATATTCGTAATTTTGCAACATAATGCGCGGCAACTGCTGACAAAGACCGAGAAGAGGAAATTTCAATAGAAGGAAGGAAATCCTTTATCAAACTATGCATTAGTCGCATTTGATAACGAATCATAACGGAATGATACGCAAATGGACCATAGACGAAGTGACGCTCGCGTTATACGCATATTGTCATGTCCCGTTTAATAAGGCGAACAATACCAACCCTTGGATTGTAAAAATTGCTAACCTCATTTCGCGTACGCCTGCGGCTGTGAAAATGAAAATAGGAAATCTTGGTGCTTTTGACCCAGATCTTAAACAAAGAGGAGTAGTGGGTTTAACTGGGACATCAAGAATTGATGAAGAGGTTTGGAACAAATATTACGGGAATTGGGAACAATTGGTGGCAGACTCTCAGGTTATTATTGGGCGTTTATCTAATGCAGATATTTCTGCTGTTATAGACTTTCCTCCTGGTTCAGAAGAATACTATCAAGCTAAACGACGTATTAATCAATCATTTTTTCGTGATGCCGTTCTTTCATCCTATAATAACCGCTGTTGCGTTACAGGCTTAAATAATTCAGAGCTATTAGAAGCGTGTCATATTACCAGCTGGGCAGACAATGAGAGTTTGCGAACTGACCCGTCTAATGGTATTTGTTTAAATCCATTGCTTCATGCAGCTTTTGACAATCTTTTTATGTCAATAACGCCTGACTATAAAGTGGTCTTCTCGGATTTATTTCTTGAGAGTTGTACTGACGAAAAATTTCGAGCATACTTTTCTTACAGGAACAATTCCCAAATTTATCTCCCTGATCGTTTTTTCCCTTATAGAGAATTATTAGCTTTACACCATGAAGAATTTATTCAACGAACATAATATTCAAGCCATCATTAGTTTTATTGGTGACTGTCTGTTTGGTCGTCCTGATGCTAATAAATGCTCATTAGTTTTTGAGTCAATAGAGCGGCAACCATTATTTCGCTTACCAGCACTTCATACGCTTGAATTTCTACAATCTCTACAAAAAGAGATAAGCGAGCAAAGCAATAACATTGCTCTGTTATTTCAAAAATTAATTGAGCAGAGTCGTTCATTTGATTTCTCTAAAAAGGGAGAGCTGCTTAAATTTATACGCAGTCATAAGGACTTGACAAATTGTTTTCCTGCGCTTGAAGAAATTCTGGAAAGGATATCCGATGATTCTGATAATGATAATAGTGATGACAGGTCCGATATTCGCATTGTCATACACAATCTTTATGCCGGAACAAAATCGAAAGTCGATAACATCATAGCTTCTAAACTCGGCGGCGACTCAACCTTGCTCAATGCCAGTGGTGACAATACAAATTTCGTCTTTGAGATTACGGGCCCGATGGACGATGAGAAGATGAACAAGTTTAACAGCATCTTCAAACAAGTTAAGCGCAAAGGAGAGACGTGTTATGATGTTGCCACCACCGATAGAATGCAATATCTGCATGAAATCGGTTGTGATATCAACTTCGTTGATACGGCAAAAAGTATTTCCAAAATAAACTTAATCAAATGCGGAGGCATGGAGATGCCCGGTATTGTAGCCGGTATGCTCAAGAAGTTTTATTTTGAAAATCTTGGAGGTACAACCTCTGTTCAAGATTGCATTGAGTACCTCGCAGAAAACGATGTGGTTGGATATGGGTTTGATGATTTGAAAGAAACCTATCACGGTAAAATAGCACATCTGCTGCTTTACACATTTACAGGTATGCGTCTCGGGTCGCCTTGGAATGGGCGACAGGCAGTCAATGGCGGTTATATTGTCGTAAAGAACAACGGTGATGTAGTAGCTTTTCATTCAACCATCGCAGACGAGTTCAAAGATTTTCTTGTAGCGAAAATGATAATGGAAGGTCCGTCCCACAGTCGACACAAAGATATGGTGATTTATAAAGAAGGTGATAGATACTTTCTTAAGCTTGCATTACAGCTGCGTTTTTCGCTTAACCGATAAACTGAACATATGATTGATTTTTCAACAGAAGGGTTATATAAGCAACTTGCTGAAAGACCGCATGTTGTGATCCTAGGGGCGGGCGCTTCTGTAGCGACTATTCCCAAAGAAGATAAATATGGGGTTCATTCTATTACAATGGCCAACTGTATAGATGCTCTTAAGTTAAAGGATTTATTATTAGCTGCAAATATTAAAGAGAAATCAGGCAATCTTGAAGCTATTTATTCAGAGCTTGCCGAACGGAAAGACTGTGAACTTTTGAAAATGGTAATTGAGGATAAGATTACGACATATTTTGGTAACCTTAAATTGCCTGATACTCCTACTATTTACGATTATTTATTGCTTTCTCTGCGTAAAAAGGATTATGTTTTTACTTTCAACTGGGATCCGATGTTAATTCAAGCGTATCAGAGGGTAAGTAATATCACGGACAATCTTCCTTTAATGGTATTCCTTCATGGAAATATAGGTATGGCAAAATGTGATAATTGTGGTCAAATTCAATATTCGTTTAATTCAGAATGTATTTCATGTGGTTGTGAGAGTTTAATTCGTTCAAAACTGCTTTTCCCCGTAAAGGATAAGAGTTATACAGATGATGAATATATATCTAATGCCTGGCGAACCTTTTTGGAAGTTATTGCAGGGTGTACCATATTGACAGTATTTGGTTATAGCGCTCCTTCCTCTGATATTAAAGCAGTCAAGGCAATGCAAGTTGCGTTTAATTCAAATTTCAGAAAATTTGATAAAATAGAAATTATAGACATAAAACCTGAAAACGAAATAAGCGAAAATTGGAATCCGTTTTTCGAAAGTACTAATTCCAACTATGACATTATTCCAAGTTTTTGGAATAGTATTCTTGCTCGCTTTCCACGAAGGACAATAGAAGGTTATTGTCAGGCTAACATTAAATGTTGGTGGGGTGACTCTTCAATTAAGTTTCGTCCCGATCTAAATTTTGAGGAGCTTAAAAATTTAATTACGCCTCTTCTCAATAAAGAGAAACAGAATGATTATAGCGTAATCTAAATTGGATCATATGCCAATATTAACGAGGTGTTGGAATTTACTCTTAAATAAAGAAATATGTAATTTGCCAATAACCTTACAAGATTTCCTTATGTGGAATGCCGTCTGAGAAATAAAATGCAGTGCATCAGTTGATTATTTTGATGCTGTGGCAAAGGTAGGATCGTTCCTTTGCTAATGTTTTTTTTTGAAAATGCATCGACGATTTAGTTGGCTTAACGATAGGCATTGCTTCGGGCATTGACTGATCAATGGTTCAATACTTAGCGAAGTTTGCGTGAAGTTTGCTAAATGGGTGGATTTGGAAGTGAAGCATTTTTTCTGTAATTTTACGATGCTAAAAAAGGAAAGAGAATGATACAGGAAAAGATGCAAGATAAGATGCAAGATAAGATGCAAGATAGGATGCAAGATAAGATGCAAGATAAGATGCAGGAAAAGAGGGGGGAGAAAGGGAAAGAGAAGGAGAGGGGGGAGGGGTATGTGTTTGAGATGCCGATAAAGGTGAGGGACTATGAGGTGGACTCGCAGGGGATAGTCAACAATGCCAACTATCTGCACTATCTGGAGCATACACGACATGAGTTTTGCGAAAGCCGGGGAATGACGTTCCGTGCGATGCAGGAGCGTGGGATAGATCCGGTGGTGAGCCGCATAGAGATCGACTACCACACGCCGCTGCGGCTGGGAGAGACGATGGTGTCGAAGCTGTGGATAGAGCGGCGGGGGCCGCGGTTTGTGTTCCATCAGGATATCTTTACGGCGGCGGGGGCGCCGGCGGTGCGGGCCGAGGTGACGGTGGTGAGCATCGAACGCGGGCGCCTGTCGCGCGGGGAGGAGATTGCGGCAATGCTGAGAGTGTAGGGTCTTAGGTCTTAGGTCTTAGGTCTTAGGTCTTAGGTCTTAGGTCTTAGGTCTTAGGTCATAGGTCATAGGTCATAGAGCTTAGAGGAGCCATGCGGGGGGCGGACGCACCATGGTGCGTCCCTACAAGTGGATGGAAACATGGCGGGGATGTAGGCCCAATAGGCCCGATAGGAGGGGGAGGGGGAAGATGGAATAGACAGAGAGATATGAGTGAGTTGCTTTACAGGATAGCGTTCTCGCAGGTGAAGGGGATGCACCCCAAGGTGGCGGAGCAGATGCTGGAGCGCGTGGGAACGGAGGAGGAGTTTTTCCGGCTTCCGGCGCAGTCGCTGCACCGGTTGACGGGCAATGCCCACCGTGTGCTCGACGACGACTACCGCGCGGCGGTGCTGGAGGGTGCGCGGCGGGAGGAGGAGTTTTGCCTGACGAACAATGTGCGGTGTCTGTATTACACCGACGGGGAGTATCCGCAGCGGTTGCTGCAGTGCGACGACGCGCCGCTGATGCTCTTCACCCTTGGCGCGGTGAACCTCAATGCGCGCCATGTGGTAAGCATCGTGGGGACCCGCAACGCCACCAACTACGGAGTGGCGTTCATCAATCGCCTGGTAGAGGATCTGTCGGCGAAGCTCGACGACCTGCTGGTGGTGAGCGGTCTGGCGATGGGGTGCGACATCACCGCCCACCGCAAGGCGATGGACACGGGGGTGCCCACGGTGGCCGTGGTGGCCCACGGGCTCGACACCCTCTACCCCTCGGAGCACCGGCGCTATGCTGCGCGTATGGTGAGAGATGGCGGAGGCATCGTCACCGACTATGTGCACGGCACGTCGCCCCACCGGGGCAACTTCCTGGCCCGCAACCGCATAGTGGCGGGGCTGAGCGATGCCATAGTGGTGGCCGAGAGCGGCGCACCGCGGGGCGGAGCGCTGCATACGGCGCGGCTGGGGCAGATGTACAACCGCGACGTTTTCGCCCTGCCGGGGCGCACGGCCGACGTCTACAGCGCGGGGTGCAACCTCTTGATCAAGACCAATGTAGCCCACCTGATAGAGACGGCCGACGACCTGATAGCCACCATGCGCTGGACCCCGCGCCCGGCCATAGGGGAGCAGCAGGAACTCTTCCCGCAGCTTTCGGCCGAGCAGCAGACCATCCTCGACTATCTGCGACGCAACGGCGAAGGGCAGATCAACACGCTCACCGCCACGCTGGGGATCCCTGTGGGGCAGCTGATGGCGCTGCTGACCGAGATGGAGTTCAACGGCCTGGTGATGGCGCTGCCGGGTGCGCGATATCGTCCGGCATGAAAACAATAGCACGAAAAAATACGTTAAGTTTGTGATATATTAGCCGAAAAAGGCCCTGAGAAGCCCGAAAAAGGGCGGGGACGGCCGGCTACTGATTTTATTACCTGAAAAAACTAAAAGATAGATATGGAAAAGAAGATCATCGCTCCCTCCGAACTCATAATCAACCCCGACGGGTCGGTATTTCACCTGCATCTGCTCCCCGAGCAGCTCACCGACCGCATCATCCTGGTGGGCGACCCCGCCCGAGTGAACATTGTGGCCGAGCACTTCGACTCGCGCACCTTCGAGGTGCAGTCGCGCGAGTTTCACACCATCGGCGGCACCTACAAGGGGAAGCCGATCATGTGTCTGAGCCACGGCATCGGGCCCGACAACATCGACATAGTGATCAACGAGCTCGACGCCCTGGCCAACATCGATTTCCGGACCCGCGAGGTGCGCGACAGCCACCGCCGGCTCACCATGGTGCGCATCGGTACCTCCGGCGCCCTGCAGCCCGAGCTGATAGTGGGCACCCCGGTGATAGCCGAGAAGGCGATAGGATTCGACGGCGTGCTCAACTACTACGCCGGGCGCAACGAGGTGGCCGACCGGGAGTTTGAGAAGGCATTCTGCGAGCATACGCAGTGGAATGAGCTCTGGGCCAAGCCCTATGTGGTGAATGCCGACGAGGAGCTGGTCAGCCAGATCGGCGGGAGCGACATGGTGCGCGGCAACACCATCTCGGCCGTAGGTTTTTACGGTCCGCAGGGGCGCGAGCTGCGCCTGCCGCTGGCCAATCCGCAGCTCAACGGCCTGATAGAGACCTTCCGCTTCAACGGTCGCAAGGTGACCAACTACGAGATGGAGAGCGCACCGTTGCAGGGGCTCTCGCGGCTGATGGGCCACCGCGCCATGACTGTCTGCTCGATCATCGCCAACCGTATGCGCCACGACGCCACGCCCAACTACAAGACCGCCATCCGCGACCTCATCGCCACCGTGCTGGAGCGCATCTGACGGGGATAAACAACACGTAGCTAAAAGGATGTCAACCACTTATATACCGATCAAAGGGATGGTGTGCCGCCACTGCATGGAGGCTGTGGAGGCGGCGCTGGCCGCTGCCGGCATCGCCGGTGCGACGGTGAGCCTCGGCGGTGCCGAGATACCCTCCGCAGCCGCCGACGA
>CAJLLX010000063.1 GCA_905207535.1 uncultured Muribaculaceae bacterium | reverse complement strand
GCCGGCCCGAGGGGCGTTCGCGAGAACATCCCGCGGCTGCCCCGGCAAGGACTATCGCCGCAAGCCACCCGGCGGCATGTCTGACACTTCCCCGCATCGCTCGGTGAGATTCGATTTATTTATTCAGCTTCTTGGCTATGGCCTTGGGCAGAGCATCGCGGTGCACGAGGATGCTGAGGGTCTTGGCCAGAAAGTAGGGCTCGGAGACATAGAAAAATCCGTCGTACTTCTGGTTTGTGTCCCACGAGTTTTTCACCTTGTAGTAGCGGTTGCCCTCGCGGTCAGTGGCGGTGCCAACGATCTCCATGCCGTGGTCGTCGGTGGTCTCCTGACGGTCGAACATCTCCTGACGCATCTCGGGAGTGACTGTGATCTCCTCCACCGGGCCTTTGAAATCATACTGCTTCTCCTTGCGCTCCTTGTCGCTGAGGTGTACCCAGCGCGAGAGCTCGGTGCCCTCCATGTCGTCGGCGGTGCGCACCTTGGGCATCAGAGCCACGCCGTCGGTCCACTTGAATCCGTCCTCGCTCACGTCGGCAGCCCACACCACGGGATATCCGTTGGCGATGGCGTTGTCCACTACCTCCTTCAGTTCGTTAAGCTCTACATTCTCGTAGGGAGCCCAGAGCCAGTTGTCGGCCACTTCGAGCACAAACGGCTCATACATAGGGTGATGGGTGAACGAAGTGAGAGCTACATACTCGTCGGGCATCAGTCCGAGGGCATCGGCATATGAGCGCGGGGTGTAGGTCTTGCCGTCGACCTCGAAGGTCTCGGGCACCTCGCCGAGGTAAGCGTCGAGGATAGCCTCCACACCCTGGCGCCAGGCGGTGGAGATGCGCTTGTTGGGTTTCTTCACCACCACGTCGAGGTAAGCCTTGAGGATGGCGTCGAGCTCGCCGTGCACATGCTTCTCCTCGCCGTAGTTGAGGCCGGGATAAGCGCTCTCGGGGATGGCGCCGTAGCGCTTCCACACATAAGGCACATCCATGATGCTGCCTCCGGCGGCAAAATTGGTAGCGCCGTACATGCGCACATAGCGGTCGGCCTTGTCGAGGTAGCACTGACGCACGGTAAACATCTCGCTGAGGTCGAGTGGTTTGCCTCCGCGGCGCACAATCTCGTCCTCAAACATCGACGTGCCGGCGAAGCACCAGCATGTGCCGCTCTTGTTCTGGTCCTTGACCGAAGTGGTGGGCACCAGAGTGACGTCCTTAAATTCAAACCCGAGGGTATCGGCCGGAGCCTCCTTTTCGTCGTCGGCCGCGTAGCCGAAGTTGCCGAAAGCCGCTGCGGGGAGTGCTGCCACCGCCACTGCGAAAAGCGCTGCAAGAGATTTGCGTGATTTCATCTGTGAATCTGTCTTTGATTGATTTATGTCTATGCCTTTTCCCCTCCCATTGCCAACAAAGTTAATAATTTTCGTGCTATAATACAAAAAAATGCCCGGGAGTGAGCTTTGAGGCTCCTCCCGGGCATGTGACAGATTCCTGATTATATGTACTATCGGAAGCTAAAACAGTGGACAGCGGGGCGCGTAGCCCCGCCGGGAATCATGTTTGAGTTTAGAGATATTGCCGGAGCGGATTTTTACTCCTCGCCGGAGAGGTCTACGGCATAGTAGACCTTGCGGCCGGTGGGGTAGATGCCGGTGATGAACATCACCTTGTCGCTATCCGACGAGTGCATGATGGTATTGTAGATCTCCTCCACATCGTCGGCGGTGCGCACGCGGGCATTGTTGATGTCGACGATGATGAAGCCCTCCTTGATTCCGGCCTCGCGGAATTTTCCATCCTTAAGGCCCGACACCTGCACGCCGCCGGAGAGACGGAACTCGCGCATCTGAGCCTCGGTGAGCGGTTTGAGGGCGCATCCGAGGGCCGAGAAGTCGTCGGCCTTGGCCAGGCGTGTGCCGCCCTGATTGTTGCGGAGGGTCACATCTACGGAGTGCTGCTTGTTGTCGCGGATGTAGGCCACCTTGATCTTGTCGCCGGGGCGGTATTTGCTGATTTCACCCTGCAGCTGGGCAGTGTTGTGGGTTGGAGCGCCGTTGATGCTGACAATCACGTCGCCCACCTTGATGCCGGCCTCCATGGCGGCACCACGGTCTACAAGTTCCTCCACCATGATGCCGTCGTTGACAGCGGTGATGTTTTTCTCCTTGGCTTTCTGTGGAGTAAGTTCGGAGAACATCACTCCGAGCACAGCGCGCTGCACGGTGCCGTACTGCTTGATATCGGTGACAATCTTGGTGACGATGCTCGAGGGGATGGCGAAGGAATAACCCACGTAGCTGCCAGTCTCGGAGTAGATGGCGGTGTTGATGCCCACCAGTTCACCCTTGATGTTGACCAACGCTCCGCCCGAGTTGCCGGGATTGACGGCGGCATCGGTCTGGATGTAGCTCTCGATACCCATGGGGCGACCCATGGCAGCCGAGCCCACGCTGCGTGCCTTGGCGCTGACGATGCCGGTGGTCACAGTGGAGGTGAAGCCGAAGGGGTTGCCCACGGCAAGCACCCACTCGCCCACCTTGAGGGCGTCGCTGTCGCCCACGGGGATGACGGGCAGATTTTCAGCCTCGATTTTCAGCAGGGCCACATCGGTGGTGGGGTCGGTGCCGATCACCTTGGCATTGTAGATGCTGTTGTCGTTGAGGGTCACCTCCAGGCGGTCGGCGCCCTGGATCACATGGTTGTTGGTGACGATATATCCGTCGGAGCTGAGGATGACACCCGAGCCGAGGCCGCGCTGCTGCTCGGCCTTGGGCTGTTGCTGCTGGCGGGGCTGCTGACGCGGCTGAGGAGTGCCGAAGAAAAACTCATAGAGAGGGTTGCTGAAGCCACCGTCGCCACCCTGATAGCCGCGCGGCGAGGCGTAGCTCTTGATGCTCACCACACCGTTGATGGTGCTCTCGGCGGCATGGGTGAAGTCGGTGGGAGGAGTCACCGAGTTGCTCACGGTGAGGAATCCGCGCGACGAGGCGCTGCCGTCCTCGCTCATGGCGGTAAATAAAGCTTTGTCAGTATTTCCGGCGCCGCGCAGACGGTCGAGCGCCACTGCAGTAAGGGCGGAACTGAGCACAGCCACTCCGCCTGCCATCAAAGCTAATTTAGCGTAAATTTTCATACTATTCTCCTGTAAAAAAAATTAGTCTTTTGGATGTTCTTGTTTATGTCGTTCAGGAAACCTGCGTAATGTGTGAATCCTATTGTGATGTAATTTGATTGCCTTTGTACGCGATGGTTTAATCTGTGATAACAAAGTGTTAAAATCGGGGATAAGCCCGAGGGCCATTTCCCCGTCAGCGATGCGAATATATAAAGAAAATCAGTAAGGTGTACAATTTAACATAAACAATTAACCATGTTTAATAATGACGCCCTTCAGTTAAGTAAAATTGAGTTTACAAAGGTAAAAATCATTAAAACACAAGCGGGAAGAGGCCCTCGCCGGGGCGAACCATACGGAGTGTCCAAATGTTAAAATCCGGAGGAGGGAGAATGATTTTCACACATCGGTGGAAATTGCTTAACTTTGCAGACGCAATCTATCAGCATATGCTATGAAGGAGAAAAAAAGTGTGAAACAATATATTATCACCCTGCTGTGCCTGGCAGTGCTGGCGGGTGGAGCATGGTATTTCGTGCAACTCACCGGCGGCTACCCCGGCAAGGAGGCGGTGTGGATCCACATCCCGGCCGGGTCGACGGCCGAGCAAGCCCGCGACTCGATAAAAAGCGCCCTCGGCGAGGGGTTCGGAGGGCGTGTGGCCATGCTGTGGGGCGGAGATGTGGAGGCCGCACGCGGCGCCTACCGCGTGGAGCCCGACGACAAGGCGTGGCGCGTGGCCCGGAGGCTCGATCAGGGGCGTCAGACGCCTGTAAAGGTCACATTCAACAATGTGCGCACCTTCGACGACCTCGCCGGGCGCATGGCATCGAAGATGGACTTCACCGCCGATGATTTCAGCCGCGCTGCGTCGGCCGCTGCCGCCGCCGACAGCATCAGCATAGAGCAACTGGAATCCGAACTGCTCCCCGACACCTACGAAGCATACTGGACCGACACCCCTGAGCGTCTAATAGCCAAGATACGTGACAATTACACCCGATTCTGGACTGAAGAGCGCCGCGCCAAGGCCCGCGCACTCGGCCTCACGCCCCTTGAAGTCTCCACTCTGGCATCGATCGTCGAGGAAGAGTCGAACCGCACCGACGAGCGCGGCACCATCGCCCGCCTCTACCTCAACCGCCTCAACCGCGGGATGCGGCTGCAGGCCGACCCGACGGTGCGCTTCGCCAAAGGCGATTTCACCATCCGCCGCGTCACCGGCGACATGCTCTCCATCCAGTCGCCCTACAACACCTATGTGGTGAAAGGTCTGCCCCCGGGCATCATCCGCTTCGCCGAAGCGCGCACCATCGATCAGGTGCTCAATGCCCCCGAACACAGCTACATCTACATGTGCGCACGCCCCGACGGCTCAGGCTATCACGACTTTACGGAGTCGTACGACGCCCACCTGCGCAACGCCCGCACCTACCGCTCCCGCACCTACAGCAAATAGCCCGATTATCGGGGAACGGAAGTGCATTCCGGCGCTCCCCCGCCCGGGATTATCATCCGCAGGCGAGGAGGGGAAAAAATTGTGAGGATGTAGCGGAGAAAGCTGAAAACTTTTTTGTACCTTTGCATTCGCAACGGCGGCGGGCAGCCACAGCGCCACGTCGCGCCAACACACTCAGGATGTCTCCGTAGTTCAATGGATAGAATATTGGATTCCGGTTCCAACGATTAGGGTTCGACTCCCTACGGGGATACGAAAAAGGCGCCAATTAATTGATTTTCAATTGATTGGCACCTTTTTATATTGCCATTTTTGTAGGCCATCCGGGCGGAGGACGCACCATGGTGCGTCCCTACATGTTGGTGGTATCCTTTGGAGAGGGATCAGTCGAGGGAATGGATCACGAGGCCGGAGCGGAGCTTGGGCTCGAACCAGGTGGTCTTGGGGGGCATGATGTTGCCGGTATCGGCGATGTCCATCAGCTGCTTCATCGATACTGGATAGAGCGCCAGGGCCATGGCCATCTCGCCGGAGTCGACGCGGCGCTGCAGCTCCTCGAGGCCGCGGATGCCGCCCACGAAGTCGATGCGGCGGTCGGTGCGCAGGTCGGTGATGCCGAGTATGTCGCGGAGGATGAGGTTGGAGGAGATGGTGACATCGAGCACTCCGATGGGGTCGTTGTCGTCGTAGCGCCCTTCGAGAGCGGTCAGAGCATACCAATTACCGTCGAGGTAGAGCGAGAACTCATGCAGGGCGGCGGGATGGTAGACATCCTTGCCCTTGAGCTCCACGCGGAAGTTTTCGCGCAGACGGTCGAGGAACTGCGCGGGGGTGAGACCGTTGAGGTCGCGCACCACGCGGTTGTAGTCGATGATGCGCAGATGCGATGCCGGGAAGGCCACGGCCAGGAAGTAGTTGTACTCCTCATCGCCGGTGTGCGAGGGGTCGCCGGCGGCTTTCTCCAGGCCCACACGGGCTGCAGCTGCCGAGCGGTGGTGGCCGTCGGCGATATAGAGATGAGGCATTTTCTCAAACTCTTCGGTGATGATGCGGGTGTGCTCGGGGCTCTCTACCACCCAGAAGTGATGGCCGAAGCCGTCAGGAGCCACGAAATCGTATTCCGGCTTGCCGGCGGTGACCTCGCAGATCACCTTCTCAAGGCGCTCGTTGTCGGGGAAGGCGAAGAACACCGGCTCCACATTGGCATTGTTGACCTTGACGTGCATCATGCGGTCGTCTTCCTTGTCGCGGCGGGTGAGCTCATGCTTCTTGATGACACCGTTGACATAGTCCTCTACGTTGGCGGCGATGACGATGCCATACTGTGTGCGGCCGTCCATGGTCTGGGCGTAGATATAATAGTGATCCTCAGAGTCCTGCACCAGCCACCCATTGCGCTGAAAAGCGCGGAAATTTTCCACGGCCTTGTCGTAGACGCGGGGATCATGCTCGTCGGTGCCCGGCTCGAAGTCGATCTCAGGCTTGATGATATGATACAGCGATTTTTCATTGCCTTCGGCCTCGGCGCGTGCTTCTTCGGAGTTGAGCACGTCGTAGGGGCGCGATGCCACCTGCTCTACCAGCTCGCGGGGCGGGCGGATACCTCTGAAAGGTTTGATTTTAGCCATATTGCTCAGTTGTTGTTTTAAGGTTAACGCGGAGTGAATCGGATACTTTTCTCCTACGATTACAAAATTAAAGATTCCCCTTTTAACATCAAAATTTATCGCACAAATTTATCGTATGCTTTTCAGCAACTCCGCCCACGGGCACCCGGCGGGAGGAAAAACCGGCCGTTTTTCTCAGTAAAACAACATTTTAGCCGCCGCGCGGCGATTTTCAAACTTCTCCACAAACCACTGAACCTTAACCATTTGACAATTGTTGTAGAAATAAAAAGGATAAAAAGTGTCTCAGAATCAGCCGCATTTGCAAAATTTTAGCTAATTTTGCAAAGTGAATAAGCAATTTAAGGTAAAACACTACTGATTGATACTCCAACTAACAAATATTATTTTCACTATGAATTCAGAAACAATTGGCACATGGGCCGGCCAGGTTTGGACCGCCCTCAACGAAGCCGACGTACTCGGCCTGAAGCAGCTCAAAAAGATCAGCAAACTGAAAGACAAAGAGGTCTTCGCAGCCATCGGTTGGCTCGCACGCGAGGGCAAAGTAGAGATCCAGGTTAATCCCGAAGACGAGAAAGACCTGCTCTTCTCCCTCACCGGCGACAAATAAATCACCCGACCAGCCACTCATCGCGGCCCGTCGAGTCTTTGCCACTCCGTTAAAGGCAGACAATATCCCAGGCACCCCGGCCCTCATGGCCGCAGGTGCGTCAGCATAATCCGCATCACGCGCCCGCAGGGCAGGTGATGCGTTTTTTTGTGCCCCCCGGCAGGCGGTATATACATACTATTTTGTAACTTTGGCACGTAAAAGGCACAAACAACATCAGTCACATACCTGCCATGAATCCACATAAGCTGCTTTGGCCGGTGACGATAATATTGAGTGTGATTTTTGCATCGTGCTCGGGGCGCCCCGAGCCCAAACTGCGCATAGGCGTGTCGCAGTGCAGCTCCGACGACTGGCGCAACAAGATCAAGGCCCTCACCGGCATCTCGCCCGTGGAGCTGCTGCGCGACATGCGCCTGCGCGAGGCACGCCGCCTGCTCACCACCACCGAGCTGTCCATCAGCGAGATAGCCTACGAAGCCGGCTTCTCCACCCCCGCTTATTTCACCAAATGTTTCCGCGAAGCCTACGGCCAAACCCCGTCAGAGCTCCGCGACTCACTTTCGGGTTCCCGCTGACCTTCGGGTACGGGCAAAAAGAAAACCAGGCACCTTCACAGGCACCTGATTCCCCATTCATCACATTATGCTTACAATTAAGTGCTCTATCTTTTGTTAGTAGTAGCTCTTGTTAACCGTAAGTTTATCCGGATAAACCATAAGGCTTATATTATGTCGTGGTCAGCCGCCCGGGGCTGACCACGACGTATGATCTGATCAATAGCGGCTCTGCACGATGGGCCAGTCCACTACATCCCAGAGGGCCTCAAGGGCGTCCTTGCGGCGGTTCTGATAGTCGAGGTAGTAGGCATGCTCCCACACGTCGAAGCAGAGGATAGGCGTGAGGCCGTGGGTGAGGGGCGACCCGGCGTTGCTCTCCTGAGTGATGAAGAGCTTGCCCTCGCGGTCGCGCGACAGCCATACCCAGCCCGAGCCGAACAGCTTGACGCCGGCATCGACAAACTCCTTCTTAAACTTGTCGAACGAACCGAAATCGCGGTCGATGGCCGCACGCAGTTCGCCGTCGGGTTCGCCTCCCCCGTCGGGAGAGAAGGAGAAGAAGTAGAATATGTGGTTCCAGGCCTGCGAAGCATTGTTGAAGAGCGCACCCTTGGAGTCGCGGATCACCTCCTCGAGGGGGAGATCCTCAAACTCGGTGCCCTCGATGAGCTTGTTGAGGTTGTCGATATAAGCTTTCTCATGCTTGCCGTAGTGAAATTCTACCGTGCGCTGGGAGATGGCCGGTTCGAGTGCGTTGGCGGCATAGGGAAGATCGGGCTGGTCGTATTTCATAATTTTTGAGCGTTTTAATATGTTGAATAATGAGACAAACAGCTAAAGTTGTCACCACCGGTTTCCCCGGAGGATTCATACTCAAAACGCTCCGGCGGCAAGTGATGTTCGCCTCCCTCACTGCTTTTTTCTTTTTTTAATCATTGTTATTTCCCACGCCACCGAAAAATCGTACCTTTGCAGTATCATAAACCTCACTACAGAATTTATAATGAACATTGCCATAGTCGGCGCCAGCGGCGCCGTGGGTCAGGAGCTCCTCAAGGTCCTCGACCAACGTAATTTCCCCGTCACCTCGCTCCGCCTCTTCGGCTCAAGCCGCAGCGCGGGCACCACATACACCTTCCGCGACACTCCCGTCACCGTGGAGGAGCTCACCCCCGAGAGCGATTTCTCAGGCATCGACATCGCCTTCACCTCGGCCGGCGCCTCCACCTCGCGCCAATATGCCGACGTCATCACCCGCCACGGCGCCACGATGATCGACAACTCCAGCGCCTTCCGTATGGACCCCGATGTGCCCTTGGTGGTGCCCGAAGTCAACGGCGACGACGCCTTCGACGCTCCGCGCCGGATCATCGGCAACCCCAACTGCACCACAATCCAGATGGTGGTAGCCCTCAACCCCATCCATCGCCTGTCGCCCATCCGCCGGGTGCATGTGGCCACCTATCAGGCAGCCAGCGGCGCCGGCGCATCGGCCATGAAGGAGCTTGAAAACCAGTATCTTGAACTCGCACGCGGCGAAAAACCGACGGTGGAGAAATTTTCCGCCCAACTGGCCTACAACGTCATCCCCCACATCGATGTCTTCACCGACAACGGCTACACAAAGGAGGAGATGAAGATGTTCAACGAGACCCGCAAGATCATGCACGCTCCCGAGCTGAGTGTCAGCGCCATGTGTGTGCGTGTGCCGGTGCTCCGCGCCCATTCAGAGGCGATATGGGTGGAGACAGAGCGTCCGATTAGCCCCGAAGAGGCCCGCAAAGCCCTCGAAGCCGCTCCCGGCATCGTGGTGGTAGACAATCCCGCCGAAAAACAGTATCCCATGCCGCTCGATGTCGCCGACCACGATCCGGTGTATGTAGGACGCATCCGCGCCGACATCGCCAATCCCAACGGTCTGACATTCTGGATTGTAGGCGACCAGATACGCAAGGGCGCCGCTCTCAATGCCGTGCAGATCGCCGAGCATCTGATTGGCCGCCGATAAAGGGCACATATCACCGCAAAATTTCCACCACCTAATACCACCGCATCTTGATTACTTGCCTGCTGACAACGGCCACAGCACTCGTCACCAATCCCGTCGCGATTTTCCTGATCGTGATGGCCATCATACTGCTCGCGCCGGTAGTCCTCAACAGGCTCAAGATACCCCACATCATCGGCATGATAGTGGCCGGAGTGGTGGTGGGCCCCTACGGGCTCCATATCCTCGCCTCTGACAGCTCGTTTGAGATTTTCGGCAAGGTGGGACTGCTCTACCTCATGTTTCTCGCCGGACTGGAGATCGACATGTACCACCTGCGGCGCAATATCCGCAAGGGTGTGCTCTTCGGGTCGCTCACATTCCTCATCCCCATGGTGATGGGTGTGCTCGGCAGCGTGTACCTGCTCCACACCGGCTGGCTCACAGCCTTCCTGCTTGCGGCCATGTATGCCTCGCACACGCTGATAGCCTACCCGGTGGCGGCGCGATTCGGCATCACCAAGGCCCCCTCGGTGCTCATCTCAGTGGTGGGCACCATCATAGCCGTGGTGGGCGCCCTTCTGGTGCTCGCCGGAGCCGTCAACATCTTCGACACAGGTTCCTTCGCCCCCTCGGGCATCCTTTGGCTATGCCTCAAGCTGGCGCTCTACTGCCTTGCAGTGCTCTACGCCTATCCGCGCATCACGCGGTGGTTTTTCAAGCTCTACAGCGAGAAGGTCACGCAGTATGTCTATGTGATGGTGATGGTGTTTCTCAGCGCCTGGGTAGCCGGAGCCATCGGCCTCGAACCGGTGCTCGGCGCCTTCTTCGCCGGCCTGGTACTCAACCGCTACATCCCCTCCGACTCCCCGCTGATGAACAGCATCGAGTTTGTGGGCAACGCCCTGTTCATCCCCTACTTCCTGATAGGTGTGGGGATGATGATCAATGTGGCTGTGATAGTGAGCGGCAACACCCTGGCCGTGGCCTCGGTGATGCTCGTCATAGCGCTCGTGAGCAAATGGGTGCCGGCCTGGATCGCCCAGAAGGTCTACCGCATGAACGGCTCTGACCGGCGCATGATGTTCGGCCTCACCACGGCCCACACCGCCGTGGCCCTCGCCGTGGTGACCATCGGTTACAATATGATCCTCCCCGACGGCACGCGCATCATGGACGAGACGATGCTCAACGGCACAGTGCTGGTGATCCTCGTCACCTGCGCCATAGCGCCTATCGTGGCCTCGCAGGCGGCCTCAAAAATCAAGATCAGGATGCTTCGCGAACGGCCCGACGAGGAGGATACATCGGCAACGGCGGCTAATGTGCTGGTGCCGGTGTCCAACCCCATCACATCGGCGGCGCTGATGGACCTGGCGCTGCTCATGAGCCGCAGTTC
>CAJLLX010000062.1 GCA_905207535.1 uncultured Muribaculaceae bacterium | reverse complement strand
CCGCCGTAGGTGCGCCGCAGCGCGCGGGCGAGGGAGCGCCGGATCGAGGCACGTGAGGCGGGGCGCTCGGGGCTGACGATGTGGATGTCGCCGCAGCCGTTGTTGGGTTTTATCACATAGGAGAAGGGGAGGGAGTCGAAGTCGATCTCCTCAGCCGAGGTCCAGGACCCGAGGAGCGGTATGAGCATATCGCCGAGCCCCTTTTCGGCTACCACCGTGCGGGCGCGCAGCTTGTCGGCCAGGAGTGGCCAGCGGGAGATGTCGGTGTGAAACTGTATGCAGCGGATCTTCTCGGCAAACTCCACAGGAGCGTCCCAACGCAGCTCGCGGCCATAGTCGGCGCGAAATAGCTCCTCGGCCCGCAGCTTTGGCGCACGGGCATAGCGGCGCCCTTTCCTGCGCTGACGCCACAGGAGGTAGGGGAGATGGATGCGCTTTTTGAGGATGGCGATGAGCATGTGGGATAGTTCTTGGAGCTTGTAGCTCAGTGGATTGGTGCCTTGGTTGCTGATGGGTTAGAGATGAGATCGCCAGAAGGAGAGGAAGCGGGAGGCGACGATGGGAGCTGCATTGTGGGCTTCGACGAAACGGCGGCAGCTGAGGCCGGTGTCGCGCAGGAAGCCGGGCGGAGAGGTGAGGATGGAGGAGAAGAGGTCGGCCATGGCGTCGACCTCGAGGGGGGAGTTGAAGATGGGGCGGTTGGCTGTCTCGCCGATGAAATCGTAGTATTCGGGCTCGGCGCCGCTGACGGCGCACTGGCCGTTGGCCATGGCGAGGAGGGCATTGGTGGCGGGTGTGTAGCTGTAGGCCTGGTCGATGACCACATGAGCGCTCTGAAGCAGAGAGAGATACTCGCGGAAGGGGCGGTTTTCGACGATGACGAGTTCGCCACGGCCCGGATGCCGTTCGAGAGCTATGCGTGCGGCCTGCTCGAGGCGGTCGGTGCCCTTCGAGGCGAGGCGCCCCTTGTGGCGGCCGAGAAAAAGGCGTATTTTTTTGGGATTCTCAGGGATGTCGACCTGCGAGGCGAGGGAGAGGTCGATGGGAATCCCTCCGTAGGCTATTTTTTCGGCGGGGAGCCGACGCGAGAGGGCCAGATGATACTCGTAGAGGGCCGAGACGGCGCCGCGGATGTGAGAATAGATGTATTGGCAATGCTCGGAGAGCTCGGGTGAGAGCCATTCGCGGGCATTCTGCGGCTGCTGCAGGTAGAAAGGAGCGGGCCGGCCATGATGCATATACTCCGAATAGCGCAGCGGCCCGTCGGGATCGAGACACATCTCCACATAGGGGGTGTCGGTGCTGAGGGCGGTGAGAAACACCGCGCCGTTTTGGGCGCTGACACGGTCGAAAATCTCGCGGACGCGCCGAGGGCGGAGCGGAAGGAAGACAGGATTGTGGATGCTGACCACGTCGAATCCCGTGAGCCGTCCGCCCGGAGCAGTGAGGCGCAGCATGCGCAGGTAATACTCCAGTCCGGCCACCTTTGCCGGGAGGCGCGAGGATCGCGTGATGTCGATGTCGCGCTCGGTCTGCATCCACGACCCGCCCCATGAGGCCACTACAACCTCTTGCCCCAGGCTGCGGAGGCCTGAGGCAAGTGTGCGGTGGTAGTTGCTGGCGTCGCCAAGAAGGAGTATCCTCATGTGCGGGAAAAAAGCGGGGACGCAGCCCCTGTGGGAAGGCTTAGAGATATCGCGCCACGGAGGAGGCGATGCGGGTAGGATCGTCGATGCGCTCCACCAGTTCGCCGTTGTTGATGATGAAGGTGGCGGGGAGAGTGGTGACGTTGTATCGCAGAAGGGTGGCGGCGCCCTCCTTTTGCGAATTGTAGACTGTGATCCAGGGGAGATTTTCGGCAGCCTGCCGCCATGCGAATTCATCGTCGTCGACTGCTACCTGATAGATTTCCAGACCTTTGCCGTGGTTCTCGCGGTAGATGCGTGCCAGTTCGACATTGAGCGCCGGCGAATTTTCGGCTGCGTAGGCCGTGAAATTGAGGAGCACCACCTTGGCTTTCTGAGCTTCGGCCGAGAGGGTGCGCGGCTTGCCGTTGCGGTCGAGCAGCTTGATCTCGGGTAGGGTGATCTCCTGGGCCACGATGGTGTCGGTGGGGATGCGGCTACCGGTGGCTCTGCGTGCCTGAAGGTAGAGGCTTGCCAGATAGGGAGTGCGCGGATCGGCGGGGCGGTGAGCGTTGTAGGCATTGGCCACGGCGCCGATGAGGCGGAGGTCTGATCTGTTGGTGATGTCAAAGATGGGGGTGTCGCCCACGCGGCGGAAGATGGTGTAGTAGGCCACGATGCCGGCGGGGTCGCGGAGTATGGCCTCGGCGAGGGCCCGCTTGAGGTCGGGGTCGTAGGCTACGGCCTGCTCGCCCTGACGGGAGACAACCTGATTGATCAACTCGTTGATCTGCTGCATCTTTTCAGCCGCATCCGAGCCCGAGAGGGTGGCGGAGGTGGCGAAAGAGGCGGCGTCGGAGGTGATATTTACGGTCTCGATGCTGTCGATGGGGAAGTAGAGCGATTCCTTGCCCAGAGTGAGGCGGAACACCTCGGGATGGCCGGCCGCAGGCTCGGATAGGGAGAAACGTCCCTTCTTGTCGACCTCGACGGTGTCGAGTGGATACCATCGGCCCATATTGTCGGGCGCCTCGAGGATGAGCTGCTTCCCCTCGGCTCCGGCGATGGTGCCCTCGGCCTTCCATGCGGCCTTGGAGCAGGACACGGCGGCGAGGGCCAGGGCGGCGGCAGCGATGCAGATGGAGGGTTTCATAGCCGTGGATTATTCAAATTGTGCGGCGATGGAGTCGGCGATATGCTGCATCTCCTCAGCGGGGAGAGTGAGCTTTTCGCCGCAGAAATTCATGTCGGCGCCGGTGTTCATGGGCACGAGGTGCACATGAGTGTGGGGCACGTCGAGTCCGATGACGGTGACCCCCACCTTCTTGCAGGGGATGGCCTTGCGGATGGCCTTTGCCACACGTTTGGCGAACAGCATCAGCGAGGCATACTCCTCGTCGGAGAGGTCGAAGATGTAGTCGACCTCCTTCTTGGGGATGACGAGCACGTGGCCCGGATGCACGGGATTGATATCGAGGAAAGCGAAATGGTCGCGGTCCTCGGCCACCTTATACGAGGGAATTTCGCCGGCGGCGATGCGTGAAAACAGAGAAGCCATAGCTAAAGGGATGATCAGATGGAGATTTCGAGAATTTCAAATTTCATCAGTCCGGCCGGGACGCGGATTTCCACCACTTCGCCGGTCTTGTGGCCCAGGAGCCCCTTGGCGATAGGAGTGGAAGCGCCGATCTTCTTGTCGCGCATGTTGGCCTCGGAGTCGGCCACGATGGTGTACTCGAAGATCATGTTGTTGGAGAGGTTTTTGATCTTGACATGCGAGAGGATGTTGACCTCGTCGGCATTGAGCTTGCTCTCGTCGATGATGCGGGCGTTGGCCACGAGATCCTTGAGCTTGGCAATCTTCATTTCGAGCATGCCCTGTGCCTCTTTAGCGGCGTCATACTCAGAGTTTTCGGAGAGGTCGCCTTTATCGCGGGCTTCGGCGATAGCGGCGGATATGCGGGGACGTTCCACGCTTTCGAGGAAGGCTATTTCTTCCATTTTTTTCTTATAGCCATCCTTGGTCATGTAGGTCAGTGCCATGATATTACGTTTTAAAGAATTATCAAAAAAGGTAATGATGGTGTGACAAAAAAGTTAGCGCCTCCCCTTGTTTTGCGGTCGGGGAGACCCTAAAAATCTGTTTTACCAACGTTTCAGTGTTACTGATGGCAAAGGTATGAAATAAAAACGTAACGGCAAAATAAAAAGCGCCCTCCCCCTCCCCCGGATTTTTATAATCGGCGCAAAATGCGTAACTTCGCGGCGGGAAAAGGGGGATGGCGGAGGGGAAGCGACGAAAAAAGGATAAAAGAAAGATATGATAACGCAGGAACAACTGAAGGAGACGATGGAGCGGCGCGATGCGCTGAAGCGATACCTCGATGTGGATAACAAAAAGATACAGATAGAGGAGGAAGAGCTGCGCACGCATGTGCCCGACTTCTGGGAGCATCCCAAGGAGGCTCAGGTGCAGATGAAGAAGATCAAGGACCTGCAGGCGTGGGTCGACGGCTACCACGAGGTGGAGACGGCGGTCGACGAGCTGGCCAACGGCTGGGACTTCTACAAGGAGGAACTGGTGACCGAGGCTGAACTCGACACGATGTATGCCGATGCGATGGCCAAGATCGAGGCTCTGGAGCTGCGCAATATGCTGCGCCGCGAGGAAGACCACATGGGAGTGGTGCTGAAGATCAACTCGGGCGCCGGTGGCACCGAGAGCCAGGACTGGGCTTCGATGCTGATGCGTATGTATTTGCGCTACTGCGAGAAACATGGCTACAAGACCTCTGTGGCCAACCTGCTGGAGGGCGACGAGGCCGGCATCAAGTCGTGCACGATTAATGTGGAGGGCGACTTCGCCTACGGCTACCTGAAGAGCGAGAACGGCGTGCACCGTCTGGTGCGCGTGTCGCCCTACAATGCGCAGGGCAAGCGCATGACATCGTTTGCCTCCGTGTTTGTTACTCCGCTGGTCGACGACACTATAGAGGTGAAGGTGGAACCGGCGCTCATGTCGTGGGATACCTTCCGAAGCGGCGGTGCCGGCGGCCAGAATGTGAACAAGGTGGAGTCGGGTGTGCGTCTGCGCTACCAGTACACCGACCCCTACACCGGCGAGAAGGAGGAGATCCTGATTGAAAACACCGAGACCCGCGACCAGCCTAAAAACCGCGAGAATGCGTTGAGGCATCTGCGCTCCATCCTCTACGAGAAGGAGATGAACCACCGCCTGGAGGAGCAGGCCAAGATCGAGGCCGGTAAGATGAAGATAGAATGGGGGTCGCAGATCCGCAGCTATGTGTTTGACGACCGCCGCGTGAAGGACCACCGCACCGGCTATCAGACCTCGGATGTCAACGGGGTGATGGACGGCGACCTGGATGGCTTCATCAAGGCATATCTGATGGAATTTGCCGGGGAAGAGAAGTAAAGGCGGAGATTTACGAAGTTGAAGCTTTCGCCGGCATCAAAATGGAAAAAAGCGGGGCGCCCATCGAGGGCGCTTCGCTTTTTTGGGGGAAGGGAGGATGATTAGAGCTGAAGTTTTTATAACTAAAAAAGCTTCGCGGGAGGGGAGATGAAAATCGCCGGACTCCTCCGCGGGGTCCGGCGATTTGATGTGGTAATTTTGGTAGAAGCAAACAGCCCTGTGTGTGTGGATTATAGTGTTTTGAAGCTGTTGGCGGGCTGCCGCATATATATTATTGCTTTATTATCTTTACGCTATCTTTGACGCGGGATAGAGGGGATGGTTTAACCGGGTGATGAAAAAAATGCAGGGAAAGGCATGTTAAAAAATGTTATACAGGAGGGACCGTGGCAAAAAATGGTAATCGCAAAGGGGGAAATGGGATTGTGAGAAAGGAGGCGTGGATGTAATTTTGCAGAAAGCGGCAGAGCGCGAGGCCGCTTTGTGGAGCACCTGAAGCAAGGCTCCCTCTAAAGCCCCCCAAAAAGGCATCGCAAGCAGCCCCTCAAAAGGCATCGCAAGATACCCTAAAAATGCGGGCGGCCTCAATGGCCGCCCGCATTTTTCTTTTTTAGTTATCGAATCTTCAGCTTCGATGATATCTAAGTTCTCATTTCTAAGCTCTAAGCTCTAAGCACTATCTCACACTATCTTCGACGATGGCTCCGGCCTCTGCGGCAACTCCCCCTTATCGTGCGCCGGCTTCATCTTCAGCTTTATCTCGTCGAAGCCCTTGCCGTACACTCCGTTGACCTGCGCCTGAGTGATGAAGGCGTCGCTGTCTATCGACTTGATTATACGGAAGATAGTCACGCTCTCTATCTTGCGGCACATCACCAGAAGCACCTTCACCTCCTTCTTTGAGTACCACCCCATGCCGTTGAGCACCGTGCAACCGCGCTGAGCCTCATTGTTGATCGCCGTGGCTATCTCCTCCCATTTCGGCGAGAAGATTGTAAACTGCACCGCCATGCGGTTCGTATTGATGATCATATCGGCGATAAACGGTATCACAAACAGCGTGATTAGACCATACACCAGCGGCGGCACTGCCTCGTCGAAGTTGAAGTCGGGGATCAGCACAAATTTCAGCAGCATCGACGATGTGATGATCGAAAGGTCGAAGTACATCATGGCGCGTCCGATCGACACATTGCTCTTCTTCGAGGCCACCGCGGCCACGATATCCGTGCCGCCCGTCGAGCCGTTGTGGATAAACACCAGTCCTATACCCAGTCCGCAGAGCACTGCGCCGATGATCACATTCATAAACGACTGACCCTCTACCGGCGGATGAGTGAACATCGGCTGAAACAGCGCCATCATCGTCGAGATTACCACTACGCCGAAGAGAGTGCGGATCACAAACGTGCGTCCCACTATCTTCCACGCCAGCACCAGCATCAGGATATTCACCGAAAAGATCGTCACCGAGTAAGGCACATGAAAGCCCCACACGCCGAAGGTGATCATATCCACCACCTGGCTCAGACCGGCCATGCCGCCAATCACCACTTTTTCCGGCGCCGTAGCTATAAATGCACAGAAACCGAGACCATAAAGTGCTATACCAAAGATTATTATCAAATAGTCTTTCGCATAAAGCCAGAGCTTGGGATTTTTCTTTGCCATGTCGTTTACTTGGATTAGATCGGACTGCGACTCCGATTCACACGGTTCGCGCCACGAATTTAGCGAAATTTTCTCAATTCACCCCCACTGTCGTGTCTCCTTTTTTTCAAAATCCCGGACACTTGGTGGCCGCAAGCTCGCGGTGCTTCCTCACCACGGCCCGCGGATAGCGCTTCACAAGCCGCTCCACCAGCAGGGTCAGCGCCGCTTTCTGCGCCTCGGTGCGCGTATCTTTCGACTGCAGCTCCGCATCGGCGCCGCCTACATAGCACACTCCTATCGACCTGCGGTTGAATCCCTTGCAGTGTGCCCCGGGGCGGTTGAGGTCCCTCCCGCGCTCCACGGTGCCGTCGAGGCGCACCACAAAGTGATAGCCGATATCCTCGAATCCGCGCTCCTCCACATGCCAGCGGCGTATCTCGGCAGCGCTCACGTCGCGCCCCTCGGGAGTGGCGCTGCAGTGAAGCACCACCATATCCACCTCGCGGCTGCAGTCCACGTCAATTGCCTCCACCTGAGCGCTCACTCGCGCCTCCATTGCCTCGCGGCTCTCCTGTTCTCCTACTTTTTTCATAGTTCGGTTGTTGTATATAAAGGTTTACGCCGCAAAATTACTTCCACCCGGCTCCCCATTGGCGCCCTAAAAATCCAAAAATCTTCACCCTCCTATCCCGGTGTTAAACCATCCCAACCCCTGAAAGTCAAAATTACATAAAACCATTTATTTCCATACCGACATGAAACTAAACTCTTCCAACATCATCGCCGCGGCTCTCGTCGCCCTTGGCATCTTCTTCCTCGGAGTGTTCATCCGTTCCGGCATCAACAACATGGCCTTTCGCGACCGTCAGGTCACCGTCAAAGGCCTCGCCGAGCGCGAAGTGGAGGCCAACAATGTCATCTGGCCCATCCAGTATAGCGTCGCCGGCAACGACCTCCTCGCCCTCTACGACCAGATGACATCTTACAACAACAAGATCGTCTCCTTCCTCACCTCCAACGGCCTCACCTCCGACGACATCTCCATCGGCACCCCCGACACCTACAATGCCGCCACCAACCAGTATTCGTCCGGCAATTTCAAATACAACTACTCCCTCTCCTGCACCGTCACCGTCACCACCTCCAAAGTCAAGGAGGTCAAGGCTCTCATCGCACGCCAGTCGGAGCTCCTCAAGGAGGGCATCCCCTTCTCCAATTCCTACATCAACTACCAGTACACCGCCCTCAACTCCATCAAACCCGACATGATCTCCGAGGCCACCAAAAACGCCCGTGAGGCCGCTGCCCGTTTCGCCAAAGATTCCGGCTCGAAAGTCGGCAAGATGAAGACCGCCAACCAGGGCCAGTTCTCCATCGACGACACCTCCAACCCCTCCGTCAAGAAGGTCCGCGTCGTCTCCACCATCGTCTACTACCTCGAAGACTAATCCCCCATTCCTCTCCCTGTTATCAGAGCCCTTCTCCTTCCTCGAGAAGTAATCTTTTTTAGTTATCAGAGCTTTAGCTCTGATCAGTAGGCAAAAGCAAAAAAGGCGGGCGGCCTCAATGGCCGCTCGCCTTTTTTCTTTTTAGTTATCGGAGCCTTGGCTCCGCTATGACACGCCCTCCTTATTCGGCTTTGCCGTTCGAGCCCAGCACATTCTCAATCTTGTGCTTGTAGAGGCGCTCCATCTCGTCGCGAGCCGGGCCCAGATACTTACGCGGGTCAAACTCACCGGGTTTGTCATGGAACACCTTGCGGACAGCGGCGGTCATGGCCAGACGGCTGTCGGAGTCGATGTTGATCTTGCATACGGCGCTCTTGGCTGCCTTGCGGAGCTCCTCTTCGGGGATACCGATGGCATCGGGCAGCTTGCCGCCGTACTCGTTGATGGTGTCAACATACTCCTGGGGCACAGAGCTCGAGCCGTGGAGCACGATGGGGAAGCCGGGAAGCTCCTTCATCACTGCATCCAGCACGTCGAATGCCAGAGGCGGGGGCACGAGGCGGCCGGTCTTCGGGTCGCGGGTGCACTGCTCGGGAGTGAACTTGTATGCACCGTGGCTGGTACCGATCGAGATAGCCAGAGAGTCGCAGCCTGTGCGGGTAGCGAAGTCTACTACCTCAGCGGGGTCGGTGTAGGTGTGGTGATCGGCCGATACCTCGTCCTCTACACCGGCAAGCACGCCGAGCTCGCCCTCTACAGTCACATCATACTGATGAGCGTAGTCTACAACCTTCTTGGTCAGGGCCACATTCTCCTCATAGGGCAGGTGCGAACCGTCGATCATCACCGACGAGAAGCCGTTGTCGATACAGCTCTTGCAAAGCTCGAAGCTGTCGCCGTGGTCGAGGTGAAGCACGATCTGGGGATGCTCCCAGCCAAGCTCCTTAGCGTATGCTACGGCACCCTGAGCCATGTAGCGAAGCAGGGTAGCGTTGGCATAGTTGCGGGCGCCCTTCGATACCTGAAGGATCACAGGCGATTTCTCCTCGGCAGCGGCCTTGATGATGGCCTGAAGCTGCTCCATGTTGTTGAAGTTGAACGCAGGGATTGCGTAACCTCCTTTGATGGCCTTGGCAAACATCTCGCGGGTGTTGACCAGACCTAATTCTTTATAACTTACCATGTTAGTTAATTTATTGGTGTTTAGTTCTTTCTCTTTCGTTCCCGTCCCGGATTCCCACTTCACCTACCTCCCCTCGGTTCCCGTCCATATGTAGGGACGCACCATGGTGCGTCCGCTTCCCGGATGGCCCCTTTTCTCCCTTTGGGGCGCCCTGTTTTCCGTCCTTTCCCTCCCCTCAGGCCGCATTTATTCAAGGCACTGCAAATTTACAAATTTTCGTCGGCATTACACACCATTCTTTGCATTTTTTAAGCCCCATCCCCTCCATGCGCCCTCTCCTCGCCCTTTCTCCTCACTCCCTCCGCTCTTTTCCCCTTCTTTTCCCCACCTTTTTTCGTCCTCTACACTGTGCGGAGGACGCAGTCCGACGTCCCCCTCCCTACTTTCTTTTTTATCTTTCTTGCAAATTGATTACCTTTGCATAAAATTTCACAACAGCACACTATTATGGGAAAAATCATACTCACCGGCGACCGCCCTACCGGCAAGCTCCATCTCGGACACTTCGTCGGCTCGCTCCGCCGCCGCGTAGAGCTCCAGAACTCCGGCGAATTTGACAAAATCTTCGTCATGATCGCCGACGCACAGGCACTCACCGACAACGCTGACAACCCCGAAAAAATCCGCCAGAGCCTCATCGAGGTAGCTCTCGACTACCTCTCCGTGGGCATCGACCCTGCGAAAACCACCATCTTCGTGCAGAGCCAGGTGCCCGAACTCACCGAACTGGCCTTCTACTTCATGAACCTCGTCTCCGTGAGCCGCGTGCAGCGCAACCCCACGGTGAAGACCGAGATCAAGATGCGCAACTTCGAGCAGTCGATCCCCCTCGGCTTCTTCTGCTACCCCGTCAGCCAGGCTTCCGACATCACTGCCTTCAAGGCCACCACTGTCCCCGCCGGCGAGGATCAGGCGCCGATGATCGAGCTAACACGCGAGATTGTCAACCGATTCAACAATGTCTACGGCCCCACCCTCGTGGAGCCTGAGATCCTCCTGCCCGACAACGCGGTGTGCATGCGCCTCCCCGGCACCGACGGCAAGGCCAAGATGAGCAAGTCGCTCGGCAACTGCATCTACCTCAGCGACTCCCCCAAAGAGGTCAAGAAGAAGGTCAACTCCATGTACACCGACCCCGAGCACCTCACCATCGACTCTCCGGGACACCTCGAGGGCAACTGCCCCTTCATCTACCTCGACGCATTCGCCGACGACTCCCACTTCGCCAAATATCTCCCCGAGTACCCCAACCTTCAGGCCCTCAAGGACCACTACACCCGCGGCGGCGTAGGCGACGGCACCGTAAAGAAACTCCTCATCAACGTGCTTGAGGAGACCCTCGCTCCCATCCGCGAGCGTCGCCGTCAGTATGAGCAGGATATCCCCGCCGTCTTCGATATCCTCCGCCGCGGATCCGAGACCGCACGCGCCACCGCGGCTCAGACCCTCGAAGAGGTCCGCGCCGCCATGCGCATCAACTACTTCGCCGACGCCGACCTCATCGCCGACCAGGCCCGCAAATTCACCGGCAAATAAT
>CAJLLX010000061.1 GCA_905207535.1 uncultured Muribaculaceae bacterium | reverse complement strand
TGGCACGCTCGTGGCGTGTGGGACGGCTGCCGGAGCCGGAGAGGGCCTGACGGGCGCCTACCACTGTGCCCATGTCGTCGGTAGCGGGGCGCTGAGCCTTCTTGCCGTCGGTGGCACCGGCGGTGCGCTGGTCGACGATGATAAAGTCGAGCTGCTTGCGGTCGAGGTTGGCATTAGCTACGCGGATGCGCACTTTGTCGCCGAGGCGATAGACATTGCCGCGACGCCGACCGCGCAGACAGTAGTTTTTCTCATCGAAGTCGTAGTAGTCGTCGGCGAGATCGCGCATGGGCACGAGGCCTTCGCACTTGTTCTCATCGAGCTCTACATAGAGCCCCCACTCGGTGACGCCGGAGATCATGCCATCGTACTCCTCGCCGAGGTGGTCGCGCATATATTCCACCTGCTTGTATTTGATGGAGGAGCGCTCGGCGTTGGCAGCCAGCTGCTCCTGAGCGGAGGAGTGCTTGCAGAGGTCTTCGAGTTTCTCCACATTCACGCTGCGCCCTCCGGCCAGATAGCGGTCGAGCAGACGGTGTACCATCATGTCGGGGTAGCGGCGGATGGGGGAGGTGAAGTGGGTGTAATAGTCGAATCCGAGGCCGTAGTGGCCGATATTTTCGGTGGTGTAGATGGCCTTGGCCATGGAGCGGATGGCGAGCACGGAGAGATAGTTCTCCTCTCCCATCCCTTTGACATCGCGCAGCATCTTGTTGATGGAGCGGTTGATCTCGTTGGGCGAGCCGTTGGTCTTGATCTTGTAGCCGAATGTGCGGCAGATGGTGGCCAGCTCGGAGAGCTTGGTGGCGTCGGGCTGATCGTGCACACGATATACGAATGCTTTCCCCTTGCGGCGCTTCTCGGGCTTGCCGATGGCGGTGGCCACGGTGCGGTTGGCCAGAAGCATGAACTCCTCGATGAGTTTGTTGGCATCTTTCGATACCTTGAAGTAGACACCCACGGGGTGACCGTTCTCGTCGATATCAAATTTCACCTCCTCGCGGTCGAAGTCCACCGACCCGTTTTCGAAGCGGCGCTCGCGCAGCGTCTTGGCCAGACGGTCGAGAGTGAGAATCTCGTCGGCAAAGTCGCCCTTGCCGGTCTCGATGACGTCCTGAGCCTCCTCGTAGGTGAAGCGGCGGTCGCTCTCTATCACAGTACGGGCTATCTGGCTGGAGATGACGTTGGCATTGTCGTCCATCTCGAAGATGCAGGAGAATGCGAGTTTCTCCTCGTTGGGGCGCAGTGAGCAGATGCCGTTGCAGAGATGCTCGGGAAGCATAGGCACTACGCGGTCAACGAGATAGACCGAAGTGGCGCGGCTCTGGGCCTCCTTGTCGATGATAGAGTTGGGAGTGACGTAGTGGGTGACGTCGGCGATATGCACTCCCACGCGCCAGTTGCCGTTGGGCAGCCGGCTGATGGAGAGGGCGTCGTCGAAGTCCTTGGCGTCCTTGGGGTCGATGGTGAAGGTGGGCTCCTGACGGCAGTCGACCCTCTTGGCTATCTCCTCGGGGGTGATACCTGCCTCGATTTTGTCGGCGGCTTTCTCCACGGCCTCGGGATATTTGTAAGGGAGTCCGTACTCGGCGAGGATGGCATGGATCTCGGCGTTGTTTTCGCCGGTCTTGCCGAGGATGTCGACCACGGCACCGCGCGGATTTTTGGCATCTTCGGGCCAGTCGGTGATGCGGACGATGGCTTTATCGTTGGTGACACCCCCTTTGAGTTTGGCTTTGGGGATGAAGATGTCGCAGGCGAGATATTTCGAGTCGGTCTTGAGGAAGGCGATGTTGCGGTCTACCTGCAGGGTGCCGATAAAGGTCTGCTCTTTCTGCTCGAGGATCTCGATGACCTGCGCCTCAGGCTCGAGGCCGGGACGGCTGGCAGAGATGTTGACGCGCACGCGGTCGCCGTTGAGGGCGTGCATGGAGTTGCGCTCGGCCACGAAGATCACCTCGTCGTCCTCGTCGGTTACCACCGAGTTTTTGCCGTTGGAGCGGCGGATGAAGGTGCCGGTGGCGGTGTTGGTGCGCTGGGGTGTCTTGTATTTGCCGGGCTCTATCTCAATGATGTCGCCGTCGAAGGCCATCTCTGCCAGGCAGAGGGCCACGGCGCGCTGCGAGGGGCCGTCGGTGATGCCGATGGCGTGAGATACCTGCTTATAGTTGAAAGTATTGTTTTTCTGTGTGGCCGTGAAATCTTGCACGAGGGTGCGGATCTCGGCGGCTGACGGCTTGTTAGATTTCTTTTGCATGTTTTTTCTTAAAAAAACGTTGTTATTACACTATAACAACCATCCCTCCTGTAAAGTTAATTTGAAAAAACGGGTACCGTGCCGGGGTCTCCCGCTGAGGGGGAGCTCATATCCGTGTGCGGTACCCATATAGGGAATCCCGTGCAGAGACCTCCGAAGCGAGGATCTCTGCCCGGGATATATCAGGCGTCGATGTTGGCGTAGTTGGCGTTGGCTTCGATGAAGTCGCGGCGGGGTCCTACGTCCTCACCCATGAGCATCGAGAAGATGCGGTCGGCTTCGGCGCAGTCGTTGATGTGCACCTGTTTGAGCAGACGGTGTTCGGGCGACATGGTGGTGTCGCGCAGCTCCTTGTCGCTCATCTCGCCCAGACCTTTGTAGCGCTGCACCTTCACTTTGTCGCCATGCTCGGCGATGAAGGCCTGCAGCTGGGCATCGTTCCAGCAATACTCCTCAAATTTGCCCTTCGACACTTTGTAGAGCGGCGGAGTGGCCAGATAGAGGTAGCCCTGCTCGATGATGGGGCGCATGCGGCGGTAGAAGAGGGTCATCAGCAGAGTGGCGATGTGGGCACCGTCGACATCGGCATCGGTCATGATGATCACCTTGTGATAGGCCAGACGGCTGAGGTTCACCTCCTTGGAGTCGCCTTCGGTGCCGATGGTGACACGCAGCGCGCGGAAGATATTGGTGATCTGCTCGGAGTCGAACACCTTGTGCTCCATGGCTTTCTCCACATTGAGCACCTTACCGCGCAGAGGGAGGATGGCCTGAGTGCGGCGGTCGCGGCCGCTCTTGGCGGTGCCGCCTGCCGAGTCACCCTCCACGAGGAAGATCTCACATTCGGCGGGATCCTTGCTGGAGCAGTCGGCAAGCTTGCCGGGGAGTCCGCCGCTTGCCAGAGGCGATTTGCGCTGCACCTTGGTGCGGGCATCGTAGGCGGCTTTGCGGGCCTGGGCGGCGAGCACCACCTTCTCCACAATGGTTTTGGCTTCCTTGGGATGCTCCTCAAGGTAGGTGCGCAGAGCGTCGGAGACGGCGGTCTGCACGGCGCCGATCACCTCGTTGTTGCCGAGTTTGGTCTTGGTCTGGCCCTCAAACTGAGGCTCCATCACCTTGACGGAGATTACGGCGGTGAGACCCTCGCGGAAGTCGTCGCTGGAGATCTCTACCTTGCACTTCTCGAGCAGCTTGTTGTCGTCGGCATACTTTTTGAGGGTGGAGGTGAGACCGCGGCGGAATCCGGTGAGGTGTGTGCCGCCCTCTATGGTGTTGATGTTGTTGACGAAGGAGTAGATATTCTCGTTGAAGGTGTTGTTGTAGGTCAGAGCCACTTCCACGGGGATACCCTGGCGCTCGGTGTTGAGATGGATCACATCGTTGATGAGCGACTCTTTGTTGGAGTCGATATACTCCACAAATTCGCTCAGGCCCTTGGCCGAGTAGAATATCTCCTTGTGGGGGTTGCCGGCCTCGTCGCGCACACGTATATCGGTGAGCGTGAGGGTGATGCCGGCATTAAGGAATGCGAGGTCGCGCAGACGGTTGGCGAGCGTCTCGTAGTCGTATACATCGACGGTGAAGATGGAGTTGTCGGGGTGGAAAGTGATAGATGTGCCGGTGGTATCTGTCTCGCCGATCACCTGAAGTTTGCAGGTGGGTTTGCCCTGGCTGTATTCCTGCATGTACACCTTGCCGTCGCGGCGCACCTCGGCGCGCAGATAGTCGGAAAGGGCGTTGACGCAGCTGACACCCACGCCGTGGAGGCCGCCCGACACTTTATATGATCCTTTGTCGAATTTACCGCCGGCGTGAAGCACGGTGAGCACCACTTCGAGAGCGCTCTTGTGCTCCTTCTCGTGCATGTCTACGGGGATGCCGCGGCCGTTGTCGACGACGGTGATTGAGTTGTCTTCGTTGATGGTGACCTCTATGTGGGTGCAGTACCCGGCAAGAGCCTCGTCGATGGAGTTGTCCACTACCTCATATACCAGATGATGCAGACCTTTGGTGCTGATGTCACCGATATACATGGCAGGGCGCTTGCGCACGGCCTCCAGGCCTTCGAGCACCTGGATGCTGTTCGCTCCGTACTCTTTCGCCCCCTCGGCGGTCGACGAAGGGGTCATTGTGTCATCAATGTCGAATAAATCCTGTTGCATAAGTGCATATAATTCATTAATATTAAGCGTCTTGGCGGCATCTCTGCCGTCCTGTGACATCGAGTGGTCTGGCCCCATGCGGGCATCGGCACAGCGGTGCACATCAAGCGCTTCGCGCCCGCAGAAGCAGCGAGACTTCCGTGGCGCTTTTACGTTACAAAATTAATGAAAAATATGCTTTAAAGCAAATTTTTGCCCTCCAAAAATGAGTGTATAAATAGCCTCATAAATCGCCATAAATCGTAGATTTCGCTCGGATACTACGCCTCAAAGCAGCTATGCTTTCAGGTATATGTTATAGCGAGAAACATATATGCCGTTGTGGCAGGTGATTTAAACCACGGAGCCACAACGGCATTTGATTATTTATGCAACACGGAGAGAGGAGAGATGATTAAAAAGAATGAGGAGGGGGTATTATTCGTTGAAGAAGCCTCGGGCGTCGATCATGATCTGGCCCGGGATGAAGGTGCTGAAGAGGTTGTAGATGTCGATCTTGGGTGTGCCTTCGCGCATGGCCACGAACACGGTGTCGGCGCCGGGGATGGTGCCGAGCACCAGAGCCGACCCGAGGGTGTCGATGTCGTATGCGAGCCCGGAGGCATAGCCGTTGCGGGTCTTGATGACCACGATATTGCCGGTGATGCTGATGGAGAGCACGGAGTTGTGATTGCCGTCGGTGGTATCGGGGTCGCCGCCGCCGTGCGATCCGTCCTTGCGTCGTCCGCGCGAGCGGCCATTGAGTTTGGAGTCGCCGATGATGTAGCGGTAGCTGCCGCGGTCGTCGGAGATTTTGTTGGCTTTAAGGAGCTTGAGGTCGCGCGAGAGGGTGGCCTGTGTGATGAAATGGCCGCGTACGGCGAGCTGACGTGAGAGATCTTCCTGTGATGAGATCACCTGATGAGTGAGAATGTCTATAATCTCGGGAAGGCGGGTTTTTCGGCTGTTCATAGATCGGAGTTTGTTTGAGGCATCACAGGTAAAAGCTTGTGTGCTAATAAGGATGTTAGTTAATGAATGAATGTGCAATACCTCTTGTATATCGGTGCAAAGTTGCGGCTCTGAAAAGCGTGTAATTCTATGGTAGAACGCTATGTGGTAAGCGTCGCTGAAGAAACATTCGCTACAGATTTCCTGCTTTGTATTGACTCGAAGAAGTTATTCAGCGTGTGAATGTACGCATAAAAATCAAATTATGCATGAAAAGGGGGCATAATTGCTGGAAAAGCGGGAACTTTTACAATTTTTAACTTGTGGCGGGGCTGTCTACAGTATGTGCAATGCATTTTTTGTGTTTTTTACAGGGCTTTATGCATTGGAGTAATCCGGCTTGAGAGGATGGGGGCAGACGAAGCCTGGAGAACCGAGGGTGACGACGTCTGGAGAAGCGGGACCGGCAACGCCTGGCGAAGCGGGGCCGGCAACTCCTGGAGGAACCGTGGCGACGACGCCTGGAGGAACCGGGGGCGACAACGCCGGAGGAACCGGCGGCTATTGCGCGGCTATTCTTTGGGGGAGAAGAGGTCGGCGTAGATTTTATCGGTGGCGCCGAGGTGGTCTTTGATGTATTTGCCCGCAGCCTCGCCGGACTGGAGCAAAGATGCCCGGTTTTGATAGAGTGCGTTGATGGTGCCGTTGAAGTCGTGACGGCCTGTGATGGAGAACCCGCCTCCGCAGCGAATCATGTCGTCGGCTTCCTTAAATTTGGAGTGGTTGGGCCCGAAGATGACGGGGATGCCGTAGACGGCGGCCTCGTTGATGTTGTGAATCCCGGCTCCGAATCCGCCGCCTATGTAGGCGATGTCGGCATAGCGGTAGAGCGAGGACAGTTTGCCGAAGGAGTCAATGATGATGCCGCTTACCTTCTTGAGCTCCGGAGGGAGCTGCCCTGCGGGCAGACCGGCGCGCTTGATCAGGCGCACCCACTCGGAGAGGAGTATGGCCGGCTTGTTGAAGCGGTTGCGGAGGCGTTCGAGGCGCGTCTCGTTGAACTCGTGAGGAGCGATGATAAATTTCACCTCCGGATGGGCGTTGAGCCAGGGCACATATACGTCTTCGTCAGCCTCCCACGACGATCCGGCGATGAAGCGCAGGGGTGCACCTTCGCCAAAACCGGGGAATCCGGGGATTTCGACGGTGGAGCGCATCACATCGGTGACGCGGTCGAAGCGGGTGTCGCCGGCCACGGTGACGTTTTCCACTCCGATCACCTTCAGCAGACGGCGCGAGCGCTCATCCTGCACGTAAAGATGGTCGAAGCAGCGGAGCATCTTGCGGAACATGCCTCCGATGCTGCGGAAGAAACGCTGTCCGGGGCGGAAGATGCTCGAAATGATGTAGGTGGGGATGCCGCGGCGGCGCAATTCCTGCAGATAGTTGCCCCAGAACTCATATTTGATGAATATGGCCATCGAGGGGCGTGCTGCGTCGAGAAATTTCTTCACCCGCTTGGGGGTGTCGAACGGCAGGTAGACCACGGCGTCGACAAAGGGGTAGTTTTTCCTCACCTCGTAGCCCGAGGGGGAGAAAAAGCTGAGGAGAATCGTTTTTTCGGGGTGCTCGCGGCGCAGACGCTCTATCATCGGTCGCCCCTGCTCGAACTCGCCGAGCGACGAGGCGTGAAACCATATGCATCCCGGGCGGTCGGCGAGTTTACGCTTGAGCACTTCGAGCGTGCGGTGCTGACCTTTGATCATCTTGCGCACTTTGGGGCTCCGCAGCGATGCGATGCGTGCGGCGGTGCTGTAAAGCCGTATTCCGGTGTTGTATAGAGGGTTCACTTGGTTGATGAGGAGGTGTGAGGGGTGGACTGAGCTGTAATCCCGGATGGGCCGGAGAGGGGAGTGCCCGATGCGAACTGCGGTGAAGGCCCGGTGTGATTGATTATTCTGCTACGGGAATCTCTTTTATGGCTTTGCGGAGGCGTGCCAGTGTCTCGTCTCGTCCGATAAGCTCGGTGATGTCGAACATGTGGGGACCTTTACATTCGCCCACCACAGCGAGGCGGAAGGCATTCATCACATTGCCCAGGTGGTAGCCCTTGTCGGCGATCCATCCGAGCACCACAGGCTCTGCGGCGGCCGAGGAGAAGTCGGGGAGCCCTTCGAGCACTCCGGTGAGCTCCTGCATGATTTCGGGCATGCCGGCTTTCCAGCGTTTCTTGATATCCTTCTCGGCATAGGTGTCGGGAGCTTTGAAGAAGAAGCGGCTCTGCTCCCAGAGGTCGTTGACGAAGTTGGCGCGGCTCTTGACCAGATCAAGTGCTTTCGCAATATACTCGTCGGTGAAGGCCGAGGGGTCGACGCCGTTGGCTTCCATGACCGGCTTGAACAGGCGCACCAGTTCGCTGCCCGGCATGGCCATGAGATACTCGTGGTTGAACCACTTGCCCTTCTCGAAGGCGAAGCGGGCGCCGGCTTTGGAGCAGTGTTCGAGCGAGAATTTGCTGATGAGCTCATCCATGCTCATTATCTCGGTGTCGTCGCCGGGATTCCAGCCGAGGAGGGCGAGGAAATTGACCACGGCCTGAGGCAGGTAGCCTTTTTCGCGGTATCCCGAGGAGATCTCGCCGCTCTTGGGGTCGTGCCACTCGAGGGGGAACACCGGGAAGCCGAGGCGGTCGCCGTCGCGCTTGCTCAGCTTGCCTTTGCCGTCGGGTTTGAGCAGCAGAGGCAGATGCACGAACTCGGGACGCGTGTCGGCCCATCCGAAGGCTTCGTAAAGAAGCACGTGGAGCGGTGCCGAGGGGAGCCACTCCTCGCCGCGGATCACATGACTCACCTCCATGAGGTGGTCGTCGACGATGTTGGCGAGATGATATGTGGGGAGGTCATCGGCGCTCTTGTAGAGCACTTTGTCGTCGAGAATCGACGAGTTGATGGTCACTTTGCCGCGGATGAGGTCGTTGACCTCCACGTCGCGACCGGGTTCGATAAGGAAACGCACCACGTAGGGGGTGCCTTCGGCGATGAGGCGGTCCACCTCCTCCTTGGGCATGGAGAGCGAATTGCGCATGCTCAGGCGGGTGGAAGCATCGTACTGGAAGTTGGGGTGCGAGGCGCGTGCCTGCTCCAGCTCCTGCGGGGTGTCGAAGGCGATGTAGGCTTTGCCGGCGTCAAGGAGCTGCTTCACGTGGGCGCGATAGATGTCGCGGCGCTCGCTCTGCTTGTAGGGGCCGTATTTGCCACCCTCGCGCACGCCTTCGTCGATGCCGATGCCGAGCCAGGCGAGAGCCTCGTTGATGTAGTCCTCAGCTCCGGGCACAAAGCGGTTGGAGTCGGTGTCCTCGATGCGGAGTATCATGTCGCCGCCGTGCTGACGGGCAAAAAGATAGTTGTAAAGCGCTGTGCGCACTCCTCCAATGTGCAGAGGACCTGTGGGTGACGGGGCGAAACGAACCCTGACTTTCCTTTCCATAAACGTGGATGTATCTGTTCTTACGATTGTAGTCTGATGATAAAAGGCGGTAGGGCAGCGCAAGGCGTGCAGAACCGATGGCAAAATTACAAATTAATTCGGAATCTGCCAACGAATTGTTAAAACATGTGTAAGCCCTATGGCGGCTTTCAGCCAAATTCCTGGTGAAGGCGCTCGAAACGCTCCGATGCACCCTCTCCAAACTTGGTCAGCGAGGCTCTCACGCGCTCCAGCGGCTTGATCTTCATGTCGCCGCTCTTGGAGTAGAACTTGTCGGCGTAGCACACCAGGCGCTCCAGCAGTGTCTGCGGCATGTAGCTGCGGTCGGGCGGGAGCATCGGCGACATTCTGGCCACATCTTCGGGCGTGAGTCCGGCGCCGGTGTGTCGCTCAGCCACGCGGGCATACTCCTCGGGAGCGCCCTCGGCGCGGAGGAGGTCGGCGCCGATGCGTCCGTGGGCCAAATACGGCTCCGAACCGTGGCAATGGATGCCGGGGGCATCGGTGCGCACTATTCCTATGTCGTGGAGCATCGCCGCAGCCTCGATGTCGGCAGGGGAGAGGTCGAGACCCTTGCGCCGGGCGATGTCAAGCGCCAAATTTGCCACCGAGCGGCAATGGCGCATGTAAATATCCCGCAGAGGCGACCCTGCGGGATAATATTTGTCAATGATTCTCTGATAATCGTACATTGGTCACAGTTGTTCCCTTCCCTGCGCTTGTCTAAGGTGCTTTGAGAGAGGATGCTTCTCCGGGATAGACCTATTTAAAGTCCGACTTTTATAAATCTAACGCTTTTTTAAGTCCGACGCCCGGGAGAAGTGAGGTCTCAGAGGTCGAGGATGTGGTTCCAGCCGTGCTTGTCCTCTATCTCGCCGAGGCGGATGCCGCTGAGAGTGTCATAGAGCTTCTGGGTCACGGGGCCGGGCTTGCCGTCCTTGGCGATGACGAACTTTTCGCCGGTGTCGAGGTCGTGGATCTCGCCTACGGGCGAGCAGACGGCGGCGGTGCCGCATGCGGCAGCCTCCTCGAAGGTGGCGATCTCCTCCACAGGAATGTGACGGCACTCTACCTCCATACCCATGTCGCGTGCGAGCTGCATCAGCGATTCGTTGGTGATGGAGGGGAGGATCGACTCGGATGCGGGAGTGATGTATTTGCCATCCTTGATGGCGTAGAAGTTGGCCGGGCCGCACTCGTCGAGATATTTCTTCTCTTTCGGGTCGAGATAGAGCACAGCCGAGTAGCCGAGTTCGTGAGCCTTCTCGCCGGCCACGAGGCTTGCGGCGTAGTTGCCTCCCACCTTGAATCGGCCGGTGCCCTTGGGAGCCACGCGGTCGTATTCGCGCATGATGCAGATGTTGGTGGGCTTGAAGCCTGTCTTGAAGTAGGGGCCGACAGGGGTGACAAGTATGATAAAGCAGTATTCGTCGGCCGGTTTCACACCCACGCGGGCTGTCATGCCGATCTCAAGCGGGCGAATGTAGAGCGAAGCTCCCGAACCGTAAGGGGGAATGAAGCGCTCGTTGAGCTTGATGGCCATGTCGGTCATCTTCATGAAGATGTCGGTGGGGATAGGCTCCATCTTGATGCCGCGAGCCGAGTCCTGAATGCGCTTGGCGTTGGCTTCGGGGCGGAATACTCGCACTTTGCCATCTTTGCCGCGGAAGGCCTTGAGACCTTCGAAGATTTCCTGACCGTAATGGAGAGCTGTGGCAGCGATATGCATTTCAATCGTCTCTGACGACGATACCTCTATCTCGCCCCATTTCCCGTTGCGGAAATAGCAGCGGACGTTGTAGTCGGTAGGAACGTATCCGAACCCTATGCTCGACCAGTTAATATCTGCTTCCTTCATCTTGGTATAATAATTAATTGGACTGTATCAATGGACGTTTGAGCCGCTTATAGCTAAGACTCGTTGCAAATTAGCGGTAAGAGTTGGCCGTATGGATTTTTTCTCAACCGCTATTTTTGGCAAATGTACAAAATTATTTTTTAGTGGCGCAATTTTGAGCGGTTTTTTTATACATGCATATTTATTATGCAGAGTCCAAGGGCAAATGCAATATTAGCGAAAATGTTTGAAAAATTCGACAG
>CAJLLX010000060.1 GCA_905207535.1 uncultured Muribaculaceae bacterium | reverse complement strand
GGTGTGATTTTTTGGATTTTCCGCCCCTCTCCGTTGCCACTACATATGGGGGAGGGGCCGTTTAGTTGGCATAACCTGATGAGCAGAAGCTCCACGAAGAAGGTTTTGTCCGATGCCTGACGGTAATTGAGGTCGGCCTCGTTGCAGAGGCTCATGGCGTCGTAGAAAAACTCCGGCGAGAGCTGTGCTCCCTGCTTGACCATAAGCGCCCGGGTATCGTCGTCGGTGTCGAGCATCGGCAGGGTGCGCGGATCACGCGCCACCATGAGGTCGCGGAGATACTGGGCCAGGCCGTTGATGAAGAAATGCGAGTCGAAGCCGTGCTCGCGGATCTCCTTGTAGATCATCAGCGCCTCGGGGATATCGGCCTTGACAAAGGCATCGAAGAGGCGCGAGAAATAGGCCTCGTCGAGCACGTTGAGGTTCTCTATGGCCGAGCGGTAGGTGATGTTGCCGCGCGAGGAGGCCGCCACCTGATCGAAGATGGAGAGGGCGTCGCGCATGGCGCCGTCGGCCTTGGCAGCGATGACCGACAGGGCACGGCGCTCGGCGGTGTAGCCCTCCTGCTTGGCCACATACTCCAGATGGTCTACGATGTCGCCCACCGTGATGCGGTGGAAATCGTAGATCTGGCAGCGGGAGAGGATGGTGGGTATGATCTTGTGCTTCTCGGTGGTGGCGAGGATGAAGACCACATACTCCGGCGGCTCCTCGAGGGTCTTGAGAAAGGCATTGAAGGCCGCGGATGAGAGCATGTGCACCTCATCAATGATGAACACGCGGTAGCGCCCCTCGGTGGGTGGCGTCATCACCTGCTCCACCAGATCGCGGATGGCATCGACGCCATTGCGCGAGGCGGCGTCGAGCTCGATGATGTTGAGCGAGCGGTTTTCGTTGAACTGCCGGCAGGAGGGGCACTCGTTGCAGGGGTCTCCCTCGGGTGTGGGGTGCTGGCAGTTGATGCTCTTGGCAAAAATGCGGGCCGTGGAGGTCTTGCCCACCCCTCGCGAACCGCAGAAGAGGTAGGCGTGGGCCAGGCGGTTGGTAGCCACGGCATTGCGCAGCGTGGAGCATAGCGCCTTCTGCCCGACGACCGACGAGAAGGTGGTCGGGCGGTATTTTCGCGCCGATACTATGTAGTTTTCTTCCATGAAGACAAAGATAATGCTTTATAGCGAAAAGTGAAAAGGGAGAGGCGCAAAAAATCGGCAAAATGCTGAAAGATAGAGAGAAAAGATAGAATTAACCAAATTTAACATGCAATGTGCAAAATATTAAACTTTGTAGCTCCTTGAGCATTTAAAAAATCTTTTCATAAATTGCAGCCGTTTTCAGATAAGAGATTCTAAAATCGGCCTCAAGTCGGCCCGGAATCTCAGGTAAGGTAAAAAGAAGAGCGGCGCCGGGAAGGGGTGGGCGTCGCCGCAAGGTTTCAACAGGTACAGGAAATGATAGAAAGGTATTTGAAAGTGAGGGAGTTCGCCGATTACGACGCCCTCTGCAGGGATTTTAAGGTAGAGGTGCCCGAGAGGTTCAACTTCGGGTACGATGTAGTGGACGGCTGGGCCGCCGAGGCGCCCGAAAAAGAGGCGCTGCTGTGGACCAACGAGCAAGGGGAGGAACGCCGCTTCACCTTCGGCGAGCTTAAAGAGCTCACCGACAGGACGGCAGCCTTTTTCCAAAGCCTCGGCATCGGGAAGGGGGACCGCATGATGCTGATGCTCAAGAGGCACTACCAGTTCTGGCTGTCGATCGTGGCGCTTCACAAATTGGGCGCTGTGGCCATTCCAGCCACTCACCTGCTCACCGACGAAGATATAGAATATCGCGTGCACAAGGCCAAAATCAAGATGATAGTGGCCGCGGGCGACAAAGTGATCACCGAACATGTGACCTTAGCCGCCGCCCGGTGCCCCGAGCTGAAGACTCTGGTGACCACCGGTCCCGAGCGGCCGCAGGGATGGATAGATTTCGACAGCGGAGTGGCCGGCGCTCCCCTCTTCGTGCGCCCTGAGCACCCCAATGACAACTCCGACACCATGCTCCTCTACTTCACCTCCGGCACCTCGGGGGAGCCGAAGATGGTGGCGCACGATTTCACCTACCCCTTAGGGCACATAGCCACCGCCTGGTGCTGGCACCATCTGCGGGAAGACGACCTGCACCTCACCGTGGCCGACACCGGCTGGGGGAAGGCCGTGTGGGGCAAGCTCTACGGCCAGTGGATAGCCGGAGCAGAGGTATTCGTCTACGATTTCGACAAATTCGTGCCCGCCGACCTGCTGCGGATGATAGAAAAATACCGCATCACCTCGCTGTGCGCGCCTCCCACCATCTTCCGCTTCATGATCCGCGAGGATGTGAAGAGCTACGACCTCAGTTCGCTCCGTAAGTGCTCGATAGCCGGCGAGGCGCTCAATCCCAGCGTGTTCAACCGCTGGAAAGAGCTCACCGGACTGAGCCTGATGGAGGGATTCGGGCAGACCGAGACCACACTGACCGTGGGCAACTTCCCCGGGATGACCCCCAAACCCGGCTCGATGGGGAAACCCAACCCGCAATACCACGTATATATAGCGCGCCACGACGGCACGGAAGCCCCTTTGGGAGAGGAAGGTGAGATAGTGATCGCCGCCAAAGACAGTCGCCACAAGCCCTTAGGCCTCTTCCGCGAGTATCTCGACGACGAAGAGCTGACCCGCCTGGCCTGGCACGACGGGCTGTATCACACCGGCGACGTGGCCCGGAGGGATGAGGACGGCTACATGTGGTTTGTGGGCAGAAAAGACGATGTGATCAAGTCGTCGGGCTACCGCATCGGCCCGTTCGAGGTGGAGAGCGCCTGCATGTCGCATCCTGCCGTGGTGGAGTGTGCCGTGACCGCCGTGCCCGACGAGGTGCGCGGCCAGCTAGTGAAGGCCACCATAGTGCTTGCCCGCGACTATGTGAAGAAAGCCGGGCCGGAGCTGGTGAAGGAGATTCAGAATCATGTGAAACGCGTCACCGCGCCCTACAAATATCCGCGAGTGATAGAGTTTGTCAACGAACTGCCGAAGACCATCTCCGGAAAGATCCGGCGCGTGGCCATCCGCGCCACCGATGCCGCCAAGAGCGCCACCGAGAGCGTGAAAAAGGCTACCGAAAAGGCTACTGAAAATGTGAAGAAGGCCACATCAAGGCGGAAGCGCCCCGACGGAGGCCGCCTTGCAATGGGTCACTGATTCTGGAACTGCGTGGGCGACAGGCCCGTGAGGTTCTTGAAATACTTGCCGAACGACGACTGATTGGTAAAATTCAGTTCATAAGCTATCTGCTGCACATTCTTCCCGGAATAGCGCAGCAGATTTTTTGCTTCCTGGATGACATACTGGTCGATCCACTCGGCCGCCGAGCGCCCCGTGGCCTCCTTGATGACCAGCGAGAGGTATTTGGGGGAGATGAACATCTTGTCGGCGTAGAAGCCGATGGCGCGCTCCGAGCGGTGGTTCATGCGCACAAGGCGCAGGAACGTCTTGACATAGGCCAACTTACGATTGTGTGATGGCGGACTGGAGGCGTCGTCGGAGTTGATGCTCTCCTCCGAGAAGGCCATGATCTGATAAGCCGCGGCCGAGAAGAGCGAGCGGGTGATGAGGCGCGTGTAGTGGCCCTTGGCCGAGGCGCTGCCGTGGAGCAGCTCGAAGTAGCGGATGATCAGATCCATGCGGTCCTGCTCGAGGTGGAGCACCGACTTGGCCGAGGTGAAGATGTTGGTATTGATCGCGTTAAGATCGATATTGAGGTCGTAGACAAACTTGTTGGAGAGGAACAGCACGTAGGCGTCGAGGCTCTCGCCTTCCCACGAGATGGGCTTGAAGACACGCTCGGGCGCGACGAAGATGAGCGACATGGGCGGCACCTCCACCGTGTCGAGGTCGATGGTGACGCGCATGGTGCCCTTGACGCAGATGATCATGGTGTGGCCGTCGAACCGCCTCACCTTGTCGCTGTAGAAATATCCGGTGTTGGATGTGAGGTGCGACAGGATGTAATCGTGGCCGAGATGGCTGTACTCGTCGGAAACACCACGAATCGTCGCAAGCTCGCGGAGGCGCAGAGGAGTCTCTTCAAGTTGACGCTGATGCTTCATAAAATCTTCTTTTTACGGGACAAAATTAACAGTTTTCGGCCTAATTTTGAGTGAATGAACGTTAAATCGGATGCATCTAAAACACATAAGGAGCAAGATGGCGGAAAGTTTTGTAACTTTGTGCCAACCCACACACCGCGAGAGATGGAAAATCAGGAGACCGACAACAGCAAAACCGCACCCACAGAGGCCGTAGCGCCCAAAGAGCGCCGCGGGCGCAAAGCGGCAGGTGCGATAGTGAAATTTATCGTGCCGCTGGCCGTCACGGTGGGCTTGTGCTGGATCATGTTCCACAACATCGACTTCCACGAGATGATGCAGGTGATCAAACGCGACTGCGATTTCCGCTGGATCGGCCTGATGCTGGCCTTAGGGCTGGCTCCGATGCTGCTCCGCGCCCTGCGCTGGGGCATACAGCTGCGGGCCTCGGGGGTGGATGCGCCCGTGCATGCGCTGGTTTACAGCATCATAGGGTGCTACTCGCTCAATCTCGTCTTCCCCAGGCTCGGCGAGGTGTGGCGCACGGGATATATCTCCTACCGTGAGGACAAACCCTTTTCCACCATCTTCGGGTCGATGATTGCCGACCGCTTCGCCGACCTTTTGGC
This sequence comes from uncultured Muribaculaceae bacterium, assembly GCA_905207535.1. GTDB lineage: Bacteria > Bacteroidota > Bacteroidia > Bacteroidales > Muribaculaceae > UBA7173. The sequence continues at coordinate 6,341 of CAJLLX010000060.1, read as the reverse complement.
CGTGGGCCTGATGACGTTGGGCACATTTTTCGTGGCCCGCGGGCCGATCATCGACTTTGTGCGCACCTATCCCGACGCCTACGAAAAGCTGCTGCATGTGGTCACCTCCCCCTGGATGTGGGGCACGCTGATCGCTGTCATCGCAGTGACATGGGTAGTGCTCTCTCGGAGCCACGGGCGCGTGGCGACGAAAATCAAGGGGTTTCTGAAAGGACTCTGGGACGGATTTGCGGCCATAGCCGCGATGAAGCACAAATGGGTGTGGCTGGGGCTCACCGTCTGCATCTGGGGCTGCTACTACCTGCAATTGGTGGTGGCCTTCAACGCCTTCCCGGTGATGCGTGAGCTGCTCGAGAGCGCCGGGCCGACGGTGACCTTGGTATGCTACGTGCTCACCTCCATAGCCATGGGCATTCCCTCGAACGGCGGCATCGGCCCGTATCAGACAGTGCTGCTCTTCGGGCTCAACATCTTCCTGCCGACGCTGGGCGGGAGCATCAGTCAGAGCGACTTCAATGTGGTGGGGGCAGCGTTTGGCAACGTAATCATCGCCTCGCAGACAGTGCTGCTTGTGGTGCTTGGTCTGATAGTATTCGCACTGGTCACCGCCGACAAGCACCGCGACATGAGCGCAAAGACACCCGCAGCGTCCGACAAATAGCGGGCGGCGCTTGGCTATTGCAAAATAAATTTGTATCTTTGCAGCGTTTTGAGGCCGAATGGTGGAATGGTAGACACGAAGGACTTAAAATCCTTTGGCCGTTTAGGCTGTGTGGGTTCGAGTCCCACTTCGGCTACAAAAACAAATCAGATGAGGCAGCGCCAGCCGGCGCCGCCTCATTTTAATTTGCGATAACTTAATTTGCGATAACCTCCCGGTGGACGCCTTTTTCGGGTCCGACACGACGGACTTTCCTGGACTTTTTTCTGGTCGCTTTTCTGGCCGCCATCCTCCACTGATTTAAAACGCCGAAAATCGTCAGCCTCAAATATTGCGCCCCGGCTGCCGGGTTATTAACATTTCAAACGGGTTTTACAACTGCCCTGAAAAAGGGATGAGGCATTGGCGGCAGCGGCCGAAAGTAGGGAGGAGGGGGAAATGGGAGGGAGCATGGCAGCGGCGACGGAGGAGGCGACGGAAGAGATGGTGGTAGAGGAAAGGGTGGAAGAAGACGGGGTGGTGGCGTCGGTCTCGAGGAGTAGGCGGGAGAGTGGGACGACGGCGGGGGTGGCGGGATTGAAGCGGGGACCGAAGGAGATGTAGGTGGAGGGGAAGGAGAGAAATTGGGATGCGAGGATGGGATTGCCGCGGAATCCGTGCCAGATCCAGGGGACAGCGGGAGAGGGGCGACGTCGCAGGTAGGAGAGGATCTCGTGGGCGGTGCGCACCACATGGAGCAGGAGGGGGAGGCGCAGCTCGGCGGCGAGGCGGATGTGGGCCTCGAAGGAGAGGCGCTGCAGAGGCATGGGGGAAGCGCAGAGGGTGTCGAGGCCGGTTTCGCCGATGGCCACTATGCGGGGAGAGGCCGCAGCGCTGCGCAATTGCTCTAAAAGCGAGGGGAGACGGTCGGGATCTACGCCGGCGAGCGACCAGGGATGAATGCCCACGGCAAGGAGGGCGTCGGGGTGAGCGGCGAGGGTGTCGGCAACCTGCCACGGCTCGACACAGAGGATGGCCGAGGGTGCGGGGAGATGTGTGTGGACGTCGAGAATCATGGTACGGGATCGTAGCCGGAGCCGCCCCAGGGGTGGCAGCGGAGGATGCGCTTGATGGCCAGCCAGAGGCCACGCACGGGGCCATCCTTGCGGAGCGCCTCGAGGGCGTACTGCGAACAGGTGGGGGTGAAGCGGCAGCTCGGCGGGGTGAGCGGCGAGATGCAGTAGCGATAGAAATAGATGGGGAGGCTCAGGAGCCAGACGAAGAGGGAGCGCACGGCGGGAGTGAGATTTGTGAAATTGGGCTACTTGGCGACCTCGGGAGCGAGGAGGCGCGGGAGGAGGCGCTGCATGGCCTGACGGATGCGGAGGGAGGGTTCGAGATTGGAGGCCACGTAGATGAATGCCACATGCAGCGGCCGCTGCCCCTCGGGGAGCGCGTCGGGGAAAAACTCCGGACGGAGCAGGCGATACTGCTCGCGGATGCGGCGGCGCATGGCCACACGGTCGACGGCATGGCGGAGGCGCTTTTTGGGTATGGAGATGAAAAAGCACACGGGCTGCTCGCCGGGGCGGGGATCGCCGTCGGGGGCCGGTGCCCACACCATGCGAACGGGATAGGCCAGGGCAGAGCGCACCGCGGCATCGCGGCCGGCGAAAAGGCGATCGATGGCCGTGGTGCTGCAGAGTTTGTGGCTTTTACCCAAGCCGAAAGATTTCATAGATTTTTTTATCTGAGGAATAGGGAGGATAAGCCAAATAGACCCAATAGAGCCGTGGAGGAGGGACAGAGCGGGGCCATCGGGGAGGAAGGACACGCCATGGTGCGCCCCTACATGCGAGAGCCAGCAGATGGGTCGCCTTCCCCGGGGATCAGGCGCCCTGGAGGTCGCGGAGGTAGAGGTCGAGGGCGGCGGTGATGGAGGGAGCCTTGGGGTTGGGGGCCTCGAGATCGAGGCGGAGGCCGGCGTCGGCCACAGCCTTGGCGGTGGAGGCGCCGAAGCATCCGATCTTGATGTCGCCCTGGTTGAAGTCGGGGAAGTTTTTCTTGAGCGACTCAATGCCGGCGGGCGAGAAGAAGAGGAGCATATCGTAGTCGAACGGCTCGCCGTCGGCGAAGTCGTTGGAAACGGTGCGATACATCACAGCCTTGGCGTAGTCTACCTTGGCGCGATCGAGGATGGGAGCATTCTTGTCGTCTTTGTGCACGTCGGAAACGACGTAGAGGAACTTATCCTTATTGTGCTTGCTCAGGAAGGGAAGGAGATCCTCAAACTTGCCTGTGGCGCCATAGAAAATCTTGCGTTTGCGATAGACGATGTATTTCTGCAGATAGAGCGCGATCGACTCGGAGGTGCAGAAATATTTCATGGTGTCGGGGATGGCGATGCGCATCTCCTCGCAAAGACGGAAGAAGTGGTCGATAGCCGTGCGTGCTGTGAAGATGACGGCGGTGAAATCGGCGATATTGATTTTCTGATGACGGAATTCGCGGGCGCTCAGACCCTCCACCTTGATGAACGGGCGGAAAATCATCTCAACGCCATAGCGGGAAGCGATGTCGAAGTAGGGCGACTTTTCGGACGAGGGTCGTGGCTGTGATACGAGAATCTTCTTAACTTTCACGATCTTGACGATGATTAAAAGAATGTAAGTTGAGCCGGGCTGAGAAAGAGAGTGGGCGTAGTGTCACGCCGGTGGATCCGGAAAGAGATGCGGCTCAACTATTTACACATATTTTCTCTGCCAGGAGGCAGACTGCAATCAGGGGTATTATTTCAAGGGCACAAAGGTACAAAATAAAATAAAGCAACGAGCCGATATTAGTGTAAAAAATTCTAAAACCCTTGAAAATATAGCATATGCGTGAGAAGACATAGAGCGACGCAGCAAGGATGAGCATGTAGGAAGCGATGCCCGGATAGAAGAGCGCCACGAGCGCAGGGAGGATGAGAGTCCAGCCCAGAAGTATCTGCGACGAGTTGAGTCCGCGGCGCCAGAGAGTGGCGCTGAGGGGGTCGGTGAAAGTGTATCCGATGGTGATGTTGGCGGCGAGCTGGAAGAGGTAAAATCCGCAGCCCAAGGCCACGAGGAGGGCCACCTGCGCCGTGACGGCGGCCGAAGTGGTGGCGGGAGTGATGTGCCCGAGCCACATGAAGAGGAGCAGCGCCTGGTAGACCCACATCTGGAAGAGCTGCAGGATGGAGACGCGGGTCTCGTTGGCGGTGTGCTCGTCGAAAGCGTTGTCGCGGCGGCGCACCGAGAAGAGATCGTGGGGCAGAGAGCGGAAGATGCGGCGCACATGGCGCATGTTGAGGCCTATGAGCACAATCACAGCGATGACGATGGCCAGCACGCCCGAATCGGTGGCGGGAGTGAAGGGGCGCGGGCTCCCTTCCACTCCGGCCTGCCAGGCGGGCGGGCGTGTGGAGTAGAGCTCCCTGTCGGCTGCGGAGACGGGAGCGTCACATTCAGGCTGTATGACCCATGAAGGCATCGGCAGAGCGGATCAGGATTTGAGTCCGCGGAACTCGTCGCGGATGGTGTCGACCACGTTGATGATGTAGTCGCCGCTCTTCTCGAGGGTGGAGATGATGTCGATATAGTAGATGCCGCTCTGATACTCGTAGTGGCGGTCGTTGATGTTGGCCACGTTGGCGGTGCGGAGCTGGTTGCGGAGGTTGTTGATCTCGCGCTCGTGGTTGTAGGCCGAGATGACCTCGTGCTCGTTGACGCTCTCGAGGTTGGAGAGGATGCGGAGCATGCCGTTCATGGCGCGGTCGAGATAGGTGAACATCAGGTCGATGTTGGCGTAGATCTCGTCGTTGAAGTGGACATTGCTCTGCTGCTTGCGCAGGAGTATCTTGCCCACGCCGAGCATGGTGTCGGCGATCGACTCTATCTCGGAGTCGATGGAGAGCATGGCGGCAATGCGGCGCTTCGACTCGTTGGAGAGGCGCCCCTCGGCGCATCGGTTGAGATAGTTGGCGATCTCCAGCTCCATGCGGTCGGAGATCTCCTCATATTTTTCAAGACGGGAGTAGATACAGTTGAACTCGTCGGAGCCGGCCTTGGAGTGGACCAGTTCGCGTGCCATGGGGAGCATGCGCCCCACGCGCTCGGCGTAGACGTGCATCTCCTTTTCAGCCTGGGAGATATTGAGCTCGGAAGCCGAGAGGATACCGGCAGAGATGAATTTGAGCTGGAACTCGTCGTCGCCCTGATGCTTGGCGGGGATAAGGAATTCCACAATCTTCACATAAACCTTTGTGAGCCATATCATGATGGAAAGGTTGATGAGGTTGAAGACCGTGTGGAACATGGATAGGCCGAACGACACGCTCACCTGCATGGTGGAGATGGCCGTGCGATGTCGGAGCACCACATCGGGATCGGTGGGCACGGAGCCGGTGGCGAAGACCTGATTGTAGACATCCGGACTTGATGCCTGAAGGTCGGATACGTAGCGGTAGAGCTGGTTGGGGTCGCCCTGCCCGATGGCCTCGGTAATCCATGAATTAAGTTCGACGAATGGAAAGAAGACGGCGAGGGTCCAAAGAGTGCCGAGGAAGTTGAAGAGGAGGTGTCCCATGGCCGTTCGCTTAGCCGCTACGTTACCGCTCATCGAGGCGAGCAGCGGGGTGACTGTGGTACCGATATTGGAGCCGAGCACCAGGGCACAGGCGAGGTCGAAAGTGATCCACCCCTTGGAGCACATGATCAGCGTGATGGCGAAAGTGGCCGCCGACGACTGGATGACCATGGTGACCACGATGCCCACAAGGCAGAAGATGAGCACGCTGCCGAATCCCATGGAGGCGTAGCGCTGGAGGAAGGCGAACATCTCGGGATTGCTCTGCAGATCAGGCACATACTTGCTGATCATGTCGAGACCCATGAAAAGGAAGGCAAAACCGATGGTGAACTCGCCGATAGACTTGGTGCGTCCCTTGCTGGAGAAGAGGAGCGGCACGGCCAGACCGATAAGCGGGAGGGCAAATGCCGAAATGTCTACTTTAAAACCGAAGAGCGCGATGACCCATGCGGTGAAAGTGGTGCCCACATTGGCACCCATGATGACAGCCATAGACTGCGCGAGGGTCATGAGTCCGGCGTTGACGAAGCTGACCACCATCACGGTGGAAGCAGACGAACTCTGAATGAGCGCTGTGATGAAGAAACCGGTGACAGTGCCTGCGAACCGGTTGCGCGTCATGGCAGAAAGGATGTTGCGCAGGCGGTCGCCTGCGGCTTTCTGCAGTCCTTCACTCATCACCTTCATTCCGTAGAGGAAGAGGCCGACGGCTCCGAGGAGCCCCAAGAAGTCGAGTATAGAATAATTCATTTGCGGAGCTTGGCGGTGAGAAGGTTAGCAGAGACACGCCAAACCGTCGGCAAAGATAGCAAAGATTCATGAAAATCTAAGCATATGGGAGTAATTTTCCACGGGGGAGGGCTTTCTGCTTACTCGGGAGCGGGGAGCGACTTGACGGGGAAGCGGGCGGGATCGGGGTTGGGGATGAAGCCCTGGCGGATGAGGCGGAGCGAATCGGCCACAGTGAGCGACTCCGAGTTGTCGTCGCCCGGCATCAGAGAGGGACGGGCTACGCGATCGGGAGCCGTCAGCTTGGCAGAAGCGGGGATCTGAGAGGCCGGAGCCGAGCCGGAACCCGGAGCCGAGCCGG
>CAJLLX010000059.1 GCA_905207535.1 uncultured Muribaculaceae bacterium | reverse complement strand
CAGCGGAAGTTCCTGTTGGTCGCGCACGTTGAGTTTGAATTCCTGGCTGCCGAATTTATAACTGTCGGGTTCCGGCATTCCTTCGGTGTACGGCTCGATGATGAGATGCACTTCGCCGAACTGGCCGCTGCCGCCCGACTGTTTCTTGTGGCGGTAATCGGCACGCGCTGCCTTGGTGATGGTCTCGCGATAGGGGATCTTCGGCTCCTCGAAGATGATGGGCAGCTTGTCGTTGTTCTCCACGCGCCATTTCAGAGTGCGCAAATGGAATTCGCCCTGACCGCTCAATATGGTCTGTTTCAGCTCCTTGCTCTGCTCTATCTCCCATGTGGGATCCTCCTCGTGCATGCGGGTGAGGATGCCGGCGAGCTTCTCGGCGTCGCTCTCGGTGACGGGACGGATGGCACGCTGATACTTGGGTGCCGGATATTTGATAAATTCGCTGAAGTGGTAGTCGCATCCCTTCTCGTCGAGGGTGTTGCCGGTGCGCACGTCTTTCAGTTTCACTGTGGCGCCGATGTCGCCTGCGCAGAGCTTGTCGACCTGTGTCTTGATCTGGCCGCATACGCAGAAGATCTGAGCCAGACGCTCTTTGCCGCCGCGGGTCACATTGTCAAGGTCGGCGCCCGCTGTCAGCGTGCCGCTCATCACCTTGAAATACTGCACCTCGCCGATGTGCGGCTCTACGGTGGTCTTGAACATGAAGATGCTCAGCGGGCCGTCGCTATCGGGCTTCACTTCGCGACCTTCGTCGTCGACAGGCGCGGGCATATCCTTCACGAAGGGCACTACGTTGCCAAGGAACTCCATCATGCGGCGCACGCCCATATCCTTCAGAGCGCTCACGCAGAATACCGGGTAGATCGAGCGGTCCACGAGGCCCTTGCGGATACCTTCGCGCATCTCGTCTTCGGTGAGGTGGCCCTGGTCGAAAAATTTCTCCATCAGTGCCTCATCGTTCTCGGCTGCGGCCTCTACAAGGGCCTTGTGCAGCTCGTCGGCGCGGTCCATCTCCTCAGCGGGGATCTCCTCGATAGTGGGCACGCCACCCTCGGGACCCCACGAGTATTTCTTCATCAGCAGCACGTCGATCATGGAGTTGAAGCCGGGGCCCGACTGGATCGGGTACTGGATAGGCACCACTTTGTTGCCGAAGATCTCGCGCATCTGCTCCAGAGTGTTGTCGTAGTCGGCCTTCTCGCCGTCGAGCTGGTTCACAGCGAAGATCACAGGCTTTTTCAGCTGAGCGGTGGTGCGGAAGATGTTCTGTGTGCCTACCTCCACGCCATACTGGGCGTCGACCAGGATCACACCGGTGTCGGTAACACTCAGAGCCGTAATGGCATTGCCCACGAAGTCGTCGGCTCCCGGGCAGTCGATCACATTGAGTTTCTTATTGAGGAACTCGGCATAAAAAACCGTGGAAAACACCGAGTAACCATACTCCTTTTCCACAGGGAAGTAGTCGGAAACAGTATTTTTTGCCTCTACTGTACCGCGACGTTTTATAACTCCACACTCGTAAAGCATTGCTTCGGCGAGTGTGGTTTTACCCGAGCCTTTGCTTCCGAGCAAGGCTATGTTTTTGATTTCGTCTGTCTGGTAAACCTTCATGTTATTAGAAATTTTAAAAGTGGCTGTTTCCGCACACACATCCCTCTACCGGGCGATGTGCGGTATTGTCGTAGGAGAAAGATTTCGGAACGCAATTTAGTCATTATTCCGCTAACTGCAATAACGTTTTCATATGTTACACAACATACTTTGCAAACAATGTTAATCGGCGACATCCTCCGCCCCTCCCGGCCCCCTTTTCGTCCCTTTCGCATCAGTTATTTCACGGAATTTTCGTAACTTTGCAGTCAATTTAGGGGTAAAGGCCCCGATTCGTTTTCAATCAATTGATTTTAAACCGGTTTTAATCGCATGGACGACAACTGCCAGATATTTTCTTTCGGTAGGTTCGAGATAGGTGACAAATCGAAAGAGGGAGAGATCAATCCCGTCGACCTCCCGGTCATCGCCACCCGCAATCTCGTACTTTTCCCAAATGTCACCATCCCCATAGCCCTCGTACGCGAAAACGCACTGAAGGTGGCCCGCTATGCGTCCGAACACAATCTCGCCGTAGGCATCTGCTGCCAGCTCGACCCCAAACGCGAGCATGTCGACCAGCCTTCGCAGGTGTTCCACTACGGTGTGATCGCCGACATCATCCAGGTCATCGAGCTCCCCGACGGAGGCCACACCGCCCTGGTGCGTGCCCGCCAGCGCTTCAAAATCAAGGGCAAGGGACAAGGCACCACCATCCCCGGCTCTGAAGTCAATGTGCTCCCCTTCCCGCTCACCGACCGCATGCCGGCGCCTACCGACAAGGAGTTTCCCGTGCTGGTCAAGAGCATCACCGATGCCATGAAAACCATTGCCAAGTCCAACGAGGTGGGCCAGGCAATACTCATGACCATCGACAATATCACCGACGGTGCCGAAATCATCAACACCATCGCCACCAATCTCCCTCTCGACACTTTCGACAAGATGGAAATGCTCTCCAAGCAGAGGGTCAAGCAGAGAGGCATCCTCCTCTATCAGGCTATGCTCGATGTGATCTCGAAGGTGGAGATCGCCAACTCCATCAAGGAGAAAGCCCAGGTGGAGATGAGTCAGCAGACCCGCAACGCTTTCCTCCAGCAGCAGATGAATGCCATCCGCGAAGAGCTCTACGGCACCGACACCGACGAGATCGACACTCTCCGCGAGAAGGTGCAGAAAGCTGCACTCCCCGCAAATGTGGCTCAGACCATGGAGAAGGAACTGGCGCGCCTGGCGCACCTCAATCCCTCCATGCCCGACTATGCCATACTCTACTCTTATATAGAGACCGTCACCGAGCTCCCCTGGAATATCTCCACCGAACTCAACACCGACTTCACCGCCGCCGAGCAGGTGCTCAACTCCGATCACTACGGCCTCGAGAAGGTCAAAGACCGCATCCTCGAGCAGCTGGCGGTGATGATCAACAATCCTAAGGGCAAATCGCCCATCCTTTGCCTCGTAGGCGCTCCCGGGGTGGGCAAAACTTCGCTCGGACAGTCCATCGCCAAGGCGCTGGGCCGAAAATACAGCCGCGTGTCGCTCGGCGGCATGCACGATGAGGCCGAAATCCGCGGACACCGCCGCACCTACATCGGAGCCATGCCCGGACGCATCATCGACTCGGTGAAGCGCGCCGGATCCAACAATCCGGTCATCCTCCTCGACGAGGTCGACAAGATCGGCTCCGACTTCAAGGGCGATCCCTCGGCAGCGCTCCTCGAGGTGCTCGATCCGGAGCAAAACTGCCGTTTTCACGACAATTATATAGATGTGGACTTCGACCTCTCGAAGGTGCTCTTCATCGCCACGGCCAACACCCTCTCCACACTCTCGCAGCCGCTGCTCGACCGTATGGAGATCATCGAAATCTCGGGCTACATCACCGAGGAAAAGGTGGAGATAGCCCGCCGCCACCTGCTGCCGCGCCTCATGAAGGACCTCACGATCGATCCGCAGTCGATCAGCTTCTCCGACGAGGCGCTCAGCGCCATCGTGGAGCAATATACATCCGAAAGCGGTGTGCGCCAGCTCGAAAAGGCGCTCGCCAAGGTGCTCCGCAAGGCGCTCCTCCTGCGTCTGCAGGGCAAAGAGGTGCCCGAGGTCATCCGCCCGGAGCATCTCTACGACTTCCTCGGGCTTCCCAGCCATCAGTCTGACCGCTATGAGGGCAACGACTTCCCCGGGGTGGTCACCGGACTGGCCTGGACCGCCGCCGGAGGCGAGATCCTCTTCATCGAGTCGTCGCTCGCCAAGGGTAAGGGGGAAAAACTCAATCTCACCGGCAATCTTGGCGACGTCATGAAGGAGTCGGCGGTAATCGCCCTCCAGTATGTCCGCGCCCATGCCGACGCCTTCGGCATCCCGGCCGAGCGGTTCGAGTCGTCAAACCTCCATATCCATGTGCCCGAAGGCGCCATCCCCAAGGACGGCCCCTCGGCAGGCATCACCATGGCCACCTCCATCGTCTCGGCCCTCACCGGCCGCAAGGTGCGCGAGCGCCTGGCCATGACCGGCGAGATCACCCTCCGCGGCAAGGTGCTCCCCGTGGGAGGCATCAAAGAGAAGATTCTTGCAGCAAAACGTGCCGGTATCACCGACATCGTGCTCAGCGCCGACAACCGCCGCGACGTGGAGGATATCAACGAGCGTTATCTCAACGGACTCTCGTTCCACTACGTCGACACGGCGCTCGAGGCCATCAATTTCTCCCTCCTCGCGGCCGAAGCCTGACGCGATTTTTTTTCACACTAATACCCACCTAATCTGCCCTTTCGCATTGAATACCACTCTCCTTACACGCCTCGACGGCATTGAATCGCGATTTGAGGAGGTCTCCACCCTCATCACCGACCCGGCTGTCATAGCCGACATGAAGCGATACGTGCGCCTCAACAAGGAATACAAAGAGCTGGAGCGCCTCACGGCCGCCACGCGCCGCTACCGCACGCTCCTTGGCAACCTCGATGAGGCCCGCATGCTCCTCGACACCGAGACCGACCCCGAGATGCGCCAGATGGCCCACGACCAGATCGACGAGGCCAACGCTCAGCTCCCGGCCCTGGAGGAGGAGATCAAACTGCTCCTCATCCCCGCCGACCCTGAAGACAGCAAGAATGCCATCGTGGAGATACGCGGCGGCACAGGGGGCGACGAGGCTGCCCTCTTCGCCGGCGACCTCTTCAAGATGTACTCCAAATATTGCGAGCAGAAGGGGTGGCAGGTGGCTGTCACCAGCTGCAGCGAGGGCGCCGTGGGTGGCTTCAAGGAGATAGTGTTCGCCGTCACCGGCGACAATGTCTACGGCACGCTCAAATATGAGAGCGGCGTGCACCGTGTGCAGCGTGTACCGGCCACCGAGACTCAGGGCCGTGTGCACACCTCAGCCGCCACTGTGGCGGTGCTCCCCGAGGCCGAGGCCTTCGACGTGGAGATCAACGAGGGGGAGATAAAATGGGAAACTTTCCGCAGCGGCGGTGCCGGCGGACAGAATGTAAATAAGGTGGAGTCGGGCGTGCGCCTGCGCTACATGTGGAAAAATCCCGTCACGGGTGTCACCGACGAGATTCTCATCGAGTGTACCGAGACCCGCGACCAGCCCAAAAACAAGGAGCGCGCCCTCAGCCGTCTGCGCACCTTCATATACGACAAGGAGCATCAGAAATATGTCGACGACATAGCCTCGCGACGCAAGACCCTCGTCAGCACCGGCGACCGCTCGGCCAAGATCCGCACCTACAATTTCCCGCAGGGGCGTATCACCGACCACCGCATCAACTACACCATATATAATCTCCAGGCTTTTCTCGACGGCGACATCCAGGATTGCATCGACCACCTCATAGTGGCCGAAAACGCCGAGAAACTCAAAGCCGCCGAGCTGTAATAAAATCATTCTTTTACATTAGTTTTTTGTAACTGTTCAGCCGGCTTGCCGGCGTCTTCCCATAAAGCCTAAAAAGATATGAAAAAGCAGGAACTTATCGCCAACATCGCCCGCAAGCGCTCGTTTCTCTGTGTCGGACTCGACAGCGACCCGCTGAAACTCCCCGCATGCGTCACCGACAGCTGCCTCAGCAAGGCCGAGGCAATGCTCACCTTCAATAAGGCCATCATCGACGCCACTGCCCCCTACTGCGTGGCCTACAAGCCCAACACCGCCTTCTACGAGGCTCTCGGAGCCGAGGGTTGGGAGGTGCTCGCACAGACCGTAGCCTATATCCGCAAGAAATATCCCGATCAGCTGATCATCGCCGACGCGAAGCGTGGCGACATCGGCAACACCTCGGCGCTCTACGCCCGCGCCTTCTTCGACAATCTCGGTGTCGATGCCCTCACCGTGGCTCCCTACATGGGTTCGGACAGCGTGAAGCCTTTCCTCGGCCATGAGGGCAAATGGGTCATCCTGCTGGCGCTGACCTCCAACCCCGGCTCGCGCGACTTCCAGTTCACCGAGTCCGTCTCCGGCACCCGCCTCTTCGAGGATGTGCTCACCAAGGCACAGGAGTGGGCCACCGACGAGGAGATCATGTTTGTGGTCGGTGCCACCCAGGGCGAGATGTTTGCCGACATCCGCCGCTGCGCACCCTCCAATTTCCTCCTTGTCCCGGGTGTGGGAGCCCAGGGAGGCGACCTTGCCACGGTGTGCCGCTTCGGCATGACCGAGCAGTGCGGTCTGCTGGTCAACTCCTCGCGCGGCATCATCTTCGCATCCCGCGAAGCCGACTACGCCGAGGCTGCCGCCCGCGCAGCCCGCACCCTTGCTGCCGAGATGGATACACTTCTGAAGGAATATAGCAAAATTTAACGCTCCATTCCTTCTCATTCTCGCAAAAACAAGCTATATTTGTCAGCGGCTTAAGCCATTCGGAGCCTCGTGCTTTTCTCACTCACGCTCCGCGGCCGGCCACGACACCATGCAAGACTATCTAAAATTACATTCGTTATAACTTTACAGATATGACAATCGACAACTACAACTTCGCCGGCAAGAAGGCCATCGTGCGCGTGGACTTCAATGTGCCCCTCGACGAGAACGGCCACATCACCGACGACACCCGCATCCGCGGTGCGCTCCCCACTCTCAAAAAAATCCTCAACGACGGTGGTAGCCTCATCATCATGTCGCATATGGGCAAACCCAAAGGGAAAGTGAACCCCAAGTTCTCCCTCGCCCAGATCAAGGACGACGTTGCAAAGGCTCTCGGTCGCGACGTGAAGTTCGCTCCCGACTGCGCCAACGCTGCCGAGGCTGCCGCTAACCTCAAGCCCGGCGAAGTGCTCCTGCTCGAGAACCTCCGCTTCTATCCCGAGGAGGAGGGCAAGCCCGTGGGCATCGACAAAGAAGATCCCGGCTACGAGGCCGCCAAGAAGGAGATGAAAGAGCGTCAGAAGAAATTCGCTCAGACTCTCGCCGGCTACGCCGACGTATACGTAAACGACGCTTTCGGCACTGCTCACCGCAAACACGCTTCCACAGCCGTCATCGCCGACTACTTCAAGCCCGAAGACAAGATGCTCGGCTACCTCATGGAGAAGGAAGTGAAGGCTGTCGACAAGATCCTCAGCGACATCCAGCGCCCCTTCACCGCTATCATGGGCGGCTCCAAGGTTTCCACCAAGATCGGCATCATCGAGAACCTCATGGACAAGGTCGACAACCTCATCCTCTGCGGCGGTATGACCTATACCTTCGCCAAGGCTATGGGCGGCAACGTTGGCAACTCCATCTGCGAGCTCGACAAGCTTGATCTCGCCTGCGACATCATGAAGAAAGCCAAAGAGAAAGGTGTCAACCTCGTGCTCGGCAGCGACTGCGTGGCAGCCGACGCCTTCAGCAACGACGCCCACACCCAGATCTGCTCCGTAATGGACATTCCCGAAGGCTGGGAAGGTCTCGACGCAGGTCCCGAGACACGCAAGGCTTTCGCCGACGTGATCCGCGACGCCAAGACCATCCTCTGGAACGGTCCTGCCGGCGTATTTGAGTTCGACAACTTCACTGCCGGCTCGCGTGCCATCGCCGAGGCTATCGTAGAGGCCACCAACAAGGGCGCTTTCTCGCTCGTTGGCGGCGGCGACTCCGTAGCTTGCGTCAACAAGTTCGGTCTGGCCGATCAGGTTAGCTACGTATCCACCGGTGGTGGTGCTCTTCTCGAGGCCATCGAGGGCAAAGTGCTCCCCGGCGTAGCAGCTGTTCAGGGCAAATAATCCACCTCTGACATCTCAATAATCTCATATAAAGCGGCAACCGGCAGAAATCACCTCCGGTTGCCGCTTTTTCCTTGATTCCCGACCGCCAACCCTAAAGCCACCCTAATTACGCATTACGAATTGCGCATTATTAATTAGGTGGTAGGTATTAGGTGGTAGGTCGTAGGGGGGAAGGTAGGGGTTAGGGAGGATTAGCTTTTATATGGGGGATTAGGGGGGAGTTGGTAGATGGAAGTAAAAAATGAAAACTAGTAATTATCAGGATTTAAAAGTTTGGCAAAAGGCAATGGATCTTACCGTTGAAGTTTATTCATTGGTAAAACTATTGCCAAAGGAGGAAACTTACGCTCTATCAGATCAAATACGAAGAGCCGTTGTCTCTATTCCTTCAAATATCGCAGAAGGACATGGTAGAAATTCTGATAAGGATTTCATCAAGTTTCTTTCTATCGCAAGAGGTTCACTTCATGAATTAGAAACTCAGATTGCAATTTGTTGTCGTATATCATACATTTCATTATCGGAAGCTGACCATGCGAAGTGTCTCATAGAAGAAGTCAGCAAAATGCTAAATTCTCTAATTGCCTTTCGCTCAAGCCGCATTCCTAAATCCTAACCCCTAAAACCTAAAACCTAAATTAAGAATTGCTATGATCAGCTCGGAGCTGTTTCAGTTTATCAAGTCCAACCAAGACGCCGACCCCACGCGGCTCCGGCTCAAATACCACGGCAGCGACATCCCCTGGATGCCGCTCGCGCTCAATCATCTCGAGGCGCTCCGCAAGTGCGGCCGCAAGTTTGGCCCTCTGCAGCCCGAGCTCATCGCCACTCCGCTTAGCGTGGAGCAAGCCACCTCCTCTGCCGTCGCCCTGCTCCACGGGCAGATAGCGCAGCGCCTCCTGCAGTCGGTCGCCAAGCCCGCGCTTCTCGACATGACCTGCGGCATGGGCATCGATGCCCGTGCCCTCGCGCTCGCTCTGCCCCAAGCCTCGCTCACGGCAATAGAAATGCAGCCCGACCTCGCCGAGGTGGGCCGCTACAATTTCCGCAACGACAGCAATGTGACCATCGAGTGTGCCGACTCGGTGAAGTGGCTCGCCGATGATGGCGACACCCGCTTCGACCTCGTCTTCATCGACCCCGCACGGCGCGATGCCGCCGGACGGCGCGTCTACAATATCCATGATTGCACCCCCGATGTAGCCGAGATTCTTCCGCTCATCCGCTCGCGCGCCGACCGCCTCATGGTCAAACTCTCCCCCATGCTCGATGTGGCGCAGACACTGCGCGACCTCCCCTGCTCGGAGCTTCACATCGTCGACGAAGGGGGCGATTGTCGCGAACTCCTCGCCGTGCTCGATTTCACCCGCCCGGCACCCGAACCCGACGATGTGCCCGTCGTCATCCATTCCCTCCAGGGCAACCACCCCCAGGGCAACCACCTCCAGGGCAACTTCCTCCAAGACAGCCACCTCCAAGGCAACCACCTTCCGGGCAACTCCCTCCCTGAAGTTTCTCTTACTTTCACACGCCGCGAGGAGGCCCGGTTAAAAGCCACTTATGCCATGCCGCAGGCCGGCCAATGGCTCTTCGAGCCCTCGGCGGCCGCCATGAAAGGCGCGCCATTCGCCACCCTCTCGGCCCGTCACTATCTCAGCAAACTGCATCCCAACACCCACCTCTACGTCGCCGATGCGTCTGTCGTAGGCCTGCCCGGCCGCTTCTACCGTATCGAAGAGGTCATCCCCTTCACCTCATCCGAGGCCCGCGCCTTCAAGCGCCGGCGCCTACAGGCCGATGTCGCCGTACGCAACTTCCCCCTCTCCGCCGCCGACCTCGCCCATCGCCTCTCCATCGTCCCCTCCTCCACCCATCGCCTCCTCGGCGCCACCGCCGCCGATAGCACCAGCCTCCTCCTTCTCCTCTCCAAATAAGCATGAGACGTATCCTGATGGCTGAGGGCGATGCCAGAGTGGTGCGTATGGCAGGAGCCGGAGGGCGAGTGGGGAGGGAGCGTACTAAAGTACGTGACCGACCCCGAGTCGCTTCGGCGACGAACCGGACGTGCCGCTATGGCGCGCCCTCAAAGCGCCCTCTACTTCATGAAAGCCCTCGCCATCGCCCTCTTATCATCGCGCTCGCGTATGCTTTCACGCTTATCATACTCCTTTTTGCCGCGGCCTATCCCTATCACCAGCTTGGCATACCCGCGGCTGCTGATAAACAGACGCAGCGGCACTATGGTGAAGCCCGACTCCTTGCCGTCCTTCTCCAGCCTATCGATCTCCTTGCGGTTGAGCAGCAGTTTGCGGTCGCGACGCTCGGTGTGATTGTTGTAAGTGCCGTAAAAATACTCGGCGATGTACATGTTTTTCACCCACACCTCCCCATTGTTGACATAGCAGAATGTATCGGCCAGAGAGGCCTTTCCCTGCCTGATCGACTTGATCTCGGTGCCTGTCAGCACCAGTCCGGCGGTAAAGGTATCCCCTATGGCGTAGTCGAATGTAGCTCGACGGTTCTTTATATTGACCTCCTTAAATTTCATCTTCTTTTCCATAATACTGCTATCGTTATCCCTTGTCTGTCAATCCATTGTCTATTAAATCACTGCCTGGAGCAGGAACGATATGAAATAGGCGCTGCCCGCAATCGCCGTGGTGGCTATGATCACATACATAAGCACATTTTGCGGCGGCACTTTCAGATAGGCGCCCCCTTTCCATATGATAAACACCACATAGATAGGCAGAAACGCCAGCAGCGCTATGTGCACCTTCACCACATTGTCGAGCAGCTCCACAAACCCCAGGAATGTGAGGCTGTAGCATATCAGTTCCAGCACACGGGCACGGTTCCACAGGCTGCGGCCGGCCTCGCCCGACCCCGGCTCCGTGCGGGTCTCCATGATTTGAGGCATGGCTATCTGCATGGCCCAGCGGGCAAACTGTGCCGCCAGAAACAGCGACACAAACGCCACAATCGCGCCCTGCACGGCCCCAAGCACTCCCCCGCCGTCGCCGTAGAGCAGACGCACAAACCGCGAGGCCGCGCACACTCCCGCTATCGGCAGAAAGCAGCGATGGAAGATCCCCAGCGCACGGCGCCGGGCTTCCTCCCCGTCCATGCCGGTCTCCTCGGCTTCCAGGTCCTCCCATCCCCGCGACGGTGCGAAGACGAGCTGCAACATATTGCGTAGATAGTGTCCTATATTCATCGCGGCTCTTAATTTTTTTTGTTACTGTTCAGCCGGCTTGCCGGCGTCCTTCCTTCCGGCCCGGCGTCCTCCCCCCACTGCCGGCGCCCTCCCTCCCCCGGATGGTCCCTATGGCCTAAAACCTAAAGCCTAAAGCCTAAAGCCTAAAGCCTAAAGCCTAAAGCCTAAA
>CAJLLX010000058.1 GCA_905207535.1 uncultured Muribaculaceae bacterium | reverse complement strand
GCTCGGTTTCGGCCACGGCCTCCTCAAAGGGCACATTGCCGCAGATGGCTATCACGGCGTTCGACGGCCCGTAGTGCGAGTAAAACCACTCACGCACGTCGTCGAGGGTCACTTTCTCTATATGGCTGAAATCCTTGCCTATCACCGGGGTGCGGTAGGGGTGCACACGGTAGGCCATCTCCCTCAGCCGGTGATCCATATCGCCGTAAGGGCGGTTGAGGCACATCTGCTTGAACTCCTCCACCACCACCGACTGCTGCACCTGCAGCGACCGCTCCGAAAAGTCGAGCTGCAGCATGCGGTCGCTCTCCAGCCAGAGGGCCGTGGAGAGATTCACCGCCGGAAGCACGTCGTAAAAGTTGGTAAAATCCGACGAGGTCCAGGCGTTGGAGTGTCCCCCGGCGGCCGACAGCCGCCCGTCGAAATCGGGCACATTGACCGACCCGCTGAACATCAGATGCTCGAACAGATGGGCCATGCCGGTCAGCTCGGGGCGCTCGTCGCGGGCGCCCACGTCGTAGAGCACATTCACCGCCACCATCACGGTGTCGGGATCGTAGACGTGCACCAGCCTCAGGCCGTTGTCAAGGGTGTATTTGTTGACTTCCAAGTGGATGCGTGGCGGTTATCGTGGCGTCAAAGCCCCCCTCTCAGAGCACTTTGGCCGAAAGTATGCGGATATCCTGCAGCGGACGGTCGTGGCTGTCGGTCTCCGCCTTCTCTATCTTGCCGATCACATCCATTCCCTCGGTCACTTCGCCGAACACGGTGTACTGCCCGTCGAGATGCGGCGTGCCGCCCACGGTGGTGTAAGCCTCGCGCTGCTCGGGAGTAAATTTTACGGGGTTTTCAGCCGCTTTCTTCTCGGTCTGAGCCACAAGCTCATCCTGCAGGGCGCTGAGGCCGGCCTGGTCGCGGTTGCGGCGCATGGTCATGATCGAGTCGCGGTGCTCGCGCGCCAGCTCGTTGAAGATCTCCTTCTTATGCGACATCTGCATCCGCTGCTCCAGCTGATTGAGGATGGTGTCGGTGTACGACTTGCCCGTGACGATGTAGAATTGCGAACCCGACGAGCGGCGCTCGGGGTTCACCTGGTCGCCGGTGCGCGCTGCGGCCAGGGCGCCGCGCTTATGGAAGTGCTTGGGATACACTATCTCGGCCTCGATGGTGTACGACGGATCGCCGCTGCCGAGCACCTTGCCGGCGGGAGCGTCTTTCGAGTCGGGGTCGCCGGTCTGCACCATAAACTGGTTGATCACGCGGTGGAAAAGCACGTTGTCGTAGTATCCCTCGCGCACCAGTTTCAGGAAGTTGTCGCGGTGTTTGGGGGTATCGCCGTAGAGGCGCACGGTGAAGTCGCCTACGGTGGTATGAAATTGCACCAGAGTGTCTCCTGCGGCGGCTGTGGTATTCTCTTTGTCGGTCATTTTCTTTGTAGCTGAAGTTTTGCGGTTCGACAGTGTGATGGCTACGGCGGTGACCATGGCCACCACTACGAAGACAAGCGCTGTGATGAGTTTCTTTCTTAACATATCTTTGAAGTTGCTATCTCCTGTATTCGCGCTCAGATGGCACTCTGGGGGAACAGGCGCTTGTAGATGCGGCGGAAATTATTGTCCACGGCCGACAGTTCGTCGGCACGGTCGGCATAGTCGGCGCCGTAAAATTGCTCCATGAGCGCCCCGATGTAGCGGTGCTCGCGGTCTTTGTCTATTCCCATCGCCACAAGGCGGTCTATCGCCTCATCGAAGCCGCGAGGGTCGATGGCGAAGAGGTAGCGCGCGGCGGAGATCACAAACTGGCCGGTGAGATCGGCGCGGTCCATGTTGGTGATCAGAAAATCCATATCCTCGGCGCAGGAGTCGATGTGATTTGCTATGTATTCGTATGTGCTCAGGCCGTCGTTGTCGGCTTCGAGCTTCTTTTTCAGTGTTTCGTCAATCATGATGGCATAATTTTGAGACTGCGGAAGCATCCCCGCAGTCGCGGCCTGGCACTTCCGCCGCAAAATTACACATTTTTTTTGCAACTCCACCCTTCGGCTGTCAAAAGTTGCGCTTTCGCCGCCCTTTCCTTCCCCTTTACCGGCCATTACTGCTTCTCGAGGATCCCTCGCAGCTCCTCCTCGGTGGCGGTGAGGCGCGAGCGGCACTCTGCGATCAGCTCGGTGGCGCGGCGTGTCAGCGCGGCAAGGCGGTCGATGTCGCAGTCGTCGCTCTGCATCAGTCGCAGGATGTTTTCCAGCTCGGCAACTGCCTGATTGTATGTAAGTTCTTTTACGGGTGTCATATCTGTCATCTGTTTCGTGTATTGGTTTACTGTTTCTAAAATAGAGAGTGAGGATGGCGATTATTCGGCCACAGAGCGCAGGGTGCCGTTGGCGAGGGTGGTTTCCAGCACCTCCCCGGGCTTCACCTGCGAGGCGTCGGTCACGGCCCGGCCGTTGACGCGGGTGATGGAGTAGCCTCGTGCCAGGGTGGCATGCGGCGAGAGAGCTTCGAGCAGCTCGGCGCGGCTGTCGAGCAACTGACGCTGCCGCTCTATGGCCCTGAGGGCCGACACGGGGATGCTGTCGGCTATCATCTGCAGGCGTGTGAGCTGCGGCTGGATGCGCCGGGAGCTCACGGAGTCGAGGGTGGCGGCGGCTTTGCGCAATTTGGTCAGACTCCGCTCCACGGCCCCCTGCGCCAGCACTGGCAGCAGCCCCTCGGCGTGGGCCAGCTGCTCTTTGTTGCCTGAGATGCGCTGTGAGGCTATCTGCAGGATGCGCTGACCGGTGTTCTGCAGCCATGTAAGGGCGCTCTCTCCCTGCGCTATCAGCCACTCGGCCACGGCAGTAGGGGTCTTGAGGCGTGTGTTGGCGATATAGTCGAGCACGGTGATATCGCGCTCATGTCCGATGCCGATCACCACGGGGAGCGGAAATTGTGCCACATTGGCTGCAAGGTCGTAATCCTCGAAGGCCTGAAGGTCGGAGGTGGCGCCTCCGCCGCGGATTATCACCACGCAATCCCATTGGTCGGCCTCGGCCGCCACCTGATCCAGAGCCGCGATGATCGACGGCGGGGCACTGTTGCCCTGCATGATGGCGGGAAACAGGCGGGTGACAAACCGCAGATGCGAGGGGTTGGTGTGCAGCTGGTTCATGAAGTCGCCGTAGCCGGCGGCTCCGGCGGCCGAAATCACCGCTATGCGCTGAGGCACGGGGGTAGCCCACTTCAGTTCGCGGTTCAGATTAAGGATCCCTTCGCGCTTGAGGCGCTCCAGGATCTCACGGCGCCGCTGCAGCAGGTCGCCGAGGGTGTACTCGGGATTGACGGCGCTCACCACCAGCGAAAACCCGTAGACGGGATGCATCGAGGCCGACACACGTAGCATCACCTTCAGCCCGCTGGCAAACCGCTGACCGGTAGCGGCGTAAAATTGTGAGTCGATGCTCGGATAGAGGCTCGCCCATATCACGCCGCGGGCCTTGGCCACCTGCAGCCCGCGATCGTCTTTCTGCAGCAGCTCCATATAGCAGTGGCCGCCGCGCACTGCCACGTCCGACAGTTCGGCTGTCACCCACACATTTTGTGTCTCGGGACGCTGCACCAGCGACGCCACAAGGCGTTGCAGCTGTAATAGCGATACTGATTCCACTGTTTTTCCCTTTATATGTGATAATCTTCTGTTGTATACGAGTTTATTTGGCCGGCGAAGCCGCTTTCGGCGACGGTTCCTTCACCTTCACCATCTTGTGGCCGTTCCACAGGTACACAAGCCGCTCTTTCAGAGCGTCTTTGGCCAACTCGTTGGCCTCGCGGGGCAGATAGTCGCCCACATTGTTCTCCAGCGTCAGCCTCCGGGCCTGAGTGTCGTAGGATATCCGCGCCAGAATGAACGGCACGGCGTTCTCCAGATCTTCGCGCCTGGCGGTGCTCCCCTCGGCTGTCCATTCGTCGAGCCCGGGCACTATGAAGAGTCCTTTCTCTATCGGCTTCCAGTCGGGATAGGTGTAAAATTTCACCGAGCTGTCGGGCGTGGGGGTCTGAAGGGTGGTCACCACCATGATGATGGTGTCGCCGGCCATCGGCAGTAGCGACAGTTCGCACTCCGAGGCGTCGGTGGTGGAGACGGTCATCTGCGAAGGGGTGGCCGACACTATCCGGCAGTCGCCTTTAAACACGTTTTTCGACGGTTTGGGCGAACCGGAGGTGAAATAGTCGGCCATGTCCATGCGGGTCATGCTGTCGATCGACGGGAACACCGCCGTGGGGGCATTGATGAAGGCATCTACCGCCGGCATCCCGGTGTAGGCGTTGTATCCCGGCTCGGCCACGCTGTCGGTGGCCTCCACCACTGCCTCATCATCGCCAAGCGGAGCGGCGCCCGCGCTCAGTGAGGCCGTCAGAGCCGCCACCAGGAGCAGTAGCTTATGTAATCTTATCATTGCTTTCTTCAGTTGCTAAGGTTTTCTTATTTCTTCCCTTTCTTGCGGGCGCGGCGCTTGAACATCTCGAAGGCGTCGTAGGCGTCCTGCCCCTCTTCGCTATGGCGCTCTTTGCTGCGGCGGTTGGAGGTACGGGCGTAGTCTTTGTCGGGCTGCGCCACCTCGGCATAGACCCGTTTGCCCATAAATTCCGCCCCTTTCAGCGATCCCACCACGCGGCGGGCGTCGGATTTCTTCACATCGAAGAGCGAATAGGAGGGCATGAGGTCGATACGGCCCACATCCACGCGCTTGCCCTGCACGAAGAGGTTGAGCATCTCTATGAGGTTGCCGGCATAGAACCCGTCGCGCTTGCCTACGCTGATATAGATGCGCTCCATGCCGCGCGCTGCGGTGCGGCGGTCTTTGTCGGCATCGTCCTTAGGCGCGCCTTTCTCCTTTTTACCGCCTTTCTCCTTGCGGGGTTTCTCGTCGATATAGTCGATCTGCGGAGCGTCTTTGTAGTATTCGAGCAGACGGTTGAACTCCAGCGAGAGCACGCGCTTGAGTAGGTCCTCCTCGGAGAGCCAGCCGAGCTTCTTCATCACTCCCGGCATGTAGCGCCCCATCTCCTCGTCGTTCACCTCCACGCGCTCTATGCGGTCGGCAAGCGAGAAAAGCTGCTTTTCGATGATATGCTCGGGGGTGGGCACCTCTTTGCGCTCGAATGTCTTGCCGATGATCTTCTCTATCTCGCGCAGCTTCCCTTTTTCGCGCGAGTGGATGATGGCTACCGACACTCCCGTCTTTCCTGCGCGCCCGGTGCGCCCGGAGCGATGGGTGTACACGGCCGTATCGTCGGGCAACCCGTAGTTGATCACATGGGTGAGGTCGTTGACGTCGAGGCCGCGGGCCGCCACATCGGTGGCCACAAGCAGCGACACCACATGGTCGCGAAATTTCTTCATCACCACGTCGCGCTGCTGCTGCGAGAGGTCGCCGTGCAGGGCCTCGGCGTTGTAGCCGTCGTGGATCAGATTGTCGGCCACCTCCTGCGTCTCGCGCCGGGTACGGCAGAAGATGATGGCGTAGATATTCGGATTGTCGTCGGCTATGCGTTTGAGCGCCAGGTATTTGTCGCGAGCATGCACCATATAGTAGATATGCCGCACGTTGGCCGCGCCTTCGTTGCGCGTTCCGATCACTATCTCCACCGGATCGTGCATATATTTCTTAGCTATCCGCCCTATTTCGGCGGGCATAGTGGCCGAGAACATCAGCATCTTGCGCTCCTGCGGCACATGGCTGAGGATATCGTCGATCGAGTCGAGAAATCCCATATTGAGCATCTCGTCGGCCTCGTCGAGGATCACGGTGTGCACACCCGAGAGGTCCACTACTCCGCGATTGATCAGGTCGATAAGTCGGCCGGGGGTGGCCACGATGATCTGCACGCCGGTGCGCAGAGAGCGTATCTGGCTCTCGATGCTCGAACCGCCGTAGACGGGGAGCACACGCAGCTGCGGGATAAATTTCGAGAAATCGGCTAAGTCGGAGGCTATCTGCAAGCAGAGCTCGCGTGTAGGCGACAGTATCAGCGCCTGCGGGCGGTTCTCTTCGATGTTGATACGCTGTATCACGGGCAGACCGAAGGCTGCCGTCTTTCCCGTACCGGTCTGGGCCAACGCCACCACGTCGCCGTCTTCGGTGAGCAGATGAGGTATCACCTTCTCCTGCACCGGCATCGGGGTCTCAAACCCCAGCTCCTCTATCGCGCGGCGCAACGGTTCGCTCACGCCCAATTCTTCAAATGTCATATCTTTTTTCGTCTTTAGTTGTCGTTTGTTCTCCCCTTCCCGTTGTCATCCTTTCCCTTCCCTCTCCCTTCCCTCCTTTCTCCACTAAGTTCTAAAGCCTTAAGCCTATCCGCCTAAAGCCTGAAACCTAAAGCCTCTCGCCTTTCCCCAATAATTTAACAAAGCTACTAATAAAATTTGTAACCGCCGCCCTTTCTTTAACCCTATTTTAAGTTATTTTAAATCCGCCACGGCCATTCCGCCCCTCCTTGTTGTATAGTCCGATGATATTTATTACATTTGTATTCAAATTTTCCAAGATATGTCCACTTCAGCCACACACCGCAAGCGCACTCTCTATGTGACCGACCTCGACGGCACGCTCCTCAACGGCGAAAGCCGCGTCAGCGACCGCTCTGCCGACATCCTCAATGCGCTCATCTCGCGCGGTGTGATGTTCACCGTGGCCACGGCCCGAACCCCGGCCACCGTGCAGCCGCTCCTCAGCCGCGTGCATCAGAGCGTTTTCACCGATGCCGAAGGGGTCGAGCACCCGCTGCCGGCTATAGTGATGACCGGAGCGGCCCTCTGGAACCGTCAGACACAGATCTTCGAGCAGTGCACTCTCATACCTGAAGCCGACGCTCTGCGCATCCGCGACATCTTCGCCGCTCACGAGGTGCACCCCTTCGTCTACTGCCTCAGCGGCAACGATTTCATCAATGTCTACCATCCTGCGGCCATGACCCGCCGTGAGGATGCTTTCTATCAGGAGCGCCGCCATCTGCAGCTCAAGCGTTTCCACCTCGACCAGCAGCCCTCGCGATGGGACAGCGTGGTGCTCTCCTTCGGCATCGGACCGGTCAAGGCCATGGAGCACCTCAGCGACGCTCTCAACGAGGCTACCCCCTGCAATGCCGCATGGTATCCCGATGTGATCATGCCCGACACGGGCCTCATCGACATCTACGCCCCGGGGGTCTCCAAAGCTTCGGCGGTCAAGGCGCTCGCACAGCGTGTCGGAGCCGACGAGGTGGTGGTCTTCGGCGACAATCTCAACGACCTCCCCATGATGCATGTGGCCGATGTGGCGGTGGCCGTGGGCAATGCCCTCCCGGAGGTCAGGGAGCAGGCCGATGTGGTCATTGGCGACAACATAGCCGACGCCGTGCCCTCCTGGATCGCCGCCCGCGAGAATATCATCGTCTAATCCCCTCTCTTTTCTCCCCCTTCAGCCGTGAATATCTACGACATACGACGTTTCGGACTTATCGCCTTCCTCCTGGTGGCCGTGGCGCTGGTGGGATTCTTCCTCTATGTGTCCGACAATCTGGTGCGCGACCTCGCCGTGCAGGAGCGCGAACGCATGCAGATTTGGGCCGACGCCACCAAGCAGCTGGCCGACATCTCGCTCAACGAGGATGCTTCGGCCGAAAACATCGACTTCCTCTTCTCCATCATCGAGCGCAACCACACCATCCCGGTGCTCCTCACCGACGACGAGGGCAACATCCTCCGCCAGCGCAATTTCGACCTCCCCGAGGAGGTCGACTCTATGGCGCCCGACTATATCTCAAAGGTCAACGAGGCGTATCTCATGCGGCGCCTCGAGTCGCTCCGCGCTTCGGGCAATGTGATCCACATCGTCATCACTCCCGAAAATCTCCAGCACCTCTACTACGACGATTCCAAGCTCCTCAAGCGCCTCAGCTACTACCCCTACATACAGCTGGGAGTGATGCTCGCCTTCATCCTGGTGGTCTACTACGCGGTCAACTCCACCCGCCGCGCGGAGCAAAACAAGGTGTGGGTGGGACTATCGAAGGAGACTGCCCATCAGCTCGGCACACCTATCAGTTCGCTCATGGCTTGGATGGAACTGCTGCAGACCATGGGGGTCGACGCCGAGACTGTCCACGAGATGAACAAGGATGTAAACCGCCTCAGCACCATCGCTTCGCGATTCTCCAAAATCGGTTCCAAACCGAGCATGGAGCAGGAGGATCTCAACTCTATCGTGGGGCGCGCCGCTTCCTATATGGCCACTCGCATCTCCAGCCGCATCGACCTCACGGTCAGCCTCTGCCCCGAGCCGCTCCCGGTGCATGTCAGCGCTCCGCTGCTCGAGTGGGTGATGGAAAACCTTATCAAAAACGCCGTCGACGCCATGGAGGGCTCGGGCAAGATCATCATCGACACATCCCTCACCGACAATGGCCGCAAAGCTATGGTCAATGTCACCGACACCGGCAAGGGGATCCCGCGCAAAAACCAGAAGACAGTATTCAACCCGGGCTACACCACCAAAAAGCGCGGATGGGGTCTCGGCCTCACCCTCGCCAAGCGCATCGTGGAGCAGTATCATTCGGGACGCATCTTTGTCAGCTGGAGCGAGCCGGGACAGGGCACAAGGTTTACCATTCTCCTCCCGATCATATCCAACTGACGCCGCAAGGCGCCTTTTGGCAGCATTTTGACACTTCCCCACCCGCTTTATTTGCACAATTGGCATTTATTTCCGTTCCTTTGCGGCATCATTCACATTTTTCAGCCCTTTGCAAGGAAAATCTATAAACCGAAATCATATGAAGCAAATCTACATCATCGCATTGTGCGCACTCATCGGCGCTTCTTCTGCCTTTGCCGCCGACGGCGGTTCGCGATTCAAGGGCCGCAAATTCCTCGTCAAATAACCCTTCCGTCCCCTCTCTCCCCTTCTCTCCCTATCTTCCTCTCTCCCCCTGGAGCCTCTCTGGGCCCATTGGGCCTATACTCCCTATCGGGCATATAAAAAAATCTTCGGACTGCTCCCTCAGCTGAGGACGCAGTCCGAAGTTTTTTTGTGTCTTTTCCTAATTCTCCCCCCCGGCATGTCCGGATGACCGGAGAGCGCGTCAGACATCAAATCTCAGCGCCAGCGCCGTCTGTTCACCGGTGAATTTCCCGTTGACATATGCCGGCTTACCGTTGACCCACGTCTGCTCCACGCGGAAGTTGAGCCGCACTCCCTCATAGGGCGTCCACCCGCAAGGGCTCAGCACATCTTTCGACGACAGAGTGTAGTCGGCATCCGGGTCTACTATCACCAGATCAGCCATATACAGCGGACGGATATATCCGCGGCGCGACATCTTATAGAGCCGTGCCGGAGCGCTCGACATCCTGTCCACCACATCCTCTATCATAAATATCCCCTTGCGCGTCAGTTGAAGCATCAGAGGAAGGCTAAACTGCACCGACGGCATCCCCGAGGCCGCCGTCAGCGCCGTGCCTCCAAGCTTCTGCGACAGCAGATGCGGAGCATGGTCAGTGGCTATCACATCTATGCGCCCGTCGGCCACAGCCTTAAGAAGCGCACGCCGGTCGGCCTCCCCCTTAAGCGACGGATTGCATTTGGTCAGGCCACCCGTGCGCTCCACCGACTCGTCGGTAAACCACAGGTAGTGCGGACAGGTCTCCGCCGTGATCCGTTTCCCCACCACATCGCCCGGCGTCAGCAGCTCCAGCTCCTCCGCCGTGCTTATATGCATCAGATGCAGCCGCGCACCCGTCTCACGGGCCAGCTCCACAGCCTGACGCGACGCCTTCAGGCACGCCTCGGTGCTTCGCAGCTCGCGATGCTTCCCCACAGGTATCCCCTCGGGATATTCAGCCTGCAGACGCGCGCGGTTGGCCCGTATCACGGCCTCGCTCTCGGCATGGCACGCTATCACGTGAGGAAAATTCTCAAACAGACGCCTCATGGCATCGTCATCCTCCATCAGCATGCCGCCCGTCGAACTGCCCATAAACAGCTTCACACCCGGGATGCGCGTATAGTCGGCCGAAAGTATCTCGTCGAGGTTGTCGCCCGTAGCACCCAGGAAAAATCCGTAATTCGCCGCCGACACCTCCGCCGCACGCGCCATCTTCTCCTCCCACGCCTCTATCGTCGTGGTCTGAGGACTCGTGTTGGGCATATCGAAATACGACGTCACGCCGCCGGCCACAGCCGCACGGCTCTCGGTGGCTATATCGCCCTTCTCCGTCAGCCCCGGATCGCGAAAATGCACATGCTCGTCGATCACACCGGGCAATATCATCTTCCCTTCACAGTCCACCACATCGTAGTTCTCACGGTCCACATCCCCCGCCGCAACATATCCCGCATCCACACTCCTTATCAGACCGTTTTCCACCACGACACACCCTTTGTAACGAAATCCGTTACTGAATATCAGTCCATTGAGAAATATTGTCGGTTTCATACTTGATTCTGACTGTTTCCATTACATTACCCGTTATATACCACACGCCGTTTTCCCTTTACACTCTTACGCTCCCCTTCTGAGGATACTTCCGCCGGAAACTCCCCAGCTTCAGCTTCATCACCCCGAACAGAGCCTCGCCGAATATGCCCGACGACATCTTCGACACGCCCAGCACACGGTTCACAAACACTATCGGCACCTCCCGCACATCGAAGCCGCACTTCACTGCCGTAAACTTCATCTCTATCTGGAAGGCATACCCCTTGAACCGTATCTTGTCCAGTTCCATTGTCCGCAGCACATCGGCCCGGTAGCACGCAAACCCCGCCGTAGTATCCTTGATCTTCAGCCCCGTCACCATCTGCACATACTTCGATGCGAAATACGACATCAGCACACGCCCCATAGGCCAGTTCACCACATTCACCCCCGTCAGATATCGCGACCCAATCGCCACATCCGCCCCCTTCTCGGCACACTCAGCGTAGAGCGCCGGCAAATCGTTGGGATTGTGCGAAAAATCCGCATCCATCTCAAACACATAGTCATACCCCCTCTCCAGCGCCCACTTGAACCCCGTGATATACGCCGTTCCCAGTCCCAGTTTGCCCGGTCTTTCCACCAGGTGCACCCTACCCGGGTGCTCCGCAATCTTCCCCCTCACAATATCAGCCGTCCCGTCCGGCGAATTATCATCGATCACCAGCACATCAAACCCATGTTCCAGACCCAGCACTGCCTCGATAATCGCCGCCGCATTCTCCTTCTCCTTATACATCGGTATAATCACCAGCGCATCCCGTCTTCCCATCTCATTATCATTGTTTTTCATCCCATTATCTCTGCTTTTCATGCTCTTTTCCATAGCCTTACCGCCTTCATTCCCTTTCATCCCCATCCCACCTTCACACTTTTCCATTACATTTCCCCTATCCGCCCCATTTACTTTTTCATCATTGCACAGCGTTGCATCCTTTTCATTCTGGCACAGCACATTTTCCTCCTTGCAAGCGCTCGGAATATCATTTTGACTGATACGAATATTACCGTTATGATTGGTTTTAGAATCCATCACTATGCCGAAGATCAAATAAGTCAAATCCTTCCACTATTTGTTACAAAATTACAAACATATTTCAAAATCCCCAACATTTCCCCCTCCTTTTTTCCACTTCCTCCATTTGCAGAGTCCAAGGGCAAATGCAATATTAGCGAAAATGTTTGAAAAATTCGACAG
>CAJLLX010000057.1 GCA_905207535.1 uncultured Muribaculaceae bacterium | reverse complement strand
CGGCCGAACCCGAGCAGACCGAGCCGCGCAGGGCCGAAGCGAGCGGCGATGTGCCCAACACCATGATCAAGGTGGTGTATCCGATGGATGGCTACGGCACGCAGGGATATTTCGAGGCCGACACCATCAGCGACATCCTGGCCAACGGCCGCTCGTCGCGCTTTTATCGCGAATTGCTGCTGAAAGGGGGGCAGTTTGCCGAAATCGACGCCTCGATCATCGGTTCGGAGGATCCCGGGCTCTTCCTGATCAGCGCCACGCTCTCCGAAAGCGGCCCTGAGGCCGAGGAGAGGGCCCTGAAGGCTATCCGAGAGCAGCTTGAGCGGCTGAAACAGGAGCCGCCGGGCGCCGGGGAGCTGCGCCGGTGCGTGAATCTGCTCGAAAGCAACCGCACATTCTCCAATCTCAACTGCCTGCAGGTGGCTCAGACCGCTGCCATGGCCGAGATGCATGGCGAGCACCCCGACGACTTCATGCGCCCCTACCGCCTGCACACGCCCGAGCGGATCAGCGAGGCTGCCGCCCGCCTTTTCAGGCCGGAAAAGGAGGGCGTGCTGGTGTATAGGGGGGCTTAGGCAGAAGGCAGAGGTCAGAAGGCAGAGGGAAGGGGAGAGGGGGATATGCTGTAAAACAGAGAGAATTTGGGGGCAATTTTTAAAGTTTTTTTATTATCTTTGAAGGCTGTATGCACCCGAGTAGGGCGCGTAGCAGCCTAAAATTTTATATATCAAAGTTTTAGCCAATTTAACACTTTGCCACATGCCCTCCCTGAAGGGCACACTGCATGTCAAGATAATCGAAAAAACAACAACATAAACAAAACAAATCGATTCTATGAGATTAAAACTTTTTCTATCTCTGATCGCATCGGCGGCGCTTCCGGCTCTGGCGCAGACCGCCGTGGTGACCGGTAGCGTGATCGACGCTGATACCGGCAGCCCCATCCCCGGGGCGAAAGTCACAATCCAGGGGCAGGGTATCTCTGTCACATCAGGCCCTGCGGGCGATTTCCGCATCAGCAACGCCCTGCCCGGTGAGGCGGTGCTGCTCATAGAGGCTCCGGGCTACGAAGGGTCGGCAGCTCAGGCCCGTCTCTACAACGGCCAGAGCGTGGACACCGGCGCCCTGCGCATGTTCGTAGACTTTGCCGAGAACGAGTATGTGCTCGACAACCAGCTGGAGCAGCTGGTAGACCAGTCGGTGATCGACGATGAGAACGAGTCGGCACAGGCAGTGGGCGCTCTCACCGGCTCGAACGATGACATCTTCTTCCGCTTCACCCGCTACGGCTACTCGCCTCTTTACTCCAACTACCGCGGCTACTCGAGCACCTGGCAGGAGACCTACATCAACTCTCTGCCGATGAACGACCTGATCCGCGGCGGCTTCTCCTTCCAGCAGCTGGCCGGCATGACCTCGCGCCCCTTCCGCAACAGCACTTCCACCGTGGGGCTGGGCGCTTCGGCCTACGGCTTCGGTGCCATCGGCGGCAGCCAGAATTTCAACACCATCACCGAGACGTATGCTCCGGGCTTCAACGGCGCTCTGAGCTACACCAACTCCAACTATAAATACCGCGCCATGGCCACCTACTCCACCGGCATGATGGAGAACGGCCTGGCCTTCACCGTGAGCGCCATAGGCCGCTTCGCCGACGAGGGTATAGTGCCGGGCACCTTCTACAACGCCGGAGGCGTCTTCCTCTCGGCCGAGAAGATGTTCAATCTCAACCACTCGCTGACCCTCACGGCATGGTGCAACCCCCGCCGCTACGCCAACGGCAAGTCGGTGGTCAAGGAGATCTTCGAGCTCACCGACGACCACCTCTACAACCCCACCTGGGGCTGGCAGAACGGCAAAAAGCGCTCGGACAACATCCGCGAGAATTTTGACCCGACCGTGATGCTCAACTGGCTCTACAAGACCGAGAAGACCACCCTCAATACCGGTGCCGCCTTCCGCTGGGTACACTTCGCCCGCACCCGTCTGAGCTACTTCAAGGGCAATGACACACGCCCCGACTACTA
This sequence comes from uncultured Muribaculaceae bacterium, assembly GCA_905207535.1. Lineage (GTDB taxonomy): Bacteria > Bacteroidota > Bacteroidia > Bacteroidales > Muribaculaceae > UBA7173. Next base: position 10,035 of record CAJLLX010000057.1, on the reverse strand, counting down.
CAAGAACCTCCCGAGCTACTACCTCAACCCGGCCGACAACTCCAACTACAATCCTGCAAAGGCCGAGTATTATGCCGAGCAGTGGCGCACCAACGAGGACTTCCGTCAGCTCGACTGGGACGGCTTCTATCTGACCAATGAGCTCAACGCCATTCAGAACGAGACCCTGCCTTACGACAAGCAGCTCGGCTCCACCTACATGCAGCAGTGGGAGCACTCCAATCAGTTCAACTTCATCCTCGGCTCCACCATCAACCAGCGCCTGAACGACTACATGAGCCTCCAGGCCGGTGTGAACCTCAACTACACCCGCACCAACGACTTCGCCACCGTGAAGGACCTGCTGGGCGGCCAGTTCTGGTACGACGTCGACGGCTTCTCGGAGCGCGAGATCTACAACCCTGCCACCACTACCGATATCATGCAGAACGACCTGAACCATCCCAACCGCCGCGCCCAGGTGGGCGACCGCATCGGCTGGGACTACAGCATCTACGCCCTGAAGGTGCAGGGCTGGCTGCAGAATCAGATCAACCTGCCGAAATGGGATGTGAACTACGGCCTGAAGATGAGCTATGAGCAATTTCACCGCCATGGCTACATGCGCAACGGCCGCGCACCCGAGAACTCCTTCGGTCCCTCGAAGACCATCCGCTTCAACGACGCATCGGTGAAGGTGGGCGCCACCTATAAGCTCAACGGCCGCAACTACTTCACCCTGCAGGCCGAATACGGCACCGTGGCTCCTGTGATCAACGACGTCTACATCTCGCCGCGTATCAAGGACACCACAGTCGACGGCATCAGCTCCACCCGCGTATTCTCGGCCGATGCCCGCTACACATGGAACTACCGCCGCTTCCGCGGATCTATCGCAGCCTACTTCACCGACATGAACGACGCCACCGAGCGCTACGGCTTCTGGGACGAGCAGCTCAACGCCTTCTGCAACTTCGCCCTCACCGGCGTACACCGCCAGTACAAGGGTATAGAGCTGGGCATGGCCTATCAGGTGACCAACGACCTGCGCATCAGCTTCGCCGGCAACTTCTCGCGCTACCGCTACGTGAACAATCCCACCGGCGTGCGCTCGGTGGAGAACGGCCTCCAGCCCGATAAATACTCGCAGTTCTACCTCAAGAACTACTATTGCACCTCAACCCCGATGACGGCCTTCAACATCGCCGTGGCCTACAACGCCCCCAAGCAGTGGTACTTCAACGTCGACGCCTCCTGGCTGGCCGACTACTATGTGCGCCTGGCCTACCCGCGCCACGAAGTGATCAGCGGTCTGGCTGCCTATGCCGGTTCGCCTGAAAATCTCGACAAGCTCGTGGACGAGTTCACCGCTCAGGAGAAGCTCCCCAACAACTGGGTGCTCAACGCCTCGATTGGCAAGAACATCTACATCAACCGCAAGGTGAGCCTGAACCTGAACGTGCAGCTCCAGAACATCATCAACAACCGCAATCTCATCACCAACGCCACGGAGCAATTCCGTATCGACACCAAATACTACAACCCGAATGCGTTCCCGACCAAATACATGTACGCTCAGGGCGTCAAGATATTTGTCAATGCCGGCGTGCGTTTCTGATATCCACCTAACACAAGACCAATACGACGATGAAAAAATCGATATTATACATAGCGGCGCTGATCACCGCAGCCGCGGGCTTCACAGGCTGTGACGACGACTTCGAGCAGCCCCCCTACAACTCGTCGGGCGACTCCGCGGGCGAGGCGGTAGCCGAGGCCAACACCACCATCGAGGAGCTCAAGGCGCTCTTCAACCAGGATGTGAACTTCTACAACACCGAGATCGGCACCAAGGCCAACGGCGAGCACTACATAATCCGTGGCCGCGTGACCTCCGACACCCGTGCCGGCAACATCTTCAAGAAAGTAGCCGTGGAGGACGCCACCGGCGGCATCTTCTTCTCCGTCGACTACAGCTATATCTACAACTACACCGCCTTCGGGCAGGAAGTGGTGATCGACTGCACCGGCATGTACTACGGCAACTATGGATTCGGCGTGCAGGTAGGCTCGCAGCCCGAGCCGTCGGCCACCTCGGCCACCTCGGCACCCGCCCGTATGCCCGAAGATATGTGGAAAGCCAAAGCTACTCCGGTGGGCATCCCCGAGCCCGAGAAGATCACCGTGCACGAATACACCGTGAAGGAGCTCCTCGACCTCTTTGACGATCCCGCCACCCGCCTGCAGTGTCAGGGCTATCTGGTGAAGGTGAAAGACTGCAAATTCCAGACCCCCGGCCAGCAGCTCGGCACCCAGAACGTGACCAACAACTCCGTATACATCGAGGACGCCAACGGCGGCCGCGGCTCGATAGCCATCAACACCTCCGGCTACTCGCGCCTGTGGAGCATCTACGCTCCCTCGGGCACCGGCGACATCACCGCAGTGCTCGGCTGCTACAATCAGGGCTGGCAGCTGCAGCTCAACGACGCTGCCGGCATCGGCGACACCTTCACCCCGTGGGAGGCTCCGCTCTATTCGCAGCCCTTCAACAATGATATGGGCGACTTCACCGCACACAACATCACCCTGCCGGGCACCAGCACCTACGTATGGCGCGTGGACACCTCGCGCGGCTATGTATCGGCATCGGGATATGTGGGCGGCACCAACTACGCCTGCGAGGCATGGCTCGTATCGCCGCAGTTCGACCTCAACGGCATCGAGGATCCGGCCATGACCTTCGACCATGCCATCAACTTCTTCTCGTCGGCCGACGCCGCCAAGAGCGAGTGCACCCTCTACATCAGCGTGGACGGCGCCGCCTGGCAGCCGCTGGAGATCGCCAACTGGGGCACCAACTCCGACTGGAACTTCGTGAACGCCGGCACCTTCGACCTCGCCGCCTACAAGGGCCATAAAGTGATGTTCGGCTACCGCTACACCGGCAACTCCACCAAGTGCGGCACCTGGGAGATCAAGAACTTCTACTTCAACGGCAAGGGAGAGCTCAACGTGGCTCCCGCCGAGACTATTCCCTCATTCGCTCTCTAATCCCCCCTACAAAGAATATTACATATGAAACTTCTGAAATCAATCGTAATAACTCTGACGGCTCTGGCCGCACTGGGAGGGTTCACCGCCTGCCAGGACGACTTCGACACCCCTGAGTTGCTCGTGCAGCCTCCGAAGGCCGACATCGAGCCCAATACCACCATCCTTGACCTCAAAAAAGCTTTCTGGAGCGACGCCGAGAGCAACTATGCCACTCTCATCGGCAACAAGGAGAACGGTGAGCACTACATAATCCATGGCCGCGTGATCACCACCGACTATCCCGGCAACATCTACAAGAGCCTCGTGATCCAGGACGAGACCGCAGCCATCCAGTTCTCTATCAATGCCTACAGCCTCTACCAGAAGTACCGCATCGGCCAGGAGATCGTGATCGACGTCACCGGCCTCTACTGCGGCAAATACTCCGGTCTGCTGCAGATCGGCGCCGAGAGCCACAGCAGTTCGGGCGCCGCTCAGACGGGCTACATGAGCGACCAACGCTTCTACTCGCTGGCCAAGCTCAACGGCCTCCCCGAGCCCTCGAAAGTGCATCAGTACACTTTCGACAACATGAGCGAGATCGCCGCCGATCCCATCCGCTGGCAGAGCGAGGTGGTCAACTTCACCAACGTCACCTTCGTGCCTCAGATGAGCAACCTCAACGCCGACGGCAAGTATGAGACCATCTACACCTTCGGTATCTATCAGGAGAACTTCAACCAGAAGGTGAAGATCGACAACTCTGACTACGACCTCCGCACTTCGGGCTACTCCAACTTCTACTACCGCCTGATGCCTACCGAGCCCTGCGACGCCAAGCTGCTCTGCTCCATGTACAACGGCTCGTGGCAGTTCCAGCTGATCGACTATGCCGACATCACCAACGTGGGCGACCCCACCATCGCCGCCGGCACCGAGAAGAACCCCTGGACCATCGACCAGGCCATCGAGAATATCACCGCCGGAGTGAAGAGCTACGGCTGGACCAAGGGCTACATCGTGGGCACCGTGGCACCCGAGGTGACCAATGTGACCTCCGACGCCGACATCGAATGGGGCGCCGACGCCACCCTGGCCAACACTGTGGTGATCGCACCCTACGCCGACACCAAAGACTTCAAGTCGTGCCTCATCGTGCCGCTGCCTCAGGACTCCGAGCTGCGCTCGGCAGTGGCCCTGAAGAATCATCCCGAGAACCTCGGCAAGGAGCTTGAGGTGCAGGGAACCCCCGAGGCTTACATGGGTGCTTTCGGCATCTCCGGCAACCTCGGCACAGGCGATGAGTTCAAGCTCGAGGGTTACACCCCCGGCGGTCTGATCGCCGAGGGCGACGGCAACGAAGCCACCCCCTACAACCCCGAGCAGGTGATAGCCATGAACCCCACCTCCACTCAGAATGCCGTAGCTACCGGCGTGTGGGTGAGCGGTTACATCGTAGGCTTCATGCCCACCGGCGGCTCCTCCACCCTGCTTACCGACGCAGTGTTCTCCAACACTGACGCCACCAACCTCAATGTAGTGATAGCCGCCACCGCCGACGAGACCAATCCCGCCAAGTGTGTGGGCGTGCAGCTCCCCACCGCCATCCGCGGTGCCATCAACCTTAAGGAGAATCCCGGCAACCTCGGCAAGGTGCTCACCATCAAGGGCGACGTGATGAAATATTGCGGCGGCCCCGGCGTGAAGAACGGTGCTGAATACAAGATCGAAGGCTCGGGCTCGGGCTCGGGCGACACCCCCGTGAACCCCGGCACACCCTCGGGCGCAGGCACAGAGGCTTCGCCCTACAACTGCGCCAAGATCATCGAGCTCAACCCTCAGTCGACCACCGACGCCACCGAGAGCGGCATCTGGGCCGAAGGCTATGTGGTAGGCTACTATCAGGACTACGACGCCCACTTCCAGGTATCGGAGTCGCAGCGCGCCAACATCCTCATCGCCGACTCGAAAGATTGCACCGACAAGACTCAGACCGTGTGCGTACAGCTCGTGGCCAACACCGACGCCCGCAACGCGCTCAACCTCGTGGACAATCCCGGCGTGCTCGGCAAGAAGGTGCAGCTCAAGGGCGACGTGATGAAATACAACACCCTCCCCGGCATCAAGAACACCTCTTCGTATAAGATCGACGGCACTCCCGGCGGCGGCGACACCCCCTCGACGGGCGACGCCCTCTGGAGCGCTACCTTCAAGAGCGGCGAGGACGGCTTCACCATCCACGATGTGTCGCTCGCTCCCGAGCTCACCTATGTATGGAAGCACGATTCGAGCTACGGCTACATGAAGGCTTCGGCCTACAACGGCCAGAGCTATGCCTCGAACTCGTGGCTGGTATCGCCGCTGCTCGACCTCAGCGCTGCCAAGAACCCCGTGCTGACCTTCGACCACGTCACCAACAAATTCCCCGACCTCGCCACGGCTCAGCGTCAGGTGAGCCTCGCTGTCAGCGTCAACGGCGGCGACTGGCAGACCGTGACCATCCCCGAATGGAGCACCAATGCCAACTGGACCTTCGTCAATTCCGGCAGCATCTCGTTGGCCGCTTATGCAGGCAAGAAGATCAAACTCGGATTCCACTACACCAGCGAGACCGGCGTCTCGGGCACATGGGAGATCAAGAATATCGCCATCTCGGGTACCGGCTCGATCACGGCGTCGGCCGACAGCTCGTTCCCCGGCGGCGGTGACACCCCCGGCGGTGGCGGCGACGAACCCGTGACCCCTCCCACCCCCTCGGGCGACTACAAGGGCGACTTCAACTCGTTTAACGGCGGTGAGCCCAAGAGCTCGTACGGCGACTTCACCAACGCCACCGGCTGGACGGCTACGGGATGCAACATCCTCGGCGGTCTGGCTGCAGGAGGCACCGACACCAACCCGCGCTTCGCCTTCATCGGCGGCGAGAAGACTCTGGCTGTGTCCATGAACGGCAAGACCTCGAAGCCGGGCAAGATCACTTCGCCCACGCTCACCGGCGGCATCAAGACGCTCACCTTCAAGTATGGCACCGCCTACAGCACCAAATCGTCGAAGTTCTCCTTCACCGTCAAGGTGCTCCAGAATGGCAGTGTAGTCAAGGAGACGACCATGACACCCGACATGGAGATCAAGACGGCCTACGACTTCTCGTGGGATGTGAATGTCAGCGGCGACTTCTCCATCGAGATCGTCAACAACTGCCCCTCGGGGAAGGATAGCAATGTGGATAGGGTTGCGATCTGGAACTTAACCTGGAACTGACGGGCACGTGCCTTTAGTCGGGCGAAATGACCCTCCGCCATCCGGACGGAAAAATAAATCATCCGCCATCCGGGCGGAATGAAATACGAATATATGCGGCGCCGTGTCAAACATGAGGTTTGACACGGCGTCGGCATGTTGGCGGGGATGGCGGCGGAAGCACCATGGTGCGTCCCTACATCGTGGGATGATCCATGGGGGGCATTTACATCGTGGGGTGATCCATGGTGATTGGGGGCGACATTTTGCCAGCGAAAGGGGGCGAATGAAAAAATTGTGCAAAAAAAATATGGTGAGATGTTTGCAGAATGAAAAAAAACTCCTACATTTGCAACAAGCTATACAACTATGCTTTAAAACATAAGCCGAAAGTTGGAATTTACGAGAAAATGTGATACATTGCAACCGCTATTCGCCACTGCGCTTACATTATGCAACATCACTTTTTCAAGGTTTCCCCCGGCGGAGGTTCAGGAGGCCAACATTTGGGAGGCGCTTCCCGGCAAAGGCCTACGAGGCCCGGTTTTGGAGAGGTTGTAGCGGCTTAGGAAGCCCGGAGGATCCGGGCAGATGGTAAAAAAGAAAGGTTTTGCTCCGCTCCCACCTATGCGGGGAGTAAATCAGATCGAATCATTACATTAGATAAAGAGAATAACAATAATTTTAATCACCGTAAAAATTTCTATCAGTATGAAGAAACTTTACACTTTACTGCTTGGCGTTGCAGTGGCCCTGACAGCCTCTGCAGGCGCTAATACGGTGCAACTCAAGGCCAACCGTGCCGTAGCTGTCAACAAGCTGGCCGGCGTATCCCTTCAGGCACCGCAGATGACCAAGGCTCACGCCGTTAAGATCGAGGGCCTCAAGCTCAATAATAACACCCTGCTCGACGCTCAGAAGCAGGAAACACCTGCTCAGGAGCCTTCGCGCATCGAAATCAAGGAGACTTGGGAAGATGCCGGCACAGTTACTTTCTATGATCCTTGGGTTATCCCCGCTTTTGCTGATTCGCCTGCCGACGTACAGCAGCTTGTCGACGAGCTTTCGTGGGAAGTGCCCGTGCAGAAGAGCTCGCGCGGCGATCGCTTCAAGCTTATCAAGCCTTACGACCAGCCCGGTTTCAAGGCTCTCTTTGAGGGAACAGAAGTGACATGTACCTTCACCGATCCTCAGGATCTTATTATTGACTGCACCAAGCCTAATCAGGTGTCGATTGATGCCCAGTATGTAGGACATTTTGTTGAGATAAAGAAGGACTTCTATGTACAGGACCTTTTCTCGTGCTTACTGTCGCAGGGCGTTCAAGCATCTGTAGCTATGAATTACGGTTATATGCCCAGCACTTACAAGAATGGTGTCATCACCATTAATATTGGAGTGTTTGGCTATGCTGCCGATAAAGATCACATGGGCTACACATGGCAAACAGACGCTGGAGAGTCGCTTGAAGGTATTGGTTATGTGAAATTTGCAGATGCAAAAGACTATAGCATCAGCCACGTATCTGAAACCCTCTGCCCCTCTGACGGTTACCATCACTTTACTTATAAGCTCGGTGCTGACCTTGCTTCTGCAAAATGTGTAGTTGCAGCTTCGCACTATACTGAGTCGGAGGAAATCTTTGCTGCCGTAGAAAGCGCTTTGGGTGAAGCTCTTGAGGATCTTCCCGCGAAAGAAGGCACATTCGATGCTCAGACCGGCACGAACGATGGGCCTTGCACCCTTTTCATCCTTGGATATGATGCCGACGGGACCCGTGTTGCCGGTAAAGCGGTTAAGCTTATGAATTCCTACGATGGAGCAGAATACTGGACCTCGCTTGGCATGGTTGACTATACCGATGACCTCGTAGGTCCGTTCTGGCGTTTCAAAATAAATGGTGAGACCGTTCCCGGTACAGCTGAGACATATAAAGTAGAAATTCAGGAAGCAAAATCGGCTCCCGGTCTTTATCGCCTCGTAAATCCTTATGTATCGGCAGATTGGAAATTCGCCGCTTTCAACCTCCACGGCTGCGATAGCAAGCACTTCCTCTATATCGATGCTACCAACCCCGACCAGGTGACAGTAGTACCTTCATATCCCGGTTATGAGAACGCCTATGGCCACATCATGGTAGGTTCTTTCAACTACTTTGTAGAAGAGGGTAAAGAGGATCCTGCAACCTATGGTAGCCTTAAGGATGGTGTAATCACCTTCCCCGCCCAATCGATTCTCTGCGAGTATCAGTTCCTCTATCCCACTGATGCATCCGGCAATGAGGATACAAGCAATGGTCCCGCCGTGTATTACACCAATGGCAATGGCGCCTTCAAGGTTGACCTCAACACCGCCGGTATCAACGACGCAGTGATTGACGTTAACGACAACGCTCCCGTAGAGTACTTCAACCTTCAGGGTGTGCGCGTGGCTAATCCCTCCGCCGGCGAATTGGTAATCAAACGCCAGGGTGAGAAGGTTAGCAAGACCATCGTACGCTAAATTTTGTGACCTCTTAGAGGTGTAACAAAACAGCATAATTAAAGGCTCCCGGTCGAAGCGAAGGCTTCGATCGGGAGTTCTTGCGTTTAAGGAGGCAGGGGGTATTGCGCTATCTTATATGGTCATCGTGTGACAAAATAGCTACAAAATAGTGAGTACAGGGATTTCGATTACTCCTTAACTCCCGCGCGTGAGGATTTATTTGATACCGGAGATGTGAGCTATTCAAAGGCGAATGTAAAGCCTATTCAAAGCTCAGTTTTTGAAAGTGCATCCTCGATAGTAAGTGATTTTAAATTCACGTGTGAACCCAATCGTTCGCTATACGAGGTGCAAGTGAAGCCGGTACAGTATGATCTTGCTACCGGTTAGACCCGAATCTATCATAAAATTCAGTACCCTTTCTGATTTGAAGCCCGGACGTCACAAAGTGTTCGGATACCGACCAAATTGTACTTAAACAGAAATTGTCCCTATTGGCCCAAAGCCCGGCGTTACTCCCGTAGATATCGAGTATCACTGTATTAAACTGTATCCCAATCCTGCATCATCGGTTTGCTATGTTGAGTGCAATATGCCGGCATTATACACAGCAGCAAATATCTATGTTGCAAATATATCTACCGGTAATGTTGTAAAGAGATTCCTTAATGTTAGAAATAATACAACTGTTGAGATTGATGTCTCCGATTTACCTAACGGCGAATATATAGTGAAAATGATTTTGGGCGATTCGGCGCCAACCAGAAATGGCGGAACGGAGAAGCTTATCGTCAACCATTAAAAGATCTTCAACCTGCATGGGATGGTGTGCGCGTAGCTAATCCTGCCGCAGGCGAATTGGTTATCAAGCGCCGGGGCGAGAAGGTTAGCAAGGCTATCGTACGCTAAATTTTGTGACCTCTTAGAGGCGTAACAAAACAGCATAAATTAAAGTCTCCCGGTCGAAGCGAAGGCTTCGATCGGGAGCTTTTTTGCGCCCCTACTGCGAGGCGTTATCCATTCCGATGCCCGGAGGGTAAATGAATGAGGGATGTAGCCCCAAAGCGTATTTTTAAGTCCGATATATTTCCATACTTGAGTACAGCGCCCCTTCCGCCCGGCAAAAGAATCATTGCCAATCAGGTTAGCGGGGAGAAGCGGGGGATGGGGGATGTGGGGCCGGAGAGGGGAAGAAAGGAGAAGCGCCCTTACTCCGGATGACCGGTGCAAGGGCGCTTCACGTTTATAAGGGGCGGCTACCTACTCTCCCACTTTCGCAGTACCATCGGCGCGGCG
>CAJLLX010000056.1 GCA_905207535.1 uncultured Muribaculaceae bacterium | reverse complement strand
CCGCCGCGGCTGCGGCCGCTGATCAGCGCTATCTCGGTGCCGTCGCCGGTGGTGCGCCATATCCCCTCGGCGGCGTCGCGCCGGGTCTCTTCAAGCAGGGCCCGCATCTCAGCGGCTGTGACCCCGGGATGGGCCACCCACGAGCTGTCGGGCAGCTCCACGCTGCCGACGCTCTGCACCGTGGCCGATGCTACGATGCATATCATGCCGGATATCAGTACTTTAAGGCTCATGCGCGGGAGAAGCGGTAGCTGAAGCCGATCGACAATATCTCCTTAAACTGCCATTTGTGCCAGTGGGTCTCCTCAAAGCGGTTGGCGTCGCTCTGATAGCGCAGATGGGCGAAAATCTTGGTCGATAGGTACTTGTTGATGTTGAAGGTGATGGTGTTCTCCCAGTCGCCCTGCGACACCTCGTAGTTGGTGAAGGCGAAGAGGCGGCTGTTGTATTCGATGTTCCACGCCAGCTTGGCCTTGAAGGTCAGCTCCACATTCGAACCATACTGACTTATCGTCTTGTGCCCCTCCTCGATGCCGAACGATACCGGATTCAGCTTGTCGTTCGTGCACATTTTCATGTTGTAAGACAGAGGGTTGATATTCGCTGCGAAGTTTACTGTCCCTTTCCGGTTGGAGTAGTTGTAGCTCATACCGACACCCACATTCAGCTCACCCGGAGAGAGGAACGCCGACCGCAGCTTGTCCGAATTGATCTGGTAGTTGTTGAGCAGCTGGGTCTTGAATTGTCCCGTCACCGAGTAGTACCACCGTTTCCATGCTCTCAGACCGAATTTCGTGTTTATCTGTAACAGGTCTTCCGATATGTTGTAGGCGTGCACTGTGTCGTCGGGCGCGTTGTTCACGCCGAGTTTATACTGCACGTTGGTCTCGAAAATCAGATTTTTGTGGAAGGCTTCGTTGAGCTTCACATTGTACTGCAGAAACAGAATGCCGTTGAGGTTCGATTTGCCGCCCTGATACCAGTTGGGCGAGATGTATGCCTGCGAAAAATGCAGCGACCCGTCGAAGGTGTGCAGCCAGTTGATGCGCCCCAGGTTGAGCTTCGGCGCGGTGCCGGTCATCTCCTTTACGTCGCGGGTAAACTCGGTGACATTGATTTTGGCGGTCGAGGGGTCCACCGTCATCACAAATTCCTTCGGTGCGCGGGGCATCGACTCCAGGTTGTAGGGCACCAGCTCGGGATGCTCGATCATAAACTGCTGAAAGCGCAGCTGCTGACGGCGGTCGCGGATCACGGTCTTGTCGGCCCAGTTCATCTTCTCCGGGTCGGGCCCCTCTATGGCGAGCGGATTGTCCTCTGCAGCCACCTTTCCGGCCAGTGTGCCGTCGTAGCTGATGAATACCGCCGGCATGTAGAAGCTTCGGGGCATCATCCATGCGTCCACATCCATGTAGGGGTCGGGGAGCAGTTCCTGCGGCCCGTAGTAGGTGGAGTCGAGCGGCATGCCGTTGGCGTCGGTCAGATCCCACAGCGACGGCACCTTCTCCACTTGCTTGCGCGGATTGCGTCGCTGACGCCCTTGGCGTGTCGACCGTGTCTCCTTCACTACCGGCTTCACCGTCGTGGTGTCGGCCGAGGCGCTCACGGTCTCCCCGTCCAGTATCATCTCGTCGAAAAGGCTCTGGCCCGATGCGCTTGTCATCGTGACTGCGATGCATGCAGCCAATCCTGTCAGTCTTGTCAATATCCGCTGTAACATAGTAGAAACCGCTGTTGTGATGATTGTTTTGATGATAAATGATTGTTGTACTGCCGAGTCCCCCCCCGCCGCTTGGCCCGGCTTGGCCTTCGCCGCGGGAACCGCCGGAGCAAAAAATGCACTAACTTTGTGCGCCGCAGTTGCGGCACACAAAGTTAGTAAATAATATATTTCCGTACAAACCTATCTTCCCCGCCGCCATTGTCGTTGTCGGCCGCGGGGCGACTGTCAGGGCTTCGGTTGCAGGTTGTCCATCCACGACGAGAGGTCGTGCAGCATCGTTTGGCGGAATTTGAAGTTGGGGTTGCTTCCCCAGCCGTGGCGCCCTTCGGGGTAGATGTGCAGCGAGGCGGGCACGCCGGCGTCGTAGAGCGCCTGATAGAAGAGCAGGCCGTTGGCCGGATTCACTGTGTCGTCGTCGCTGCTGAAGAAGATGATGGTCGGAGGGGTCTGGGCCGTCACATGCCGCTCGTTGCTGAATTGCTTCTCCTGCTCGCAGGTGAGCGGACCGGCAAAAAGCGCCGTGCGGCTTCCGCCGTGGCTGTAGTCGGGCAATCCGCTGATGACCGGATAAAACAGTATCCCGAAGTCGGGACGGCAGCTCACCGGATCCTCGTTGACCGGATGCTCGAAGGCGGTGATGGCTGTGGAAGCCAGGTGGCCGCCGGCCGACGAGCCGCCTACGCCTATCGCATCGGGGTTGATGTTCCATGCCTGAGCGTTGCGGCGCACAAGGCGCACTGCCTCCTGGATATCTTCAAGGGGCACCTGCCACACTCCGTCGGGCAGACGGTATTGCAGCACTATCAGCGCCGTGCCGCGGTCGTTGAAGAAATCTTTCCACCCGAAGCCTTCGTTGTCGATGGCAAGCCACACATAGCCCCCGCCGGGAGCCAGCACCACGGCCTGACCGTTGGCCTTGGAGGGCGCAGGGAGGAACACATGCACCTTGGCGGTGTCGCCTAAGTTCTTGGCCTCGCGTATCTTCCCGTCCTTGTCCGGAGCTATGGTCTTGGGATGGGGCGCTCCGTCGGGCCATAGCAGCTGTGTCCACTGTCTTGGGGCGTCGGCGGCATCCGCTGCCTGTTTCTTCTTAGCTGCCGACGGCAACGCCACGGCCACACATAGCAGCATCGCTGCCAACATTCGCATCGCTTTCATGGTAATCTTTGCTGTTTGGTTTGTTTCTGTTTCTCAAAGTTAGCCATTTTCTTTGCTTCCTGCAAATATTCCCTCCGATTTTTTGCTTTGGCAAGGAGCTGCGGCGATGCAAATGCCGGCGAAAGTCCCGGCTCCGGTGGAGGCGCTTACTGCACAGCTACGTTCATCTGTCCTTCACGCTCGTTCTTGCGCACTATGGCGTTGGCCATCTCCACGGCCACCGAGATATGCGGGCAGATGTGGTCGGCGCCGATCAGGCGGTCGATGCCGGCGTGTACCAGCACTTCGCGCACATTGTCCTTCACACCCGACAGCACTATGTGTATCCCCTCTTTCTGCGACGAGGTGATGAGGATCTCCAGGTTGTGGAGCGCGGTGGAGTCGATAAAGGGCACCTTGCGCATGCGCACTATACGCACCTGAGGCTTGTCGCCGATGGTGGTGCGCATCATTTCGTCGAACTTGGTGGCCACACCGAAGAAGAACGGGCCGTCGATCTCGTAGACCTCCACCCCGGGGAGCACATCGAGCACCTCGTGGTGCGAAGCGTCGAGGTCGGTGCCCTCGGCCACATCGAGCTGCTCGGAGTAGACCTTGATCTCGGTGTTCTCCATCACACGGCGCAGGAACAGCACGATAGCCAGCAGCAGGCCTATCTCTATGGCGATGGTGAGGTCGAACACCACCGTCAGCAGGAAGGTGACTACCATCACCGAGATGTCGCTCTTGGGGTTGCGGAACATGGCCGCGATCGTGCGCCAGCCGCTCATGTTGTACGACACTATCACCAGCACGGCCGCCAGACATGCCATCGGCACATAGTTGATCAGCGGCATCAGGAAGATGTAGATCAGCAGCAGCACCACGGCATGGATCACACCGGCCACCGGAGTGCGGCCGCCGTTGGTGATGTTGGTCATGGTGCGGGCTATGGCGCCGGTCACGGGGATGCCGCCGAAGAAGGGCACCACGATGTTGGCCATACCCTGCCCGATCAGCTCGGTATTGGTGGAGGTGTGCGACCCGGTCACACCGTCGGCCACTGTGGCGCTCAGCAGCGACTCAATGGCGCCTAACACTGCGATGGTGAAGGCTGAGGGGAGCAGCAAGTTGATGTTGGCCATCGTCAGCGAGAACCCCTGCACCTCGGGCAGGTCGGTCTTCATCGCTCCGAAGCGGTCGCCGATGGTGTCGATGGCTATCTCCGGGAAAAAAGTGCGCATCAGCGCCACGGCGCCCGTCACCAGGATGATGGCGGTCAGCGCCCCGGGGATGCGCTTGGAAATCTTGGGCGTAACGATGATCACCGCAAGCGAGGCCAGCGCCACTATCAGCGTCGGCACATCTATTTTGTCGAAATTACGGAAATATACACCCCATTTCGAGACGAACTCGCCCGGAAGGTCTTTCAATCCCAGGCCGAAGAAGTCGTTGACCTGCGTGGAGAGGATGGTCAGCGCGATACCGGCCGTAAAACCCACCACAATGGGGTAAGGGATAAATTTTATCACTGTTCCCAGCTTGAAAAGACCCATCACCACCAGTATCAGACCGGCCATAAACGTGGCCACGGCCAATCCCTCAAGCCCGTAACGGCTGATGATGCCGTAAACTATCACGATAAACGCGCCCGTTGGGCCGCCGATCTGCACCGAGTTGCCGCCGAAGGCCGATACCATAAAACCGCCGATGATGGCGGTGATAAGGCCCACCGTGGGGCTTACGCCCGACGCGATACCGAAAGCGATGGCAAGAGGCAGAGCCACTATGCCCACTACGATGCCCGAAATCAGGTCGGCCTGCAGCTTCTTGCTGTTGTAATGGCGGAGAGCCGACCACAATTTGGGCCGGAAATCCACTGTGCCGCTAAAATTCATAATAACAAACCTTTATAATTGTACCTTGAAAATTGTTTTTATTGTACCTTGAAAACTGTTTTCTAAAAGAAATCCGGTTTCTCATCCCTCTATTACCGTGTTTCTATAGTACCTATTATCGTACCTTGTCTGTTTCTGCCCGCAAAGATACAAATTATTGTTAAATATTCCTAATAATATGCCCTTTTCGCCCCATTTAGGCGTCAAGCCGAAATCCAAGTGTATAAAATTGGGGATGATTCCCACCAAAAGGGACGCACCATGGTGCGTCCACCCCCAAACTTCGCTAAATCATGTCCTCCATTAAAAAAAGCTCGGCCACCGGGATCACCCCGGCAGCCGAGCCGCTTTCATCTAATTTTATCTTTTTTTACCTTAGCTTTTTCTTGATGTTTTTCTACCTAAGCGCTTTTTATCGCACTGCTACCTTCACGTTGTTGACCAGGTAGATGCCGGGGGCGGCGGGCACGCTCACGGCCTCACTTTCGAGGGTGAAGACGGCTGCGATACGGCCGTCGGCTGCGGCTACGGTCACTTTCGTGCCGGCCTCGCCCTCTACGGTGATGGTGCCGGCGGTGGTGCTGACGCTGAAGGGTGCGATCTCGTCGCCTTCGATGTCGCTCACGCCGAGGGTGTTGCCGTGGTCATAGTCCATTGCGTTGAGGCTCTGGGCCAGGTTGGGCAGCTTCACGTAGCTTGCACGTGCCTGAGTCTCGGTGTCGGCCTGATGGCAGGGAGTGTAGATCTCGAGGCTCGATTTCAGCAGCTCGCCGCCGTCGGTGTGGTGCTTGATCTCTTCGGCGGTCATGCCGGCGCGCCAGAACGATACCTCGCCGATCTCGCGCGGGGTGGAGATGTCGCCGATGATAAACTTAGAGGGAATGAGTTTGTCGGTCACTTCGCCCACCTTCACGCCGTCGAGGTAGAGGAAGGTCTTGCCCATGGCGTAGTAGTGGGTTAGGGTCATGTGGTGCCAGCTGTCGGCGCTCACTGCCGTTGCCGATACGATAGGATCTTTCGATGCCACGGGGCTCTGATAGCAGATGTGTCCGGCCTCATCGAGGGTCACGGAGCCGATGGTGGTGCCGCGTTTGCCCTGCAGGAAGCGCAGGAGGTCGCCGGCGCCGTTGCCGCGGAAGCGCACATCGGCGGTGAAGGCGTTCACTGTCTCTTCGGGGGTGAAGGCCATGGCCGAACCGCCGGTCAGACGTATGCCTTCGGCGTCGAGGTTACGCACGGGCTGCGCTTTGCCTTCAATCAGGGCGTCGAACAGCGAGGGCACGATGGCCTGCATAAACTGCTTGTGGCCTGAGGTGTTGGGGTGAGCCACGTCGGTGATGAAGCCGTCGGCCCAGTGGCCGGCGCCGTCGTCGATGGAGCCGAGAGTGTTGACCGAGGGCACGTCCCATTTGTGGATCAGCATGTTGGTGCGCTTCACGTAGCTGTAGTCGGTGTCGTTGTAGTCACCGCGGGTGTAGTTGTTCATCACCACTACCTCCTTGCCGTCGGCGCGGAGCTTGGAGATGAGGGTCTGCATGTTGTTGGCAAACTGATTGAAGATTGCCTCGGGGTTGCCGGCGCCGTGGATCCCTTCATTGCCCAGCGAAAGGCCGATGACCACAAAGTGGCCGAAGTCGTGAATAACGTCGTCGTAGCGGTTGAGCAGGTTGGTGGTGGTGTTGCCGCCGATCGACACGCCCGAGGTGTAGAGCGGATACTCGCTGTCGCCTCGGTCGGCGCGCTTTTTCAGCTGCTCGCCGTAGAGATAGGCGTAGCCGCGGAAGTTCTCGGCGCCCTGGCCGTTGGCTACCGACGAGCCGAATACCGACACGCGGTAGGGATCGATCTCGGCAGCGACGCCTACCTTACCTTCGGTGAGGTCGACGGTGAGGGTGTAGGTGCCGTTGTTGAGGCGGATGTTCTCGCCGCTGAAGCCGTCGGCGGCTACGCCGGCTACATCCGAGTTGGTGCTACGGCGGATGGCGTAGGTGTCATCGCCGTTGAGGGCGAAGTAGATGCTGCGGTTGAGATACTGCTCGCCGGTGGTCTTGTCCAGAGCCACCTCCTGCTCCCAGCGGCCGTTGCCGGCATATGCCAGAGTGGTGTTGGCGGGTACTATCACGCCTTTCACTGTCATCGAGGTGATGGGGGTGACGGTGACGGTGTTGGTCTTGGTGTTGGCGTAGATGCGGGCCACGGTGGCTTCGGCCACTTCGGTGGCGGCGCCGTTGGCGGTGAGCTTGCCGTCGGCGATGCCGTAGCTCAGGGTGTTGCCACCCTCATCGGTGCCTTCGATGGTGTAGCTGCCCTCGCCCAGGCGTGTGTAGGCTACGAAGGTGCCCTTCTCGGTGAGCTCGCGCATGGCCACGCCCTCGGCGTTCTCGGCCGAGGTGCCCTTGATGGTCAGCGATTTCAGAGGCTGGGCCGGACGCTCGGCGCCGGTGGCGTCGAACTGCTCAATCTTCATGGCGTTGAGGTGAGCCAGGCCCTTATTGGTCTGAAGGGTGAAGCGGATCTTCCCGTCCGTGTCGGGGAAGATGTAGTCGCTCACGGCCACATTCATGGTGTTGCCGTGCACGCCCTGACCGCCGCAGCCGCGGCCGGAGAACCACTGATACTCCTTCGACGAGTTCAGGCCCTCGGTGATGAAGTAGCCGTTGCGGTCGCCGGTCTCGTCGGTGATGCGGCACCCGTAGGCATGCACGCGGTAGGCTTTCTGCGGGTCGAGGCCGCTGAACTCTATCGTCGATTTCGGAGTGTTGTTGGCGTCGATGTACACATAGTCCATCGTGGCGGTGGCTACGGCGAAGTCGCCAAGATATTTGGCTTCGGGATTCTCAAAGCCGCCCGAGGCTGCGGTGCCGTTGGTCGACAGGCGGTTGAGGGTGGTGGCGGTGATGCCCGAAGGCTCGTTGGCCGAGTTGACAAGCTCGTAGCTGTGGCCGATGGGCACCTGGTCGCCCGAGGTGTTGTAGATATTGTTCCAGTAGTGGCCGTTGGCGTCGGCGCCTTCGGTCAGTTGGCCGTGGTTGCGGTTGGCGGGAGCCTCACCCAGGTCAATGTACACGCTCTGCTCCAGGGTGAAGTGATTCTCGGGACGCTCCAGCCCTTCTACTTCCTCCATCTTCATGGCATTGATGTAGAACATCCCCTGCACTCTGTGGAGCGTGAAGGTGATGCAGCCGTTTTCGTCGGGGAAGATCGGGTCGGAAACGCTGATATTGCTGTTGTTGCCGTTGTAGCCGTCTTTGCCCAGGCCGGCGCCGGAGGTCTGATAGGTGGTCGACCAGCTGTTCTGGCCCTTGAAGATGTATTCGCCCATGCGCACATCGTCGGCAGCGCGGCAGCCGAACGACGAGAAGCGGTAGGCCTTCTGCGGGTCGAGATTGCGGAAGGTCATGAAGTTGTAGTCCTGGAAGTTTTCCGCAAAGATATAGTCGTAGGTGGCCGATTCCACTGCTAAGTCGCCCAGATACTCCTCTTTGGGGTTGGTGAGGCCGCCGGCGGCGGTGGTGCCGTTGCTCATGTAGCGGGTGTTGATAAACGCCTCGTAGTCGGAGATCTGATTTTCGGAGTTGATCAGGCGGTAGGTGGTGCCGGGGTAGGTGTAGTTGTTGCCCGAGGTCTTGATGTTGGTCCAGTAGTGGCCAAATTTATCCTTGCCGTCGGTGGTGCCTCCGCGGTTGGGGGTCACTTCGCCGAAGTCGATGTAGAAGGTCTGAGGACCGGTCACCGGCTCCGCTGTAGTGGTGGCGTTGTACTCGTCGATCTTCAGCGCGTTCAGGTGGGCGAGTCCCACGTTGGTCTGGATGGTGAAGTTGATCTTGCCATCCTCGGTGGGGGTGACGAAGTCGCTCACGGCTACATTGCGGATATTGCCGTGCACATCCTTCCCGTTGGCGTCGCGACCGCCGATGCAGCGGCCGGAGAACCACTGGTACTGCTTCGACTCGTTGAGGCCTTCGGTGATGAAGTAGCCGTTGCGGTCGCCGGTCTCGCTGGTGATGCGGCAGCCGTAGGCCGACACACGGTACACCTTCTTTGGGTCGAGGCCGCTGAACTCGATGGTCGATTTCGGGGTGTTGTTGGCGTCGATGTATACGTAGTCCATCGTGGCGGTGGCCACGGCGAGGTCGCGCAGGTCCTCGGCTTTCGGGGTCTCATAGCCGCCGGCGGTTGCGGTGCCGTTGGTCGACAGCTTGTTGAGGGTCTTGGCGGTGATCCCCGAGGGCTCGTTGGCCGAGTTGACAAGGGCGTAGGTCTGGCCGATGGGCACCTGGTCGCCCGAGGTGTTGTAAATGTTGTTCCAGTAGTGGCCGTTGGCGTCGGCGCCTTCGGTGAGCTTGCCATGGTTGCGGTTGGCGGGAGCCTCACCAAGGTCGATGTACATGGTCTGAGTCAGGGTGTAGGTGATGGGGAGCGGCTCTGCGTCCGACAGCTCCTCGATCTTCATGGCGTTGACATGCATCATGTTGCTCACGCGGCTCATGGTGAAGGTGATGCAGCCGTTCTCGTCGGGGTAGATGGGGTCGGAGACGCTGATGTGGTTGTTGTTGCCGTTGTAGCCGTCGGCTCCGGTGCCGGTGCCCGAGGTCTGATGGCTTTCCGACCAGTTGTTCAGTCCGCGGAACTCATATTTGGTCACGCGGGTCTGATCGTTGGCGCGGCATCCGAAGGTGTGGAAGCGGTAGGCCTTCTTCGGGTCGAGCCCGCGGAAGGTGAAAAAGTTGAAGTTCTGGAAACCCTCTACGAAGAGGTAGTCGTAGGTGGCAGTTTCCACGGCGAGATCGCCGAGGAACTCTGCCTTGGGAGCGGTCAGACCGCCGGCGGCTGCGGTGCCGTTGCTCATGAAGCGGGTGTTCACCAGGATGTCGTATCCCGTCTCATTGTTTTCGGAGTCCACGATGGGGAATGTGACGCCCGGATAGAGGTAGTTGTTGCCGGAACTCTTCACATTGGTCCAATAGTGGCCGTTGGCATCGGGTCCCACGGTGGTGCCTCCGCGGTGGCCGTCCACTTCGCCGAAGTCCACATACATCGTGCGGTCTACGGTCTCAGCGTTCATTGCCAGCGCTGCCATCATGGTCCACGCCGTCAGTAGTGCTTTGTTCATTTTTAGTGATTTATGTAATTGGTTGTGGTATTATCGCTTGGTTGTGGTATTATCGCTTGGTTATGGTTTTATCTATTTCGATTATGCTCTCATGGTGTGGCGACGCACGGCTCGTGCGTCCTCCCCCTCTGTTTGCGCGCCTTTTCGGCTCGTGCGTCCTCCATTTTAGGTTTTGCAAATTTACGCATTTTCCCCCGCTTTTTATAGCAAAAATATTCTCTTTGCGGGTAAAAATGTCTATGTCGCCTTTCCCGCTAATCCCTCTCTCCCTCCGGGCGATAATCTGAAAAGGCTGTGTGCCAAATCGCTATCGGTCTGACACACAGCCTCTCTTGTTGTATCTTTGGCTTCCGCGGGCGGGGGCTAAACGACCCGCTCGCGGCACCGGTTTATTTCATCTTCTCGTCGATCATTTTGATCTTCTCCTCGATGGCGGCCAGGTCGTCCTTGATGTGCTGGATTCGGCGCTCCATCTCGCGCACCATCGATTCGCCCGATTTGCTCTTCGAGGTGAGGAAACCGAGATTGTTCTCGTAGGTCTTCAGCTCGTTGCGCTTTATCTCGTAAGCGCGCATGATGCGTTCACGCTCGCGGTAGAGCTTGTTCTCGTCCGAGCCCATCTCCTTGATCACATCCTCGAAGCGGCTCATCGATCCGCGACCCTCGCGATTGCGGGCGTAGAACACGTCGCACACCGAGCGATACTCGTCGTAGAGCTTGTCTTTCTCGCGGAAAGGCACATGCCCTATCTCCTGCCATTTGGCCTGCAGCTCGCGCACTTTGGCCATCGCCTCGGTGCGGGGAGTGTCGGCGGGGATAGCTTTCAGTTCGGCTATGATGGCGCGTTTGGCCTTGAGGTTGGTCTGCTCCTCGGAGCGGCTCTCGCTCAGATTGGCCTTGCGGCGCTCGAAGAAGCTGTCGCACGCCTGCTGGAAGCGGTGCCATACGTTGTCGGAGTGCTTTTTAGCCACGGTGCCGATGGTCTTCCACTCTTTCTGCAGCGCCACAAGCTCGTCGGCAGTCTTGCGCCAGTCGGTGCTGTCTTTCAGCGCTTCGGCCCTCTCGCAGAGGGCGATCTTCTTGGCTAAGTTTTCGGCAAGCTCATCTTTCACAGCGCGGTAGTACTCACCCTTGGCGGTGAAGAATTTGTCGCACTGAGCGCGGAAGCGGGCGAAAATCGAGTTGTTGACCTTGCGCGAAGCCGGGCCGATGGTCTTCCACTCTTCCTGAGCGGCAAGGATCTGCTTGGTCATATCCTCCCAGGCGCTGAAGCTCTTCAGGGCCGAGAAGTCGAGGGCCTCGATCTTCTCGCACAGAGCGGTTTTGGCGGCCTCATTGGCGGCTTCGCGGGCTTTGCGCTCCTCGAAGAAGGTCTGATATTTCTTGTTGACGGCAGCTGAAGCGTCCTTGAAGCGGGCCCAGATCTCCTCGCGCACCTCCTTGGCCACGGGACCGGCCTGACGCCACTCGTCGTGCAGGTTCTGCAGACGCTTGAAGGCCAGGATGATATCCTCCTCGGCATCGAGCTTTTCGGCCTCTTCGCAGAGCAGGGTCTTCAGCTCCAGATTCTTGCGGAAATCGTAGTCGCGAAGGTCTTTGTTAACCTTCAGCTGGTCGTAAAATTGCTCCACGGCGCCCTGATAGGCCTTCCACTGGGCTGTGGCCTCGGTGGCGGGCACCTCGCCGATCAGCTTGAACTCGGCCTGTATCTCTTTGACGCGCGGGAACGCCTTGTTGACATTGTCGGTGTCGGCGGCGAGGGCCTGCAGCTCCTCGATCAGTGCCTGTTTGCGCTCGAAGTTGTGGCGGCGCTCCTCCTCCTGAGCGGCGGCAAGGGCGGCTTTGCGCTCTTTCACGCTGTTCATCAGCTCTTTGAACCGCTCTTCGCTCTCGTCGAGAGCCGGGATGAAGGCTGCGGCATCGTTGCCGGCGGCCTTGAAGTCGGCCAGCTCCTGCTCGAGCTCGGCCTTACGGAATGCGTAAAACTGCTGTTTCAGTCGGGCTACCTCCTCGCGGGTGATCTCTACGGTCTCCTCGGCGGCGAGGCGCACGAGGGTTTCCAGCACCTCGGCTTTGCTTGCGGCTTCGGGCACTCGCGAGGGAGCGCTTTTCTCCTCCTCGGCGGGTGTCTCCTCGGCAGGGGCTTCGGCGCCCGGCTGCTCCGGGGCGGGAGTTTCGGCTGCGGGGATCTCCACGGCGACGGTTTCCTCAGGTGCTACGGCGGCATCGGCTGCGGGCTCGGCTGAGGCCGGTGCTGTCTCTT
>CAJLLX010000055.1 GCA_905207535.1 uncultured Muribaculaceae bacterium | reverse complement strand
GGCCACTGTGGCGCGCCACGAGAAGCCGAGCGGCTCCAGAATGGGGTTGACGGCTTTGCCCATCATCTCGAGGTAGGAATCGCGCTCGGGATTGATCTCGTCGCTCTCCTCGGTGTTGAGTTCGGCTATATCGGCCGGATTGGCGTCGCGCAGGGGGAAGAAATTGAGCGCCCACACGATGATGGAAGCCAGCAGAATGATGCCTCCCATCTTGTTGAGATACTCCTTACCTTTGCCCCACATGTGGCGCAGGGTGGTCTTCATGGTGGGCACACGGTAGGGGGGCAGCTCCATGACAAACGGGGTCTCGTCGCGCTTGAAGAAGAATTTGCGGAGCATTTTGGCTGTCAGCATGGCAGCAAGCACACCTATGATATACATCCCTAAGAACACCAGCGCCGCATTGGCCGAGAAAAATGTGCCTATGAGGAGCACATACACCGGCAGACGCGCCGAGCAGCTCATGAAGGGGGTGATAAGCACGGTGATGATGCGCGACGAGCGGCTCTCGATGGCGCGGCAGGCCATGATGGCGGGCACATTGCAGCCGAAGCCCATCACCAGAGGGATGAACGATTTGCCGTGGAGCCCGATCTTGTGCATCAGACGGTCCATGATGAAGGCCGCTCGCGCCATATAGCCCGAATCCTCCATAAAGGAGATGAAGAAGAAGAGGATGAGGATGTTGGGCAGGAACACGATGACTCCTCCTACGCCCCCGATGATGCCGTTGGCCAGCAGGTCTTTGAGCGGGCCGTCGGGCATATTGTCGTTGACCATCGCGGCGAGCCAGTCTACTCCGGTCTGTATCCAGTCCTGCGGGTAGCTGCCGACGGTGAAGGTGAACCAGAATACGAAAAACATCACCGCCAGGAAGAAGGGAAATCCGAAAAGGCGGTTGGTGACCACGGCGTCGATCACATGGGTGCGGTCGGCATGATTGAGCGTGGGTGTCTCGAGGGTCTCGGCGAGAGCGCCCGAGATAAAACCGTACTTCTCTGCGGCGATGATCGAGGATACATCTTCGTCGGGATGGGTGCGCTCAAACTCATGCAACTGCTTGTCGCGCAGGGCAATGATCTCGTCGCCCCCGGCCGACTGGCGCACTGCCTCCTCGGCCTCGGGGTCCCCTTCGAGCAGCTTGATGGCGAGGTAGCGGGGAGAGTAGTGCTGGTGGATCGATTTATCGGCCTTGATGCGGTCTTTGACCTCGGTGAGCACCTCCTCGAGGTCGTTGCCGAGGCGCACATGCACATGGCGCACTGCCGTGTGGCGACGCTCGTACACCTCGATGATGGTGTCGAAGAGGCGGTCGATCCCCTCGCCGTTGCGGCACACCGTGGGGACCACAGGCACGTCCACCATGTTGCCGAAATTCTCATACTCGAATTTTACCCCTTTGGCGCGCATCTCGTCGAACATGTTGAGCGCTATCACCATGGGGTAGTCCATGTCGATGAGTTCGGTAGTGAGATAGAGATTGCGTTCGAGGTTGGAGCCGTCGACCACATTGACGATGACGTCGGGGCTGTTGTCGCGCAGATATTTGCGCACATACCGCTCTTCGGGCGAGTAGGCCGAGAGGCTGTAGGTGCCGGGGAGGTCGGTTATGTTGAAGGTGTAGCCGCCGTGGCGGAAGACACCCGACTTGGCGTCGACGGTGACGCCGCTGTAGTTGCCCACATGCTCCTGGGCGCCGGAGGCGATATTGAAGAGGGAGGTCTTGCCGCAGTTGGGGTTGCCGATGAGAGCGATGTTGATGATGTGGCGCTGTCCTTCGTAGCGCTCGCGCTGACGGCGGTCGGCCTCCTCGGTGGTTTCGAGGCGCCCTTCGCTCGAGGGTCGCTCGGTGTCCTCGCTCTCGTCGTAGGGGATGACCTCGATCATCGAGGCCTCGCTGCGCCGCAGCGACACCTCGTAGCCCATCAGCCGGTATTTTACCGGATCGCGGAGCGGAGCCGAAAGGATGGCGGTGATTTTGCGGCCCTTGACGAAGCCCATCTCCATGACGCGCTTACGGAAGGCGCCGTGGCCCAGTATCTTGACTATGACGGCCTCTTGGCCTGATTTGAGATCGGATAGACGCATGGCGGGTAGGATAAGTTGTTGACGTAAATGTAGGAGAAAGACCGGAGAGAGGGGAGGGAGAGAGAATGTTACTGTTTCGGTGATGCAAAGTACGTGAAAAATCCGTGAAAAGAGGGTGTGTTTATATGAAATGAGTCCAAATAATAACACGATTTAACATTTGACGAATCGCCTTGAGCCATGACCTTGCGGCGAAATTGCGGGCAGAGGGATAATTATTTTACACAAAGAGATGAAAAACAGCGATTTTGAGCGGAAAAGTTGTTTATGATTTGATATATAGGAAACCTGTTGGATGAATTACATTAGTGCATATTTGACTTGACCGATATTCCGATGATTAACGAAATATACATATTGCATGACGGTGAGAGCCGAGACTTTGGCCGCGGCTGAAAGAGCGATGACTTCCAGATCCGAGAACTTGGGAACAACACCTCTGCGGGGTACATTACCCGGTTCATTGACACGATTTTCGGCAAATTTCTTGTATATGCCGAGTCTTTTGCCGAACTTTACGTTGAAGTTGTGCATATGCGCGATGATAGCAATCAATGGTTTGGTCACCACTAATTTGCTGAATATAAGCGATATGCGTAACTTTTTTCAGTATGAATATTTTAAGAAATCAATTCATCCAACAGGTACTATATTTGTTCTGGTATTAAATGAATACCGCATGAAGTATCTTAATGTCAAAGTTGTACTTTTGTCGCCATCATGCTTACTCAAGAGGAACGTACCCCAAAGATAATGCGCGTGACGCTGCTTGGCTCCGTCGGCAATCTGCTGCTGCTCATATTCAAGTTTGTGGCTGGCATCGTGGGTCACAGCGGCGCCATGATGGCCGACGCTGTGCACTCTCTTTCGGATTTCGTCACCGACGTTGTGGTCATGGTGTTCGTGAAAATCTCCGCCAAGCCGAAAGACGAGTCGCACGACTACGGTCACGGGAAATATGAGACACTGGCCACAGCCATCATCGGCATAGCGCTGATGGCTGTAGGCATCGGGTTGTTCTGGTCAGGCTGCCGCAAGATCTACGGATTCTTCTTTATGGGAGAAGATCTGCAGGCACCCGGCATGATAGCATTATGGGCCGCGCTGCTGTCGATTGTCGTCAAGGAACTTCTCTACAGAGTCACTCGACATGTGGGCCGTCAGGTCGAGAGCGACGCCGTCATAGCCAACGCGTGGCATCACCGCTCCGACGCGCTGTCGTCGATCGCCACAGCGGTCGGCATCGGGGGCGCAATAGCCTTAGGCCCCCGCTGGGTAGTATTCGATCCGATAGCCGCAGCCATCGTCAGTCTGCTCATAATAAAAGTGGCATGGCAGCTCATCGTGCCCGCACTCGACGAGCTGCTCGAAAAGTCGCTCGACGCAGCAACTGAGCACGAAATTCTCGACATAATCCTCAGCACACCCGGCATCAGCAACCCGCACAACATTCACACCCGCAAGATAGGCAACCGCATGGCTATCGAAGCCGATATACGCGTGGATCCGGACATGCGCGTGGCCGAAGCACACGAACTCACCAAAGTCATAGAGCGCAAGCTGCGCGCGCGCTTCGGTCAGCTTACTCACATCATTCTCCACATAGAGCCGGTCAAAAGCCGGCCGACAAACTGATTCAAGTTTACGGAAAGACAGATACCCATGACCTTGCGGCGAAATTGCTGGCAGATGGAAAATATTTCACTCAAAGCTATGAAAAACAGGCGTTTTTGAGCAGAAAATAATTTTGGCGATTGATAATTTGGAAATAATTATTAATTTTGCGATTGAATTTCAAGGTAAAAATCAGATTGTCCGGCCCCGGCTCTGCGCCGTGTGAGGGCCGGTAGCATGCTGAAGGTCACTGACCCGACGCATGCCAGGGAAGAGGATATTCCAAACCAAACACTAACAATTAAAAGGTTATGGTAACAAAGAAGCTTAAAATCAGAGATCTCACTCTGCGTGACGGCCAGCAGTCGCTGTTCGCCACCCGTCTGAAACAACAGGACATCGATCCGCTGCTCCCTCTCTACAAGGATGCCGGATTCTACATCATGGAAGTGTGGGGCGGTGCCGTGCCCGACTCTGTGATGCGCTATCTCGACGAAAGCCCCTGGACCCGCCTGCGCACCATCCGCAAGGCCGTAGGCCCCGATCAGCTGCTTTCAGCCCTGTCGCGCGGCCGCAACCTCTTCGGCTATGTGCCCTACCCCGACTCGGTGCTCGAAGGGTTCTATAAAGAGGCCATCAAGAGCGGCCTCAGCGTGATGCGTATCTTCGATGCACTCAACGATATCGACAATGTAAAGGAGAGTATCCGCCTGATCAACCAGCTCGGCGGCATCGCCGACGGCGCCGTATGCTACACCGTCGATCCCAAGGAGGAAGCTCCCGCCAAGAAGGGCTTCTTCGCTTCGCTCTTCGGCAAGAAGGAGGCGGCTCCCGAGAAGATCTTCACCGACGAATATTTCGTAAACAAGGCTCTGGAGATGGAGCGTCTCGGCGCCAAGATCATCACCCTGAAGGATATGGCCGGTCTGGTGAACCCGCTCCGCGCCGCTTCGATCATTGGCAAACTCAAGCAGTCGCTTAAGGTGCCTGTAGATTTCCACACCCACTGCACCCCGGGCTACGGCCTGGCTTCGTCGCTGATGGCTGTGCTCAACGGCGTCGACATCCTCGACACCAACATCTGGTGGTTCGGCGAAGGCACTGCCGCTCCCGCCATCGAGCTCGTCTACATATTCTGCAAGAAGCTCGGCGTAGAGGTAGATGTCAACATGGAGATGGTAGGCGAGATTCGCGAGCGTCTGGAAGGCGTGCGCCGCAATCTGGCCGACTTCGACCTCCACAAGGACCATTTCCCCAAGCGCTTCGACCCGCTTCATGACACCCTTCCCGCCGAGGTCGACGCACTCTTCGACAAAGCTATCGCTGCCGCCAAGGCCGGCAACGAGGCCGAGCTGCTCGACGCCTGCCACGCCATCGAGGCTTATTTCGGATTCCCCGCACCCAACCTGCTGGTCCGCGAGGCCGAGGTGCCCGGCGGCATGTACTCCAACATGGTGGCTCAGCTCAAGGCCCTCAACTCGTCGGACCTCCTGGAGGATGCCATGAAGCTCATCCCCAAGGTGCGCCGCGATGCCGGTCTGGTGCCTCTGGTAACGCCTACAAGCCAGATTGTCGGTGCTCAGGCTGTGAACCTCGCCATCGACCGCAAGAAGGGCAACCCCGACTACACCAACACCTCCAACCAGTTTATCTCGCTGGTAAAGGGTGAATACGGC
The DNA here is from genome assembly GCA_905207535.1 of uncultured Muribaculaceae bacterium. Taxonomy (GTDB): domain Bacteria; phylum Bacteroidota; class Bacteroidia; order Bacteroidales; family Muribaculaceae; genus UBA7173. The sequence goes on along the minus strand of CAJLLX010000055.1, from coordinate 6,991 downwards.
CACACTCCGGCCCCCATCGATCCCGCTTTCCGCGAGAAGATCACCGGCGACGCTGCCGAGCACGCCTACGACGTGACCAAATACAAGAAACCCGAAAATCCCGTGCTCCCCGAGTTCGGCGGCACCAAGCTGGCTGTCAACACCGAGGAAGAGCTGCTCATGGAGCTGCTTCCCAATGTGGCCAACAAATTCCTGCGCAACCGCCGTCAGGAGGAGTATGAGGCAAACAAGCCCAAAGAGGAGCCCAAAGCTGAGGCAAAGGCTGCTGAGGCTGCCGTAGCCGACGAGCCCATCACCGGCGAAGTGTTCCGCGCTCCGATGGGCGGCCGCATCGTAGAGCTCGATGTCAAGGCCGGTGACAAGGTGAAGAAGGGCCAGAAGATGCTCGTCTACGAGGCAATGAAGATGGAGAACGACCTTGAGGCCGAGCGCGACCTCACCGTGAAGCGCGTCTTCGTCGCCGTCGACGACGTTGTCGGCACCGACGCCCCCCTCATCGAGTTCGAATAATCAATTCTCCGCTTCTTTGTCAGGCTGTCGCAGCCGACATAGCCGGCTGACCGGCAACGGAGCAACGAGCCTGTAAGATAACACATTAAGCTGCGCCGCAGATTCTTCCGGAATCCACGGCGCAGCTTTTTTTCAGTGTCAGCTCCCAAACCGGGATGACACTTGCCTGCAAGCCGGCGTCATAATACACCCTCTTTGTCGCGTATCAGCGTGGGAAGAGTCGCCGGAGGAGGTCGGGACGGTTGAGGCGGCGGAGCGAGGCGGTGATGGAGGCGCGGTAGGTGCGGTCGTACCAGAAGAAGTACTGGCGCTGGGCGAGCTTCTCGGCGGGGGTAAGGGCGGTGAAGATGCGCTCGCCGGTGTAGGGATGGTAGCCGGAATAGTAGATTTCGGTGGCTACGGTCATTGGGGTGGGGGTGAAGTCCTGCACCTGCTCGAGGTGGAAGTCAAGTTCGCGGGTCTTGATCGCCAGTTCGGCCATGTCGGTCTCATGGCATCCGGGATGCGACGAGATGAAGTAGGGGATGAGCTGCTGACGGAGGCCGTAGCGGGCGTTGACGCGGTCGAAAATGCGCTTGAAGTCGTAAAAGAACTGAAACGAGGGTTTGCGCATCACCTCGAGCACGCTGTCCTCGGTGTGCTCGGGGGCCACCTTCAGTCTGCCGCTCACATGGTTGAGGATCAGCTCCTCGTTGTAGCGGCGGTTGGCGGCATCCACGGCGGGGTCGCCGGTGTGGTGCATGGAGAGGTCGTAGCGCACGCCGCTGCCGATAAACGACTTTTTCACTCCCGGCAGAGCGTCGACGGCATGATAGACGTGAAGCAGCGAGGAGTGGTCGGTGTTGAGATTGGGGCACGGTTTGGGGTGGAGGCAGCTCGGACGCAGACATTTCTCGCAGATTGAGGTGTCTTTGCCCCCCATGCGGTACATGTTGGCCGACGGGCCTCCGAGGTCGGAGATATATCCCTTGAAATCGTGCATGCGGGTGATGGCCTCGGCCTCGCGTAGGATCGAAGCCTCGCTGCGCGAGGCGATAAACTTGCCCTGATGAGCCGAGATGGTGCAGAAGGCGCATCCGCCGAAGCATCCGCGGTGCATGCACACCGAGTGGCGTATCATGTCGTAGGCCGGGATACGCTTGCCGTTGTAGCGTGGATGGGGGAGGCGGGTGTAGGAGAGGTCGAACGAACGGTCGACCTGCTCGGTGGTCATCGGCGGACACATGGGGTTGACGCGCACGGCGCGGTCGCCATGCTGCTGCCAGAGGGTGGCGCCGTGGCGGCGGTTGCTCTGCTGCTCTATGTGGCGGAAATTGGCCGACTGCTTGCGCTTGTCGGCCCTGCACTCCTCCCACGAGTGGAGGATGATGTTGTCGGCATCGGAGGCGGCGGGGAGGGCCGAGAGCGGCTCCCACACCACGGTTTGGGGCACATCGCGGATGTCGCCTATCTGCTCTCCCTCGGCGAGGCGGCGGGCGATCTCCAGGATGGGGATCTCGCCCATGCCGTAGATGATCATATCCACCGGAGCATCTGCGAGGATGGAGGGGCGCAGGCGGTCCTGCCAGTAGTCGTAGTGGGAATTGCGGCGGAGCGACGCCTCGATGCCTCCGGCAATAATCGGCACATCGGGGAAGAGTTCGCGCAGCTTCTCGGCGTAGACTATGGTGGGATAGTCGGGGCGCATGCCGTGACGTCCGCCGGGGGTGTAGGCGTCGTCACTGCGGCGCCGGCGTGCGGCGGTGTAGTGGTTGACCATCGAGTCCATGGCTCCCGCAGAGATGCCGAAGAAGAGGCGCGGACGGCCAAACTTGCGGAAGTCGCGCAGGTCGTCCTGCCAATTGGGCTGTGGCACCATAGCCCCCTTGTAGCCACCGATCTCCATGAGCGTGCGTCCGATGACGGCGGCGCCAAACGAGGGGTGATCGACATAGGCATCGCCCGAGAAGAGCACGATATCGATCTCCCCCTCCTCCCATCCCCGGGCACGGGCCTCCTTGACCGACGTGGGGAGCCAGTCTGTGACGGGGCGGCGAGGCATCGGCTCGGGAGCGCTCTGCGGCTGCGGCTGCGGCTGATGCGCAGCCTTGTCGGCCTGCAGCCGGCCTATTGGGCTTATAGGGCCTATTGGGCCTTTCCTGCCTATTCTGCCCGGTGGGCCTATTGGGCCTATCGGTCTTATGTGGTTTGTCGTAGCGGCTCATTGCTTTTGGATCTCTTTGAGGCGGTCTTCCATCTTGATTATCTCATCGCGCAGGCGGGCGGCCTCCATAAACTCCATATTCTTGGCGGCGGCTACCATGTCGGCGCGCATGCGGGTGATGGAGCGCTCCAGCTCGGCGGGATTCATGTAGGCTATCACCGGATCGGCGGCGAGATTGACCTGCGAGGTGTATTCGTTCTCGTAGGGAACAGGCTTCGACGCTGCCACGCGGGCCTGTGCCTTGCGGCGGTCGCCGTCACCCTTGGGCGTCTGCGAGGGGTTCACATCCTCCTCGTCGAGACCGATGATGCGGTTGCGGGCCTTGACGATGGCCTGCGGCGTGATGCCGTGCTCCTCGTTGTAGGCCAGCTGCAGGGCGCGCCGGCGCTCCGTCTCCTCGATGGTGAGGCGCATGGAGTCGGTGATCTGGTCGGCATACATGATGACGGTGCCGTTGAGATTTCGGGCGGCGCGTCCCACGGTCTGTGTGAGCGAGCGGTGTGAGCGGAGAAATCCCTCCTTGTCGGCGTCGAGGATGGCCACGAGCGACACCTCCGGAAGGTCGAGACCTTCGCGGAGCAGGTTCACACCGATGAGCACATCATAGGTGCCGGCGCGCAGGTCGTCGAGGATGCGGATGCGGTCGAGGGTGTCGACGTCGGAGTGGATGTAGGCCGATTTGATCTCCAGGCGGTGCATGTAGTCGTCGAGTTCCTCGGCCATGCGCTTGGTGAGGGTGGTGACCAGCACTCGCTCTCCGCGTTCTTTGCGCAGTTGTATCTGCTCCAGCAGGTGGTCGATTTGATGCTCGGAGGGCTCCACGGTGATGAGCGGGTCGAGAAGGCCGGTGGGGCGTATCACCTGCTCCACCACCACGCCTTCGCTCTGCTCCAGCTCGTAGTCGGCGGGGGTGGCGCTGACGTAGATCACCTGATTGGTGAGGCTTTCAAACTCCTCGAAGCGCAGCGGACGGTTGTCGAGCGCCGAGTCGAGGCGGAAGCCGTAGTTCACCAGATTCTGCTTGCGCGAGAGGTCGCCGCCATACATGGCGCGAATCTGGGGCACCGTCACGTGGCTCTCGTCGATGATCGTGAGATAATCTTTTGGGAAATAGTCGAGGAGGCAGAAGGGGCGCATGCCGGCCTGGCGGCCGTCGAAGTAGCGGCTGTAGTTCTCGATGCCGGGGCAGTGGCCCACTTCGCGTATCATCTCTATGTCGTAGGTGGTGCGCTCGTAGAGGCGCCGGGCCTCAAGCTCGCGTGCCTCCTTGCGGAAAAACTCCACCTGGTCGCCGAGATCCACCTCCATCTTGGCCAGCGCCGCCGCCTGTCGCTCGCGCGAGGTGACGAATAGGTTGGCGGGATAGATACGGAAGGAGTCGTGCGTGCCGAGGCTCACATTGTCGAGCGGGTGGAGAGTGGTGATGGTCTCTATCTCGTCGCCCCAGAACACCACCCTCAGTATGATATCCTCATAGGCCAGCCGGATGTCCACCGTATCTCCCTTCACGCGGAAATTGCCGCTGTTGAGCTCTATCTCGTTGCGCGAGTAGAGCGCCTCGGCCAGATGGCGCAGGAAGGCGTTGCGGGCTATTTTTTGCCCCACGCGGATGTCGATCACATTGGCGTTGAAGTCCTCGGGGTTGCCCATACCGAAGAGACACGACACCGAACTGACCACTATCACATCGCGGCGTCCCGAGAGGAGCGCCGACACTGTGGCCAGACGCAGACGCTCTATCTCGTCGTTGATCATGAGGTCTTTCTCGATGTATTTGTCCACCGAGGGGATGTAGGCTTCGGGCTGATAATAGTCGTAATACGATACGAAATACTGCACCGAGTTTTCGGGGAAAAACTGCTTGAACTCGCCGTAGAGCTGTGCCGCCAGTGTCTTGTTGTGGCTGAGGATGAGCGTGGGACGCTTCACGCGGGTGATGACATTGGCCATGGTGAAGGTCTTGCCCGAGCCGGTCACTCCGAGCAGGGTCTGCGCCTTGGCGCCGTCGTCTACCCCCTGCGCCAACTGGTCGATGGCCTGCGGCTGGTCGCCCGTGGGCTTGTATTGCGAATCGAGTTTGAAATCCATAAAGAGAGCAAATGGTTTTGTTGCCGGGCCACGTCGGCCCGAACTGCAAAGATACAACATTTTTCCCACACCGCCTACCCCTCCCTTCCCCACTATGGTGAATAATCCCTAAAATCGCTCCCCAAGCCCCAAAGATGGAATATGGTGCGGAAAGGAAAAGAAAATTGCGGAAAGTTTTGCTGGTTCGTGAAAAATGCGTACCTTTGCAAGCCATTACTATGGCCGCCCTACCAGCGGCCCCCCGTCACAAGTATTAAAAAAACAACGAAATAAAATGAAAAAAGACCTCCATCCTTCCAATTACCGCGAAGTGGTTTTCAAAGATATGTCGAACGATGAAATCTTCATCACCCGCTCGACTGTAGCCGCAAAGGAAACCATCGACATCGACGGTGTGACTTATCCCCTGGTAAAGCTTGAAATCACCAGCTCGTCGCACCCCTTCTTCACCGGCAAGCAGAAACTCGTGGACACCGCCGGTCGTGTCGACAAATTCCTGTCGCGTTACGGCAACCGCAAAAAGAACTGATCTTTTATTTCACTACGAAACATATACGGCTTCGCGTCAGCATCGGAGGATATTGACGCGAAGCCGCTGTTTTTTCCCGCCACTGCTAATGGCGTAGACGGATTCCGGGCAGCCGGGTGCCGGGTGATCCCCAAATATTTCGGTGTGAGGAATTGATTGATTATATTTGCATGCGCGATGAGTTGGGGGAGGACGCACCGTGGTGCGTCGCTACATCGTAGTGATTACAAGGGCGGGGGAGGAGGCAAATAAGAGGAGGCAAATAAATGGAGAAAGAGATGACTGACGACGGCATGATCATACGCAGAGTGGAGGCGGAGGAGTTCGGGCGCGTGTTTCCGAAGGGGTGCACGCATCTGTTTAACAGCATGGAGTTTGCGCAACTCAATGCCGCGAAATGCGACGCCGTGCACTATCTGCTGTGCGGCGACGGGCGCAAATGGCGCATGGGGATGATTTTGGGCGAGAGAGGGGGGCGGTTGTTGTCGCCGTTCTCGGCTCCGTTCGGCGGATTCACCTACAACAAGGATCAGACCGTAGAGGTGGTGGAGGCCTGTGCGGCGCTTGTGGCCGATTACGGCAGGGGGCTGGGGAAGAGTGTGGAGATATTTCTGCCGCCGGGATTCTACGATGAGGCGATGCTGGCCAAGGTGGAGTGCGCTCTGGTGCGCCGGGGGCGTCTGATGTATGCCGACCTCAATTACCACTACGACCTGCGGGGTATCACCGAGGCCAACTGGCAGGAAGTCACCGCATCGCGGATGAATCAGAAGGCGCGGCGCAAGATGCGCGATGCCATGGCGATGGAAGCCACTGTGGAGCTGCTCGATTGCGCTCGGAGGGCCGACGTGGAGCGGATGTATGCCGTGATAGCCGCCAACCGCGCCTGGAAGGGATACCCGCTGCGCATGACGCTCGACGATGTGGCGCGCACCGTGGCGTTGGCCGAGGCTGAAATGATAGTGATGACACTGGGCGGTCGCGACGTGGCTGCCGCGCTGGTCTATCGCGTGGCGCAGGGGGTGATGCAGGTGGTATACTGGGGCGACGTACCCGGATGCGACGGGATGAATGTGATGCACCGCTTTGCGCCCGAGGTCTTCCGCATTTGCGCCGGGATGGGGGCGAAGATTCTCGACATCGGCCCCTCGTCGGAAGGGGGAGTGCCCTCCGAGGGGCTCTGCTTCTTCAAGGAGTCGATAGGGTGCACGCCGAGGCTCAAGCCGCGCATCGTGATTAATTGATAATTTACAATTTAGCCGTTAATTTGACCATCTAATTTCGCTTCTATCTCTTTGATTGAGGGCATTGTTCCTTCAACCCTTTCAGGATAGAGCTTATCAAGCTCATATTCGGATATTCCGAGAGGCTGGCTGCTTGATTCAAGAGCATATTGAGCCAATGTGTTGCTTTTCTGCTTACAAATAAGCAATCCAATTGTAGGGTTATCACGTCCCTCCTTGCGGAGAAGATGGTTACAAGCAACAACATAACCGCCTAACTGACCGGCATCTGCAAAGTCAAACTCACCGATTTTCACTTCTACTACTACATAGCACGATAGTTTCAGATTGTAGAAAAGCCAGTCTATAAACTTTTCTTTCTCTACCTGTTGGTTGAATTAATTTCTTAAAATATTTATAATGAAAAAGTTGCGCATA
>CAJLLX010000054.1 GCA_905207535.1 uncultured Muribaculaceae bacterium | reverse complement strand
GGACTTCCAGATCCGAGAACTTGGGGACAACACCTCTGCGGGGTACATTCCCAAAGCGGGCCGGAGCCGGAGAGGTGATTTTTGCATTTTTAAGAGGGTGGGGGAGGGGGGATTGCGGGAAAATGACTAAATTTGCTGATTGAAGCAAATGATAAGATTTATTGACGCATTAAAAGAGTAAAAAACGAGACAATCGGATCACAATAAAATGATGAAAAAAGTAATAGTATCTCTGCTTGCGGCGACGGCGTCGGCGATGTCGGCGTGGGCCTGCACAAGCCTTATAGCGGCCAAAGGGGCCACCGCCGACGGGTCGGTGATGGTGACTTATGCCGCAGATTCACATAACCTTTACGGCGAGCTCTACACGCAGCCTGCCGCCTACAATGCCCCCGGCACGATGCGCAAGGTGGTGGAGTGGGACACCGGCAAACCGCTCGGTGAGATCGAGGAGGTGGCCCACACCTATGCCACGGTGGGCAATATGAACGAGCACGGCCTGGTGATAGCCGAGTCGACCTGGGGCGGCCGCGAGGAGCTGGCCGGCAGCGGGCTGATAGACTACGGATCGCTGATTTACATCACCCTGCAGCGCGCCAAGACGGCCCGCGAGGCTATAAAGGTGATGACCGACCTTGTGGACCGCTACGGCTACGCCTCGTCGGGCGAATCGTTCTCCATCGGCGACCCCGATGAAGCCTGGATCATGGAACTTATCGGCAAAGGGAAGACCGACAAGGGAGCAGTGTGGGTGGCACGCCGCGTGCCCGACGGGATGATCTCGGGTCATGCCAACCATCCCCGTATCCACCGTTTCCCCCTGAAGGACAAGAGCAAAGAGACCATCTACAGCAAGGATGTGATAAAATTTGCCCGTTCGCAGGGCTATTTCGACGGGAAGGATGAGGATTTCGACTTCTCGAAGGCCTACGCAGTGACCGACTTCGGCGCGCTGCGCGGCTGCGACGCCCGTGTGTGGGCCTATTTCAATAAGTTTGCCAAAGGGATGGACGCTTACCTGCCGTGGATCGACCGCGCCGAGGGTGAGCCGATGCCTCTGTGGGTGAAGCCCGACAGCCTGCTCACCGCCACGGACATGAAATGGATGATGCGCGACCACTTCGAGAATACTCCCTACAATATGACCGACGACATAGGCGCCGGGCCCTACAAGGTGCCCTACCGCTGGCGCCCGATGACCTTCAAGGTCGACGGCAAGGAGTACACCCACGAGCGCGCCATCGCCACTCAGCAAACCGGATTCTCGTTTGTGGCCCAGCTCCGCAGCGAACTGCCCCACTACCTGCGGGGACTGCTGTGGTTCGGCACCGACGACGCCAACACCAATGTGTATCTGCCGGTGTTCTGCTCGGTGAAGCGCGCCCCGGCGCAGCTGGCCCACGGCGATGTGAACACCCTCGACTGGAACAGCAACTTCTGGGTGAACAACTATGTGGCCAACCAGGCCTACAACCGCTACTCGCTGATGATCCCCGACATACGCCGCGTGCAGAGCGAGCTGGAGAGCGGCATAGAGCAGGATGTGGCCGTGGCTCTGGAGCAGATCCCCGCCTTCGACGACGAGACCGCCATGCAGCTCACCCAGGACCTCGCCGACATATGGGCCGAGCGCGCCACCACCGCCTACAAGCAGCTGGGCGACTATCTGTTTGTGAAATTCATGGACGGCAACCGCAAGAAAACCGATGAGAATCATCAGTTTATCCGCAGCGAGACCGGCATGCCGGTATATCCCGAATTTCCCGGCTACGACGAGCGCTACTTCCGCAGCATAGTGGAGGATGCCGGCGACCGTCTGCAGGTACGTGACATTAAATACTGATACATTATGAGTCGCAGCGAAAGCGAACTGAGCGGAGTGACCCTCCTGGGCGAGGGTCACACCCGATATGCCGACCACTACGCGCCCGAGGTGCTGGAGACCTTCGTCAACAAGCATCCGGACAACGAGTATCTGGTCACCTTCCATTGCCCGGAGTTCACGTCGCTCTGCCCCAAGACCGGGCAGCCCGACTTTGCCAAGATCATCATCCGCTACATCCCGCGGCGCGATATGGTGGAGAGCAAGAGCCTGAAACTCTACCTCTTCTCCTTCCGCAACCACGGCGACTTTCATGAAGACTGCGTGAACATCATCATGAAGGACCTGCGCAAGCTGATGGATCCCCGCTACATAGAGGTGAAGGGTATCTTCACCCCGCGCGGCGGCATCGCCATCCACCCCTTTGCCAACTGGGGCGACCCGGAGCATGAAGCCATGGCCCGCGAGCGCCTGATGGCCGAGATGAGCGCCGCCGACTGACCGCTAAACGACACAGAAAAGAAAAAATGGAAATAACGCATCACCATATGGCCGGGGAGTGCCTCCCCGCTCCCGAGGAGCCGGTGTTCGTAGCCCGCGAACTGGCGCAGTATCCCAAAGGGAAACGCGCGCTGATAGTGCTGTCGGGCGGCATGGACTCCACCACCATGCTTTACGAATACCGCGCCGAGATAGCCCTGGCCGTGACCTTCGTCTACGGCGCCAACCACAACGCCCGCGAGGCGGAGTGCGCCGCCTGGCATTGCCACAACCTCGGGATAGAGCATCTGGTGATCCCCCTGGGCTTTATGGGCGAATATTTCAGCAGTTCGCTGCTCGAGGGAGCCGACGCCATCCCCTCGGGGCATTACGACGACCAAAACATGCGCTCCACCGTGGTGCCATTCCGCAACGGCATCATGCTCGCCGTGGCCGCCGGGCTGGCCGAGAGCCGGCATTTAGGAGTGATAATGCTCGCCAACCACAGCGGCGACCATGCCATCTATCCCGACTGCCGCCCGGCTTTCGTCGAGGCCATGGGAGCGGCCATCTCAGCCGGCACCTACGACGACATCACCCTCTTCTGCCCCTACACCGGGCTCACCAAGGGGGAGATCTGCCGCCGGGGAGTGGAGCTTGGCGTCGACTACCGCCGCACCTATTCGTGCTACCGCGGCGGGGAGCGCCATTGCGGCACCTGCGGCACCTGCACCGAGCGCCACGAGGCCCTCGCCTTCGCCGGGCTCAATCCCGCCGACTACGATTAAATCCCAACTTATCCACGCATATATACCCCTCAACGCCATCGCATTATGAAAAAATATGATTTCGACGAGGTGATCGACCGCCACGGCAGCGGCTGTACGAAAATCGAGGACCTTCCGGCGCTTTTCGGCAAAGACGACCTCACGCCGCTATGGATCGCCGACATGGATTTCAGGGTGTGTCCCGAGATCACCGAGGCTCTGCAGCGGCGCATCGCCCACCCCATCTACGGTTATTCGCGCCCCTGCGAAAGCTATTGGCGCTCTATTATCGACTGGCTCGACAGTCGCCACGGCTTCAAGGTAGGGCGCAACGAGCTTACCTTTGTGCCTGGTGTGGTGAAGGGTATAGCCTATGCGGTGAATTTTTTCACCGAGAAGGGCGACAAGGTGGTGATACAGCCGCCGGTCTACCACCCCTTCCGCATCGTGGTGGAGGGCAACGGCCGCATCATAGTGCCAAATCCGCTGAAAGTCAACGCCGACGGCCACTATGAGATGGACCTCGAGGGGCTGGAGCGGGTGTTTGCCACCGAGCATCCGCGCCTGATGATACTCTGCAACCCCCACAACCCCATCGGGCTGCAGTGGAGCCGCGAGGTGCTGGCCGAGGTAGGGCGCCTGGCGCGCAAATACGGCGTATTGGTGGTGTCCGACGAGATACACGGCGACCTGATGCTGTGGGGCGGCCAGCACTTCCCCTTCGCCGCCAGCGGTCCCGACTCGGAGGCTGTGGCCATCACCTTCGGCGCTCCGAGCAAGACCTTCAACATCCCCGGGCTGGTGAGCTCATGGTGCGTGGTGAAAAATCCCGAGGTGCGCGAGCCGTTCTTCGGCTGGCTTGAGGTGAACGAATTCAACGCCCCCACCCAGATCTCCACCATCGGCACCGAGGCCGCCTACACCAACGGCGAGCCGTGGCTCGGCGAAGTGCTGGAGTATATCGAGGGGAATATCAAGGCGATGGAAGAGTACATCGCCGAGCGGTTGCCCCAGTTGCGCATGGTAAGGCCCGAGGCCTCGTTCCTGGTGTGGATGGATTTCAACGGACTGGGGATGAACCACGACGCTCTGGTGGATCTGGTGGTGAACCACGCCGGTCTGGCGCTCAACGACGGCGAGATGTTCGGTCCGCAGGGCCATGGCTTCATGCGTGTCAATGTGGCCACACCCCGCAGCTGCCTCTTTGCGGCGCTCCACAAGCTGGAGAAAGCACTGGCCGAAGTGGAGGAGGGAAAATAACAGCAAGACAGACGATAACGATATGAAATACAGGATATTTCCGCCCGAGGAGATGATAGAGGAGGGGATAGTGACGCTGCCGCTCTCCAAGAGCATCGCCACCCGCACCCTGGTGCTCGATGCCTTCGGCGGCCGGTACCACAGCGCCGACGCCTGGACCGGGGTGTGCGACGATACTCGCCTGATAGCCAACGCTCTGCAGCAGTGGCGCGAAGCCGCAGAGGGGAGCGTGCCCGAGCTGAATCTCGGCGCCTCGGGAGCGGCACTGCGGTTCCTCACCGCCTTTTTCGCCTCGCAGCCCGGCGCCGAGGTGCGCCTCACCGGCTGTGAGCGCCTCTGCCAGCGCCCCATGCAGCCGCTCGTGGATGCCCTGCGCCAGTGCGGAGCTACAATTGAATACCTTGACAAAGAGGGATTTGCACCGCTCTTAGTCAAAGGCTCGGAACTTTTCGGCGGGGAGGGGACGATGGACAGCACCATCTCATCGCAGTTTATCTCCGCCATCCTCATGGCTGCTCCATATATGAAGGCGGGGCTGCCCCTGCGGCTGGAAGGGGAGCCGGTGTCGCTCCCCTACATCCTGCTCACCCTCTACATGATGGAGCAGCGCGGAGTGACCGCCGACCGCGAGCCGCTGAAAATCAGCATCGAACATGGCAGCTACACCCCCTTCGACCAGCCCGAGGAGGGCGACTGGAGCGCCGCCGCCTTTTGGTATGAGGTGTCGGCCCTCTCGGCAGGGTGGATCACCCTCACCAACATCACGGAGGAGAGCCGCCAGGGCGACCGCCGCGCCGCCGGCTACTTCGAGTGCCTCGGCGTCACCACTTCCACCGAGGAGGTGGAGAGCGGAGTGCAGCTCTGCCCGTCGCCCGAGGTGTACGGACGTCTCGACCTCGACCTCAGCGAGAATCCCGACCTCGCCCCCGCCTTGGCAGTGACCTGCTGCCTGATAGGGGTGCCCTTCAAATTCACCGGCCTCTCCACCTTAGCCGACAAGGAGTGCGACCGTCTGCAGGCGATCCGCGCCGAGATGCTCAAGCTGGGACGCATCGTGGAGTGTGTGCGCGGCAACGCCCTCGAATGGGACGGCAGCTCGCGCCCGGTGACCGAGATCGCCCCCTTCAGCGCCCACGGCGACCACCGCATAGCCATGGCGCTCGCCCCGATAGCGGTGTATCTGCCCGGCATAGTGATCGACGGAGTGGAGTGCGTGAACAAATCGTATCCCGGCTACTGGGACGACCTGCGCAGCGTGGGATTTACCGTCGCCGAGCCGGAAGCGCTGGCCGAAGCCGCCGGGGAGGAGGCTGAGGCATGAAAGGTGCGCTGATAATCCTGGCGGCGCTGATCCTTACGGGCCTGGTGCTCTACCTGCTGCACCGGCGCGACGTGAAGCGCGGCACCGACCTGCCTCCCACCATGGGCCCGATGCCCGACCGCAAGCAGGACGAGGACGGCGACGACTCGGCGTGCTGCGGCATGCACATCACCTGCGAAAAAGACTCGCTGCTGGCCGCAGTGAGCGACAAGATAGAATATTTCGACGACGAGGAGCTCGACGCCTTCGCCGGGCGCGACCCCGAGAGCTACACCGAGGCGGAGACGGAGCAATTTCGCGACGTGCTGCTGACGCTGCTCCCCACCGACATCGCCCCCTGGGCGCGGAGCATACAGCTCCGCGGCATTCAGTTGCCACCGGTGGTGCGCGAAGAGCTGCTGATGATAGTGGCCGAGGCGCGGGCCGCTGCCGGGCAGCACTGATGCGGTGTAACCGCCTTGCCGTCAAGCCGATATAAAGACAATGAGCGATGGGTGAACTGATAGGATACAGCTTTTTTACCAACGCCCTGATAGGGGTGCTGATCATCTCGGTGGCCACGGCCATAGTGGGGACCTACGTGATGGCCCGGCGCATGGCGTCGATCACCGGCGGTGTCACACATGCCTGTTTCGGCGGCTTGGGACTGGGCTACTACCTCGGTGTCAGCCCCATAATGATGGCCGGAGTGTTTGCCATCGGGTCGTCGCTGGCGGTAGAGTGGCTGTCGGCGCGCCACAAGGTGCGCGAGGACTCGGCCATCGCCGTGGTGTGGAGCCTCGGGATGGCACTGGGTGTGCTGTTTGTGTTTCTCACCCCGGGATTCGTGCCCGAGCTCAATGCCTTCCTTTTCGGAAACATACTCAACATATCGCATACCGACCTGTGGATTTTCGCCCTGTACACCGCGTTGCTTGTGGGGCTGTTCGCATGGAAATCGCGCGAGATAGTGGCCTGTGCCTTCGACCGCGACTTCGCCCGGGTGCAGGGTCTTCCGGTGAAGGCTATAACGCTGGTGATGACCGTAATGACCGCGCTTTGCATCGTGCTGGCCATCCGCCTGGTGGGCATCATGATGCTGATGGCGGTGATCTCGCTGCCGCAGATGTCGGCCGAGGTGTTCACGCGGCGGTTCAACCGGGTGATGTGGCTTTCGGCGCTGATATCGGTGGCCGGAGGGGTGTGCGGGCTGATAGTGTCGGCCTACGTGGATGTGCCCTGCTCGGCGCTGATAGTGCTGGTATTAGGGGCGGTCTACGCGCTATGCCGTGTGGCGGGAGTCGTGCGTTTCGCCCTTGCCGGGCGAGGGAGCGGGGAGAAAGGGGAGGAGCCATGAGCGGCGCCTTCCGATATCTGCACCATGTGCGCCGGGTGTGGTTGATAGCGGGCCTGATACTGCTTTCGGGCGCCGGAGCATGGATCTATCACGCATTTTTTGCCGAGCGAGCCAACCCATCGCAGGCTGAATATCCCCTGCGGGGTATCGACATCTCGGCTCACAACGGCGAAATCGACTTCGCGAAGCTGAGGGATGCCGGAGTGCGTTTCGCCTACGTCAAGGCCACCGAAGGGGCCGATTTTCTCGATAAACGATACGTGGCCAACTGCACCGGCCTGAGCCGCGAGGGGATAGCCCTCGGGGCATACCACTTCTTCCGCTTCGACAAAGACGGGGAGATGCAGGCGTGGAACTTTCTCAACGCACTGAAAGGGCGCAAGATGCAGCTCCCTCCGGCCATCGATGTGGAGGAGTGGGGCAATACCGACGACCCGGGGCGCCGCCGCGTGCAGAAAGAGCTGCGGCGCATGGTAAGGCTGATGCAGGAGGAGGGGTACGAGCCGATCATCTACACCAACAAGAATGGCTACCAGCGCTACGTGCGCGACCGCTTCACCGATATACCCCTGTGGATCTGCTCCTTTACCGATCCGCCCATGGAGGGGGACGCGGTGCCATGGACCATATGGCAGTTCAGCCACCGGGGGAGCATCGCCGGCATCACGGGCGCCGTAGACTGCAATACCATCAATCCCCGCGACCCGCTTTTCGGAGCTGTGTCCGGCTATGGGCAATAACCCGCTTTGGAGCTGTGTCCGAATATGCCGCCGGGGGCAATAAATTGCAGTAAAGAGCGTTAAGTTTATACCAAGGTGTGTCTTCCGGGAAGGGGGGGCGCACCCGCGGTGTGTATATCCGGAGAATACTGTATATGACAACAATATATTCATCAAACTGCAATATCATATCACGTTGTCGACTGTGGATCAGCCGGTTGGCGCTCGTCGTGGCGTGCCTGCTCGGCGCTGCGGCCACGTCGCACGCCTTCAAACTCGACACATACGCTGAAAATTCGCGCCTCGCATCGGGGAAATGGGTGAAGGTGTCGGTGGAGACCACCGGCATGCACTTCATTTCCGACTCGCAGCTGCGCTCGTGGGGCTTTCCCAACCCCTCGGCGGTGAAAGTCTACGGCTACGGCGGCAACCGCGTGCCCGACCAGCTGTCGCTGTCGACCTTCAACGACGACCTGCCCCAGACCACGTCGGAATATGTCACCGGCAAGGGGCTCTACTTCTATGCCCTCGGGCCGCTGGAGTGGAAACAGAACAGAAACATATACATCCCGTCGATCCACCCCTTCAGTTTCGTCGGATATTACTTCCTGAGCGACAGCGACTCCGAGGAGCGTGCCGAAGTGAAGCGCCGCGCCTACTCGCCGGTGCGCAAAGCCCCCTCGCAGCGCGACGGCGAAACGGTTGGCTCAGAGGAGATTACCGATTTTTACGACCGCATATACCACAAACAGGAGCTGATCACGCCCGGCGAGGCCGGATTTATGCTCCTTGGCGAGGATTTCCGGTTCACCAAGTCGCAGAGCTTCGATTTCAACCTCAAGCAGCTGAAGACGCCGGCCGAAGGAGCCGGGGATGCGGCTGAAAATGTGAAGATCGAGGTATCCTTCGTGGCCAAAACCCTCTCGGGAGGGAGCAACCTGCGCTTCAGCATCGACGGGAAGGACCTCCCGTACGTCACCACCGACAGTATCGGTCGCTCTGAAGGCACCTATATGCACGGACGCGAGCTGGTGTCGGACAAGTCCATCTCGCACAGCGACGAAAAGATCTCCGTAGGGGTGAAATTCAACAGCCGTGCCTCGGTGGTGCTCGCCAATCTCAACTATATAGCCATCAACTATCTGCGGCGCCTCGAGATGCCCTCGGAGCGCAATCTCAACATCTACCTCAAAGCTCGCGGCAACGCCCGGCTGAGCGGTGCCGGCGCCGAAACCCGAGTGTGGGAGGTGACCGACCCGCAGAACATCCGCGACGCCGGGATCAGCCTCGACGGCACCACCGCCTCATGGGGCGTATCGAGCGAACAGCGCTCGTATGTGGCCTGGGAGCCCGGCGGCTCCTTCCCCTCGCCCAAGTTTGTGGAAAATGTGAAGGCGCAGAACCTCCACGCCCTCCCGGTGCCCGATATGGTGATTTTCACCCCTGCCGAATGGAAGTCGGAGGCCGAGCGCCTGGCCGATTTCCACCGCAACGACTCTATAGAGCCGTTGCAAGTGCTGGTGCAGACCCCTCAGGAGGTCTACAACGAGTTCTCCTCGGGTGTGCCCGATGTGCAGGCCTTCCGCAAGATGCTCAAGATGTTCTACGACCGCTGCGGCGGCAAGAGCTCCGTCAACACCGCTCCCGAAGGGGAGGGGAAGCTGCGCTATGTGCTGCTGATGTGCCGTCCCACCTACGATTTCCGCCGCGTCACCCCCTCGGTGGCTGCAATGAAGATACCTACCCTTCCGGCATGGTTCACCGAGAACGGCCTGAACGACAACTCATGCTACACCACCGACGACATCATGGCCTTCCTTGAGGACAACTCGGGTGTGAACATGGGTCGCGACCGCCTGTCGGTGGCGCTGGGGCGCCTCCCGGTCACCTCGCAGCGCGACGCCAAGGCGGCTGTGGACAAGATCCTCGCCTATGCCGGCAAATCGCCCGAAGGGCTGTGGCGCAACAATATCGTGATCCTCGCCGATGACAAAAACTCGGGTCTGCACATGAAGCAGGCCGACGAGATGGTGAGAAACATGGAAAATTCGCATAAGATCGAAGGCTCGGGCGGCATATACAAGAAGATCTATATCGACGAGTATGAGCTGATCTCCAACACCTATCCCGAGGCCCGCAACCAGCTCTACCGCGGCCTCGACGAGGGCGCGCTGCTCTGGGCCTTCATCGGCCACGCCAACCCCTCGTCGCTGACAGCCGAGAAGGTGGTGACCTACACCGACCTCAACAACCTCTATCTGCGCCACTGGCCGGTGATCTACGCTGCCACCTGCGACTTCCTGCGCTGGGACTCCAACACCACCTCGGGCGCCGAAATCCTCTTCCGCAACCCCACCGGAGGCGTCATAGCGGCCATCAGCGCCGTGCGCCCGGTGTATATCGGCAACAACGGCATGCTCTCGGCCTCGCTCGGCGCGCAATTTTTCAAACGCGACGCCAACGGCCGTCAGCGCACCATAGGAGAGATCTACCGCATGACCAAGGTGCTCTTCAACAACATCAACGGCGACGGAATGACCATGACCACCAGCGACACCAACAAGCTGCGCTATGTGCTGCTGGGCGACCCCGCCATGCGTCTGCTATATCCCAACAATATAGTGAACCTGACCGAAGTGGGGGGCATGCCGGTGGTCGACGCCGACGGCGACGATGAGCCCGCTACGCTGAAGGCGCGCCAGAACACTTCGCTTAAGGGCTCGGTGACCTCTCCCGACGGGCGAGTGCTCGCCGACTTCACCGGCACCGTCACAGCCACCCTCTACGATGCCGACCAGTCGGCCGTGAGCAAGGGTTGGAGCTCGAGCAACGACGAGGGCATCGAATATGCCTTCGACAAGATGGGAGGCCGCCTGCTGGTGGGCACCGCCAAGGTGACCAACGGCGAGTTTGAGATGCCGCTGTCGATGCCCGCCGAGGTGGCGAACAACTACCGCCCGGCCACCATCAACCTCTATGCGCAGGCCGAGGACGGGCGCCGGGCCAACGGCGTGTGCCGCGACGTGTATGTCTACGGCACCGACGAGGCCGCCACACCCGACTCGAATCCGCCGGTGATAGAGAGCATTTATCTGAACCATTCGTCGTTCAAGGAATGGCAGACCGTCAACCCCTCGCCGATGCTGATAGCGAGCGTCACCGACGACCGCGCCATCAACCTCTCCACCGCCGGTGTGGGCCATCAGATGACCATCTACCTCGATGACGGGGGGAAGAGCTACACCGACGTATCCGACTTCTTCACCCCCTTCGACGACGGGCGCCCCGGCGGCACCATAGCCTATCAGCTGGATGGGATATCGCAGGGACCCCACTCGCTTCGTCTGCGCGTGTGGGACACCGCCCCCAATTCGGCCGAGGCCACCGTCTACTTCAACGTGGCCGACAATGTGGCTCCGGTGA
Organism: uncultured Muribaculaceae bacterium; assembly: GCA_905207535.1. Taxonomy (GTDB): domain Bacteria; phylum Bacteroidota; class Bacteroidia; order Bacteroidales; family Muribaculaceae; genus UBA7173. Next base: position 1,245 of record CAJLLX010000054.1, on the reverse strand, counting down.
TCTACGATGTGTACACCGACCGCAACCCCGTGAGCGAAAGTGCCAATTTCTATATATCGCACGACCGTCCCGACCAGACCATCACAGTGACCGTGGAGGTGTTTGACCTCATGGGCAAGCCGCTGTGGTCGAGCACCGAGACCGGACGCAGCGACATGTTCATCACCATGCCTCTGACCTGGGATCTCACCGACAGCGGCGGCCGGCGCGTGAACCGCGGCATCTACCTCTACCGCGCCACCATCAAGGACGAGAGCAGCGGCGACGAAACCGCCACAGCTTCGCGCAAACTTGCCGTGACGGCGCAGTGAATTGGGTAATCTGCCGGAGAATTTGTATCTTTGCAGTAAATTTGCTGTCAATCAGATGGAGACCACACCTCGACACGATATAATCCCCGAACCGGCCCTGCGGCGCATGCCGTGGTATCTGGCTTATGTGAGCCTTCTGCGCGAGATGAAGGTGGAGTATGTGTCGTCCACCCAGATATCCCGTGAGCTGAAGGTGGATCCCTCGCAGATAGCGAAGGATCTGTCGTTTCTCGATATCCGCGGCAAGACGCGCATAGGCTACGAAGTGGCGCTTCTGGAGCATAAGCTGGAGGAATTTCTCGGCTTCCGCCGTGAGCACCGCGCGGTGATAGTGGGAGTGGGGTCGCTTGGCGGTGCGCTGATGCAGGATTCGGGTCTGAGCCGCTACGGTCTGCAGATCGTGGCCGGATTCGACGTTGACCCCGAGATTACGGGTAAGAACCGCCACGGGCTGCCGGTCTACGACGTGTCGGAGCTGACGGCCAAGGTGCGTGAGCTGCAGGTGGGGATCGGCATCCTCACAGTGCCTGTGGAGCATGCGCAGGCCACCGCCGACCGCCTGATAGAGGCGGGAGTGAAAGCCATATGGAATTTCACCCCTTACCGCATCTGTGTGCCCGACGGAGTGGTGATCTCCAACACCTCCATCTATGCCCATCTGGCAGTGATGTACAACCGCATGCACTGACCCCGCACTCTCCCGGCGAGAGCACCCGCGGGGATATGGAAAAAGTATGAAAATAATTGCATTAGAGCGATCATACGACATCTGGCCGCCGTCGGCACAGGCAGCTCTGCAGAGCGATGCTATGCCGTCGCCCGACTGCCTGGCATGCACCCTGCTGACCGACTCGGCAGTGGTGCGTCCGCGCACGCCTCTGTTTCTGCCCGACTTCGCCGCCGAGGGGTGGACGCTTGAGGTGGTACCGGTGGC
>CAJLLX010000053.1 GCA_905207535.1 uncultured Muribaculaceae bacterium | reverse complement strand
GCCGCTGCACCATTGTACTTCTGACAGCGCGGCCAGGCGGGGGAGCTCCATATACTGCGCATGGCTCATTGTGGTGATATATTCACACCAGAGATTTGACTGCACGCCGAGAATGTGGTGCTGCTGTTCGGGCGTCAGTTCGGCTGGAGCGGGATTGAAGTTGTAGACCGCTTCCACCGTGGTGGGGTGGCCCCAGTTGGCTCCGCGCGGCTCTGACGGGTCGTCAGACTGCACGAAATCGAAGTAGCAGACACCGCAGGGGGTGAGGATGGCGTCGTGGCCCTGGCGTGCGGCCTCCACGGCGCCTCCGATGCCGGTCCAGGACATCACTATCGCGCCATCGGGCAGTCCGCCCTCGAGCATCTCGTTCCAACCTATCACCTTGCGGCCGTGGCGGGTGAGAAACTCCGATGCGCGGCTCATGAAGTAGGTCTGCAGCTTCTGCTCGGCGGTGCTCCGGGAGTCGGATTTAAGCCCCAGCTCGCGGATTTTGGCCTGACATTTGGGGCAGGAGGTCCAGCGCACTTTGGGGCATTCGTCGCCGCCGATGTGGATATATTCGCCCGGGAAAAGGTCGATGATCTCGCCCAGAACATCCTCGATGAACTTGTAGACGCTGTCGTTGCCGGCGCAGAGCACATCCTCCGACACTCCCCAGCGGCGCCATACCTCATACGGGCCACCAGTGCATCCCAGTTCGGGGTAAGTGGCCAGGGCAGCCTGCATGTGACCCGGCATGTCTATTTCGGGAATCACTGTGATGTGGCGGTCGGCGGCGTAGGCCACAATGTCGCGCACCTGATCCTGAGTGTAGTAGCCCCCGTAGGGGATGCTGTCGTAGGTGTTGAGGCTGTCGTCATCGTGTATGTCGCCGGTGATGGTACCGGAGCGCCACTGTCCCTTTTCGGCCAGCTCGGGGCGGCTCTTGATCTCGATGCGCCACCCCTGGTCGTCGGTGAGGTGCCAGTGGAAGCGGTTGACATTGTGCAGGGCCAGCATGTCGATGAAGATCTTGAGGCTGTCGGGGGTAAAGAAGTGGCGCGAGGTGTCGAAGTGGGCACCACGGTAGGCGAAGCGGGGAGCGTCGTAGATATGCACGGCGGGGTAGCTGACCTCTGTGGCACCCTCGACGGAGGCGTCGATGGCTTTGCGCAGGGTCTGCAGGCCGTAGAAATTGCCCGCGGCCGAGGCTCCGCGCACTATGATGCTGTCGGCGGTGACATCCACCGTGTAGGCGTCGGCGCTCGGGTCGGAGAGGTCCTTGCGGAGCACTATCACATTTTTGCGCGACTTCGAGCCGGGAGTGATGTCGGTGATGTCGCTGATATAGCCGGCGAAAAGTTCGGCATTTTTGAGCAATGCCGAGTCGCCGGGCTCCTCAACCACTATTTCAGTGGCATCGGAGAGGGTGAACACTGAGCTGCTGTCGGTGGTCTCGATTACCGAGGGGAGAGGTACCACACGATAGTCGGCCGTAGTTGTCACGGGATGGGAGCATCCTGCGATGGTGAGGCTCAGCAGAGCCGGAAGGCATAGCGCCGACACTCTGCCTGAGATGCTTGATTGGCTTTTGTTTACCATGGAGATAGATGCTAGGGAAATGTGATAATATCAAAACCGTATGTCACAGCTGGGAGAGAGACAAGGGCGAGCCAGGCCCGGAGAGAGTGGAAAAGGGACCGGGCTGTTCACTTCATCTTCCACACCACGGCGCCCCAGGGGGCGATTTCGGTGGTGAAGGGCACCGATGTGCTGAGTGTCTTGCTCTGGCGGCGACCGGAGATGAGCTCGGTGGCCATGCGCTTGCCCTCCTTGATGTCGAACATGTCGAAGGCGAGCGACGGCACATTGATGCGGAGCGTGGAGGGGCGGTCGGAGAAGTTGACCGCGATCAACAGCGTGGTGTCGCCGTCGTGGCGCAGGAAGGCGTAGTGGGTATGCGGCGAGAAGTCGGGGTTGTCAAAGTTGACATACATCAGGTCGAAGAATTGTCCGCGGTAGATGGCCGGCTCGGAGTTGAGCAGATTGAGCACACGGCGGTAGACACCGCGCAGAGCCATCTCCTCGGGGGAGAGCTGGCCGCCGTCGGCCTTGCCATCGTTGAGCCAGCGGCGCACGGTGGAGACGCTCCAGTAGTCGAAGATGGTGGTGCGTCCGTCGCGTCCGCTGAATCCCTCGGCATCCTCACCCTTCTCGCCAAGTTCCTGTCCGAAGTAGATCATGAAGGGGGCGGTGCTCATCATAGAGCTCACCACCAGCGAGGGGAGCACCTTGGCGGCATCACCGGCATACTGCTCCGAGGCGAAGCGCTGCTCATCGTGATTCTCGAGGAAATTGAGCATGCGGTGGCCGATGCCGTCGATGCGCTGCCAGCACTCGGTGAGGGTGGCGGCGGAGTGATGGCTGCACTGCACGGCGCGGAGCGAGTCGTAGAGGTTCACCTTATCGTAGAGGTAGTCGAAATGGCCGCGCTCCAGAAACTCGCGATATTGGCCTACATCGTAGATCTCGGCGATAAACTGCACGTCGGGATAGGTGGCCTTTACCATCGGTATGGCCCACTCCCAGAACTCTACCGGTACCATGAACACCATGTCGCAGCGGAAGGCATCCACCCCCTTAGCCGCCCAGAAGCGGAGGATGCGGAGCATCTTGAGCCACACCGGAGGGATGGGGCTGAAATGGAGCGAGCCGTCGCCGTAGTCGTGTCCGTAGTTGAGCTTTACGGTCTCATACCAGTCGTTGCGCGTGGGAAATGCGTTGAAGCAGTCGTTGCCCGAGGCTTTGGCGGGAAATTCCACGTAGTCGCCGATTGGAAATTGCGGCTGGAACAACTGTCGGGGGATATAGTAGAAATCGTTGGTGTGGGAGAAAAATTTCGTGGTATCGTCGGAGGCACCGAAGTCCTCCACCCCCTTGGGGGCCGCGTCGCTGTGGTAGCGGCGTGCCACATGGTTGGGCACGAAGTCCATCACCACCTTCATCCCCGCGCGGTGGGTGCGCTCTATCAGCGCTTCCCATTCGTGCATGCGGTCGGGCACGCTCTCGGCCACGTCGGGGTCGATGTCGTAGTAGTCTTTGATGGCGTATGGCGATCCGGCCTTACCTTTTACCACATAGGGATTGTCGGGAGCGATGCCGAAGGCCGAGTAGTCGGTGGCATTGGCGTGCTCTATGACGCCGGTGTACCACACGTGGGTGACGCCGAGGTCGCGGATCTCGCGGAGCACGGTGTCGGTGATCTGATTGAGTTTGCCGCAGCCGTTCTGCTCTATGGTGCCATCGGGCACGAGGTCGGCGTTGGTATTGGCGAAGAGCCTCGGGAGCATCTGATAGATGACCGGCTTGGCAAAATTTTTCGTATGAGCTTTGCGCGACGCCGTTGTAGCACCGGCGACGCTCTTTGATGGGGATGTGGTGACGATTGGTTTCATATATCTCCTTTATTGTCAGTCGTTTTGATATGCTTGTGACTTCGGTTACGGCTGATCGGGCGCTCTACCGGCTTTCCCAGTCCTTGATGGCGCGGTGTGCGGCGGCATATCCGCTGAGAAAGACCTTGTTGATATCCTTGAGATTGAACACTTTGTAGCCCGACAGTTCGGGGGTGATGATGACATGGTCGCAGAGCTTCATGTCGTCGTATTGATTAGACTTCGCCATGAGATTGTAGGTGCGCATGGCGATGTCGAAGATAGATTTCTTGTAGCTGAATCCGGTGAGAGGCGAGCAGTTGATGCCGATGAGTTTGCGGCATCGGTTGCGGATGATCCATGCGGGGAGATTGCGGAGCACACCTCCGTCGACATAGTGGGTGCCGTCGATATTCACCGGATTGAACACGATGGGGATGCTGCACGAGGCTACCACGCGGTCGCCGATGGGACCGGAGTGGAATTCGGCCGGCTCTCCGCGGTCTATGTCGGTGGCGCCGATGAATGTGGGTATCTTGAGCTGCTCTATAAGGTCGACGCCTGTGTTGACTTCGATGAATTTCTTGAATTTTTCGAGCGAGAAGATCCCCTCGCCGCCGCGGAGGCTGAGGGTGCAAAGGTCGGTGAATTTCAGCTCGGTAAAGAGGCGCAGGATCTCGTCGGGAGCTACTCCGGCGGCATAGAGCACACCGGCCACAGATCCGGCCGACACTCCGGCGATGACATCGGGGCGGTAGCCGGCCTCCTCCAGCGCCTTGAGGGCACCGGCGTGGGCGAATCCGCGGGCACCTCCGCCGCTGAGGGCTATGCCGAGGTCGTAGACTTTCTCACCCTCCCGGAGCGGGAGGATATCGGGTGTGGCACGGCGGGTGAATGTTCGGTCGGTCAGGTTGCCCTTTTCTGTCAGGTTGCCGGTTTCTGTCAGGTTGCTCATGATGTCGGTGTAATAGCTTAATTGTAGGAATGCATTGAATGTGGGGGCAAATCTGTCTCTAAATTTACAACACTTTCCCTGACGAGAAGTTGGCGCAAGAACGATGTTTTGGCTTCTGTTTCGGCATATTCTTTAGCGGGGACGGATGCCGACACTATGCCTCCGCCGCCATAGATGCAGAAGCGCCGTGAGTCGAAGTGGACGCAGCGCAGATTCACATAAGCATGATACCCCTTGCTGTCGCGCACGGCGATGTATCCGCCGTAGAGATGCCGCCGGTGGCGCTCATAGAGCGCGATGTCGCTGACGGCGTCGCCCAGCGGGTAGCCGCAGAGAGCCGGAGTGGGATTGAGCGCATCGATGATCTGCGGAAGCATCGCGGCCGGGGCCTGACAGCTGATGTGGGCGCAGAGATGCTCTATGGCGCCGTAGCCCACATTGCCGACAGTGTCCACCCTGGGCTCGAGGCCGAGAGAGCGGAGCGCCGAGAGGATGTAGTCGGACACAAATCGGTTCTCCCGCAGATTTTTATCGTCCCAGGGGGTGGCGACGGCAGGTCGCGGGCGGGTGCCGGCGAGCGCTACGGTGCGCATGGTGGCCGTGTCGGCGCTGTATTCCGCGAGTGTCTCGGGAGTGGCGCCCATCCACCCCTGAGTGGCGGGTGTATAGAGGATGTAGCGGAATGTGTCGGGGAATCGGCTGAATAGCCGGTCGGCCGTATGGCCCCAGGAGTGGCCGGCGTCGGTCTCGCCGCAAATCACCCGCGAGTAGACCGTCTTCCCCTCCCTTCGGCGGCAACTCTCTATCACTTTGCTCACCGACGAGATATAATCCGCACGGCGAGTGGAGTGCTCCTCCACCTGCATCGGGGAGGAGGAGGGTCCGGCGGCGGCGTTGCCTATGACTGTGCGATGGGCGTAGCGGCCAAGCCACGGCACGATGTCGAGCGTGGCGTCCGCTGTATTGTTTTCAGCCCCGAACCACAGCGGCTCGTCGGAGCCGGGCATCAGCACAAGGGCAAAAGTGTCCTTGCAGCTCAGGGCCAGGTCGATGCGGCGTATGAGGTCGGGGGAAAACATTTTTAGTTCTTAGTTCTGAGAGCTTAGAGCTTAGTTAGAGCTTAGAGTGTAGATTGTAGATTTTAGACGGTGACAGGAGTGGCGATGAGCTCGAAGGGGAGGGCTTGGGTGATTTTTACGCGGTAGAAATTGCCGGGAGTCATTGTGGCGATTTTCTCCACAAGCACCTCGGGGTCTACTTCGGGGGAATCCCACTGTGTGCGCCCTACGTAATACTCCTCCTCTTCGCGGTCGATGACCACCTCCAGCTCCTGTCCAACCTTCTGCTGCTGAATCTCGAGCGAAATCTCCTCCTGAAGGGCCATGAGTTTGTCGAGTCGCTGCTGCTTGAGCTCCTCGGGGACATCGTCGGTGTAATTGTTGGCGGCGAAGGTGCCCTCCTCCTCGCAGTAGGCGAAGGCGCCCATGCGCTCGAAGCGCTCCTCGCGCACAAAGCGGAGCAGATCCTCGAAGTCGTCCTCGGTCTCTCCGGGGAAACCCACCATGAGGGTGGTGCGGATGTGCAGACCGGGCACCTGCCGGCGCATCTCGTCGAGGAGCACATTGGTTTCGGCGGCGGTGATGTGGCGGTGCATGGCCGATAGCATGTGGTCGGAGCTATGCTGCAGGGCGATGTCGATATAGGAGCAGACGTTGTCATTTTCGCGCATCACGCGGAGCAGATCCATCGGGAAGCTGGCCGGATAGGCGTAGTGGAGGCGTATCCACTTCACGCCGTCGATTTTGGCCAGCCGCTCCACAAGTTCGGGGAGGCGCTGCTGCCGGCCGGGGAGGTCGGTGCCATAAGCCGAGAGGTCCTGAGCGATGACATTGAACTCCTTCACACCCTTTTCCACCAGTTCGCGCACCTCCTGCTCGATCTCCTCGATGGGGCGCGACTTATGGTTGCCGGTGATGAGCGGGATGGCACAGAAGGCGCAGTGGCGGTTGCATCCTTCGGATATTTTAAGATATGTGTAGTGCGGGGGAGTGGTGAGCGCGCGGCGGTAGCTCACCGGAGCCGCATGGCGCCGGGCGAGGTCGTCGGCGAGCGAGGTCCAGTCGAATTTGCCGTAGAAGCGGTCTACCTCGGGGATCTCCTGCTCGAGCTCCTTGCGGTAGCGCTCCGAGAGGCATCCCATCACATAGATTTCCTTGACCAGGCCGCGGTTTTTGGCATCGACAAGCCCCATGATGGTGTCGATGCTCTCCTCCTTGGCGTCGCCGATGAAGCCACAGGTGTTGATCACCGCTATCTCTGAGGGCCGGTCCGACTCGTGGCGAGCGTCAAACCCCGCTTCGCGGAGCATATGGAGCACACGCTCGGTGTCCACAAGATTTTTGGAGCATCCCAGCGTGATGATATTGACCGTTTTCAATCCTTTTTGCGTCATATCGTAGGTAAGCGCCCGCCGGCGAGGGCAGACGCCTGAATAATAGTCGATTAAAGGGGAGTGGAGGGGTGGCGTCAGGCTTTTTTGTCGTCGTCGAAGAGCGATTTGACAAACTCCTCCTTGTTGAATGGCTGCAGGTCGTCGATCCCCTCTCCGAGGCCGATGTAGCGCACCGGGATGCGCATCTGGTCGGAGATGCCGATCACCACGCCGCCCTTGGCCGTGCCGTCGAGCTTGGTGACTACCAGGCCGGTGACATCGGTGGCGGCGACAAACTGGCGTGCCTGCTCGTAGGCGTTCTGTCCCGTGGATCCGTCGAGCACCAGGAGCACCTCATCGGGGGCGCCGGGCACCACGCGCTGCATCACATTGCGTATCTTGGTGAGCTCGTCCATCAGGCCCTTCTTGTTGTGGAGACGTCCGGCGGTGTCGATGATCACCACGTCGGCACCGTTGGCCTTGGCCGACTGTAGGGTATCGAAAGCCACGGCTGCGGGGTCGCTGCCGAGTTTCTGCTTCACTACGGGCACCCCGGCACGCTCGCCCCACACGCAGAGCTGCTCTACGGCGGCGGCACGGAAGGTGTCGGCTGCTCCGAGCATCACTTTCAGTCCGGCGCGCGAATATTGGGCGGCAAGTTTGCCGATGGTGGTGGTTTTGCCCACGCCGTTGACGCCGACTACCATGATGACGTAAGGTTTCGAGGCGTTTTCGGGGAGCGAGAAGTCGGCGGGAGCCTCCTTGCCGTTGTCACCCTCGTCGAGCATGCGGCAGATTTCGTCGCACAGGAGCGAGCGGAGCTCGGCCGAACCTACATATTTGTCGGTGGCGACGCGTTTTTGCAGGCGGTCGATGATGCGGAGAGTGGTGTCGACCCCCACGTCGGAGGTGATGAACACCTCCTCAAGGTTGTCGAGCACATCGTCGTCGACGCGGCTCTTGCCGGCAATGGCTTTGGTGATTTTGCCCAGCAAACCCTGCTTGGTGCGCTCCAGGCCGGCGTCGAGGGTCTCTTTTTTTTCGCGGGAGAAAAATTTATTGAAAAATCCCATATCTGTTCAAGTGCGTATATATACAGTGCAAAGGTACGCAATTCCCCGCGTATCCAAAAATTTCAATAAGTTTTCTGTATGCTCGGAAAAATAATTGTACCTTTGCAGAAACAAACCATAATATCACATTCAGATGAATCCCAACAGTCTGGTTTCCATCGACGACCTCTCAAAAGAGCAGATACTCCAACTGCTTGAGACGGCACGCTATTTTGAAGAGCATCCCAACCACAAGATTCTTGACGGAAAGGTGGTTGCGACGCTTTTTTTTGAACCCTCCACCCGCACCCGCCTGAGCTTTGAGACGGCGGTCAACCGCCTCGGAGGCAGAGTGATAGGCTTTTCCGATGCGTCGACCACATCGTCGTCGAAAGGGGAAACCCTCAAGGATACCATTAAGATGGTGAGCAACTATGTGGACCTCATCATCATGCGCCACTATCTCGAGGGGGCTGCACGCTACGCCACCGAAGTGACCGAAACTCCGGTAATAAATGCCGGCGACGGAGCCAATCAGCATCCGTCGCAGACCATGCTCGACCTCTACTCCATCCTCAAGACTCAGGGACGCCTGGACAATCTCACCATCACCATGGTGGGTGACCTGAAATACGGCCGCACCGTCCACTCGCTGCTGATGGCGATGAAATATTTCAAACCTACATTCCGCTTCGTGGCCTGCGACGAGCTGCGGATGCCGCGCGAATATATCGACTTCTGCGAGCGCGAAGGGATACCCTACGAGGAGCACAAAGTGTTCTCGCGCGAGGTGATCGATTCGAGCGACATCCTGTATATGACACGCGTGCAGCGCGAGCGCTTCTCCGACATCATGGAGTATGAGGCCGTCAAAGACCTCTACACGCTGCGCAACGACATGCTGGAGACATCGCGCGACAATCTGCGCATCCTCCATCCGCTGCCACGCGTCAACGAGATAGCCTACGACGTAGACGAGAATCCCAAGGCTTACTATTTCGATCAGGCCCGCAACGGTCTCTACGCCCGTCAGGCGCTGATATGCCGCGCTCTCGGCATCAAGGTGATCTAATCGCCAAGTATCAATATTTTTCCCAACATCAACGGACACGTAGCAATGAAAAAGTTCGACGACAAAGAGCTTGCGGTGGCTGCCCTGGAGAGCGGCACCGTGATCGACCATATACCATCCGACGCCCTCTTTAAGTGCGTGAAGATCTTAGGGCTGGAGAGCATGCCTCAGAAGCTGACCATAGGCAACAACCTCAACAGCTCCCGCTATGGCACCAAGGGGATCATCAAGGTGGCCGACACCTTCTTCCCCGAAGCTACCATCAACCGCATAGCGCTGATAGCTCCTACAGCCGTGGTGAATATCATCCGCGACTACAAGGTGGCCGAAAAGCGCCCCGTGGTGCTTCCCAAGCAGCTGCGCGGCATAGTGAAGTGCGACAACCCCAAGTGCATCACCAACAACGAGCCGATGCAGACCGTCTTCGAGGCCGATCCCGACAACAGCGAGCTGATACGTTGCCACTATTGCAACCACACCGTGGCTGCCAAGAAGGCACAGATCCTCTGAAAGCTGACAGAGAGATGGGACACCGCAATCTGAAACCTGGCACCATGATATACCCGCTGCCGGCAGTGATAGTGACCTGCGGCAGCTCGGTGGAGCATTCCAACCTCATCACCGTGGCGTGGACCGGCACCATCTGCACCAATCCGCCGATGTGCTACATATCGGTGCGCCCCGAGAGATATTCCTACGGGCTGATCAGGGAGCAGATGCAGTTTACCATCAACCTCACCACCGAAGCCATGGCCCGCGCCACCGACTGGATTGGCGTGCGCTCGGGGCGCGACTACAACAAGTGGGCTGAGACGGGACTGACACCAGTGGAAGGGGTGGCCGTCAGCTGCCCATATATCAAGGAGTCGCCGCTGTGCATAGAGTGCCGGGTCAAATCGGTGATGCCGCTGGGCAGCCACCACATGTTTGTGGCCGAGGTGGTGAACGTGCTGGCCGACGAGGCGCTCTTCGATCCCGAGACCGACCTCTTCCGGCTCTCGGATGCGGGGCTGATAAGCTACAACCACGGGCAGTATTTCGCTCAGGGGCTGCCACTGGGGCGCTTCGGCTTCTCGGTCAAGAAAAAGTAAAAGGGAAAGGAGAAATGAAAGAAACAAACGTAAAATAATATATTCAATTATTATGCAACGCGACAATCAGATTTTCGACATCATCAACCGCGAGCATCAGCGCCAGAAGAAGGGCATAGAGCTGATAGCCTCGGAAAACTTCGTGTCCGACCAGGTGATGGAAGCCATGGGCTCCTGTCTGACCAACAAATATGCCGAGGGCTATCCCGGCCACCGCTATTACGGCGGTTGCCAGGTGGTGGATGAGGCCGAGCAACTGGCCATAGAGCGTCTGAAAAAGATCTTCGACGCCGAGTATGCCAATGTGCAGCCCCACTCGGGCGCTCAGGCCAATATGGCGGTATTCATGTCGGTGCTGAAGCCGGGCGACACCTTCATGGGTATGAATCTCGATCACGGCGGCCACCTGTCGCACGGTAGCCCCGTCAACTTCTCGGGCCTGGTGTTCCGTGCCGTCGGTTACAATGTCAAGGAGGATACAGGCCGTGTGGACTACGACGAGATGGAGGAGATCGCTCTCCGCGAGCGTCCGAAACTCATCGTGGGCGGCGCCAGCGCCTACAGCCGCGAGTGGGACTACGCCCGCATGCGCGCCATAGCCGACGAGGTGGGTGCGCTGCTGATGGTGGACATGGCTCATCCGGCCGGACTTATTGCCGCCGGTCTGCTCGACAACCCGCTGAAATATGCACATATCGTCACCTCTACCACTCATAAGACCCTGCGCGGTCCGCGTGGCGGTGTGATCCTCCTCGGCAAGGACTTCGACAACCCCTGGGGCAAGACCACCAAGAAGGGCGAGATCCGCAAGATGTCGTCGCTGCTCGATTCGGCTGTGTTCCCCGGAGTGCAGGGCGGTCCGCTGGAGCATGTGATAGCCGCCAAGGCTGTGGCTTTTGGCGAGGCTCTCACTCCCGAATACCGCGAATATCAGGCTCAGGTCAAGAAGAATGCCGTCGTCATGGCTCAGGCGATGACCGACAAGGGCTACAAGATCATCTCGGGTGGCACCGACAACCACTGCATGCTGGTGGATCTGCGCACCAAATTCCCCGACCTCACCGGCAAGGTAGCCGAGCGCGTGCTCGTGGAGGCCGACATCACAGCCAACAAGAACATGGTGCCCTTCGACAGCCGTTCGCCGTTCCTCACCTCGGGTATCCGTCTGGGCACTCCCGCCATCACCACCCGCGGCCTGAAAGAGGACAGCATGGGTGAGATCGTGGAGATGATCGACACCGTGCTCTCCAACCCCGAGAACCCCGCAGTGATCGCCTCGGTGCGCGAGAAGGTGAACGCCATGATGTCTGATCGCCCCATGTTTGCTTGGTAAACAACTACTTATGTCGCCACTGGGTTCGCTTTAAAGCAACGCAGCGACATACTACATACGGAAAATCGGAGAATGGCCCTGGGCCATTCTCCGATTAATCCGTTATAATAGAATATCCGGCTAATTGCTCCGTTATAATAGAGTAACCCCCTTATATTGAAGATATGAAACTTGTGCTGTATCGCATCTATCAGTTGCTGGTGATGCTCCCGGTGATGTTGGTGACCACAGTGGTAACCGGTCTGATCACCACTATCGGATCGCTATGCGGCGGTGGCCGCTGGTGGGGATTCTATCCTCCCATGATATGGGCGAGGATATGCCTGGCCGTGTCGCTGGTGCGTGTCAAGGTGACGGGTCGCGAGAATATCGACCCCAAGACCTCCTATGTCTTCGTGGCCAATCATCAGGGCGCCTACGATATCTTCGCTATCTACGGGTATCTCAATCACAACTTTCGCTGGATGATGAAGCGTGAGCTGCTGAAGATGCCGGTAGTGGGGCAGGCGTGTGCCGCAGCCGGACATATCTTCGTGGACAACAGTTCGCCCGCGGCCATACGTCGCACCATGTCGAAGGCCGAGCGCACCCTGCGTGGCGGCATGTCGCTGGTGGTGTTCCCCGAGGGGTCGCGCACCTTCACCGGCAAGATGCGGGCATTCCATAAGGGCGCATATCAGCTGAGCATGGAGTTCGGGTTGCCGGTGGTGCCGGTGACCATCGACGGCGCCTTTGATGTGATGCCGCGCACATCCATGGTGCCACACTGGGGCACCATCAAGATCACCATCCACAAGCCTATCTCGGCTCCGGTCGACGAGGCTGACCGCCGGCGAGTGATCGACGCCTCCTTTGAGGCCGTGCACTCCGCACTTCCTCCCCGCCATCAGTGATCCCTTCCTCTCTCTCTTCATTGATTCCTTCCTCTCTCTCTTCATTGATTCCTTCCTCCCCCCGTCAGTGATCCCTTCTTCCCGGCATCAGTGACGATTTATCTCCGTCGAGCTTCTCAAAGGCTCCTATCAGGGCCTTTGAGGCTCTTGAATACCCTTTTCAGGGCCATTTTTGGCGCATTTTTGGCGAATATTCAAAAAATATCGGCAAATATTTGCCGGAATGAAAAGTTTGTTATATCTTTCCATCTTTGATACTTTCTTATATAACATGCTAAGGCACACCACTTTATAGC
>CAJLLX010000052.1 GCA_905207535.1 uncultured Muribaculaceae bacterium | reverse complement strand
CCGGCCTTCTTGCCGGCCTTCTCCTTGAGCATGTTCTCGTTGTAGTCTACAAGCTCAATGAAGCAGGTCTTGGCGTTGTCGCCCAGACGGTTGCCGGTCTTGAGGATACGGGTGTAACCTCCGGGACGGTCGGCGATCTTCTCGGCAATTTCGCGGAAAAGTATGTTGACGGCCTCCTTGTTCTGCAGATAAGAGAATACAAGGCGGCGGTTGGCCATGCTATCGTTCTTCGCACGGGTGATCAGAGGCTCGGCGTATACACGCAGAGCTTTGGCCTTTGCCAGAGTCGTGAAGATTCTCTTGTGCTTGAAAAGAGAAATGGTCATGTTGGCGAGTAAGGCGTCGCGGTGAGCTTTCTTGCGCGAAAGATGATTGAAAGATTTATTGTGTCTCATCGTTGTTTATTACTCTTTGTCTAATTTATACTTTGAAATATCCATCCCGAACGACAGCCCGAGGTCGGCCAGAAGCTGGTCGAGCTCTGTCAGCGACTTCTTGCCGAAGTTGCGGAATTTGAGGAGGTCGGTCTTATTGAACACTACCAGCTCCCCAAGTGTCTCCACCTCGGCGCTCTTAAGGCAGTTGAGGGCACGGACGCTCAGATCCATATCCACCAGCTTGGTCTTAAGCAGCTGGCGCATGTGCAGGATCTCCTCGTCGAACTCCTCCGACCCGTCGGTCTCGGTGGTCTCGATGGTTATCTTCTCGTCGGAGAAGAGCATCAGATGATAGATCAGGATTTTGGCTGCCTCCTTCAGGGCCTCCTTCGGGAAAATCGAGCCATTGGTGGTGATTTCAATAATCAGCTTCTCGTAGTCGGTCTTCTGGTCAACGCGGAAGTTCTCTACCGCATACTTCACATTCTTGATGGGAGTATAGATCGAGTCGATGGCCAGAGTGTGGATATCCTGGATATCTACCTGGTTCTCATCGGCAGGAACCCATCCGCGACCCTTGTTGATGGTCACTTCGATAGTGAAACCCGCGCTGGGATCCAAATGACATATCACCTCGTCGGGGTTGAGTACCTCAAAGCCCGACAGAGCTTTACCTATGTCACCGGCCTTGAACACCTCCTGACCCGACACTGTGATGGTGGCCTTTTCCGAGTCAATGTCTTCGGCGATCTGCTTCAGATCTACCTTCTTAAGGTTGAGGATGATGTTCGTGACATCTTCCTTTACCCCGGGGATGGTATCAAACTCATGTTTCACACCGTCGATCTTGATTGCCGAGATGGCATATCCTTCAAGAGACGACAGCAGAACTCGACGCAGGGCGTTGCCTACGGTGATACCATAGCCCGGCTCCAAAGGCTTGAACTCGAATTTGCCGTAGAAGTTGTTAGCTTCTAACATCACAACCTTGTCAGGTTTTTGGAATGCTAAAATAGCCATGGATCTTGTTTTAGAAATGATTACTTAGAATACAACTCGACGATCAGCTGCTCCTTGATATTTTCCGGAATATCCTCGCGGGTGGGCACATGCAGCAGTTTGCCGCTCTTGGTGCTCTCATCCCACTCGAGCCACGGATACTTGCTGTGGTTGAAACCTGCAAGTGCATCCGCGATTACTTCGAGAGACTTAGATTTCTCGCGCACGCCTACTACGTCGCCTGCGTTTACCTCGAACGAGGGGATGTTCACCACCTTGCCGTTCACTGTGATGTGCTTGTGGAGCACCAGCTGACGGGCGGCTGCACGGGTGGGAGCGATGCCCAGACGGTATACTACGTTGTCGAGGCGGCCCTCAAGGAGCTGAAGAAGGATCTCACCGGTGATACCCTTCATCGAAGATGCCTTCTCGAAGAGGTTGCGGAACTGACGCTCCAGCACACCGTAGGTGTATTTGGCCTTCTGCTTCTCGCGCAGCTGAGTGCCGTACTCTGAGGTTTTGCGGCGACGGTTCTGACCGTGCTGGCCGGGGGGGAAGTTGCGGCGGCTCAGGATTTTATCCTCGCCGAAAATGGGTTCCCCGAATTTACGTGCGATTTTGGTCTTCGGACCTGTATATCTTGCCATTGTTCTTTCTAAGTTTAAAAAGATTGTGATTCGTTTTCGCGCCCTTAGGCTCTCAGGCTTTCATATGCCCGGGCCGTGGCCCTTAAGGCATCTCTCTGCCTGCGGCTGATCCTCGGCGGCCTCGGCGCCTCCCCTCAGTGCTTATGTATTATCACCTCATATTGCACTGCCGGGTCTGCGGCCACCCGCCTCTGGGGTCAAGCCTGCGTTAGCTCCGACGTCATCTCCTCAGGCGCGGCTCCGGGCCGGCTCCGAGGCATTCCATCGCGAGCGCGAAGTAAATCTCTGAAGGTTCGTTGTTGATGTTGACTCTGTCTTCGTCGTCAAAGAGTGGATTACACGCGACGGCGTTTCGGAGGACGGCATCCGTTGTGGGGCAGCGGAGTAACATCGATGATCTCTGTTACCTCGATTCCCATGCCGTGTACGGTGCGGATAGCCGATTCACGTCCGTTGCCCGGGCCCTTTACATAAGCCTTCACCTTGCGCAGACCAAGGTCGTATGCCACCTTGCCGCAATCCTGTGCTGCCATCTGGGCTGCATAGGGGGTGTTCTTTTTCGAGCCGCGGAAGCCCATCTTGCCGGCGCTCGACCACGAGATCACCTGACCTTCGCTATTGGCTAAACATACAATGATATTGTTGAAGGAGGAGTGAACATGAAGCTGGCCTGCGGCGTCAACTTTGACGTTTCTTTTCTTAGCTGCAACTGTCTTTTTTGCCATAATGCTAATGTAATTGCTGTTAAATCTGATGCCTGATTATTTTGTAGCCTTCTTCTTGTTGGCCACGGTTTTCTTACGGCCCTTGCGGGTACGGGCATTGTTCTTGGTGCTCTGCCCGCGCACGGGAAGACCGTTACGGTGACGGATGCCACGGTAGCAGCCTATATCCATCAGGCGCTTGATGTTCAGCTGGATCTCGCTGCGCAGGTCGCCTTCTACCTTATAGTTCTCCTGGATCACTTCACGAACCTTCGCGGCCTGTGCGTCGGTCCAGTCCTGAACCTTGATGTTCACATCCACGCCGGCTTTCTCCAGGATGGTCTTTGCGGCGCTTCGGCCGATGCCGAAGATATAAGTCAAGGCGATTTCGCCTCGTTTGTTCTGGGGGAGGTCAACTCCCACGATTCTTACTGCCATATAATACGGTTTATATCACTTGGTTTTGGAGTGCAAAAATAACATTTTTCCTTCACTTCTGAAAGTCTACGGCATTGCCCCATTGGCCGCCCCTGGGCAGAGGCTGTCAATATCCTGATGAGAAACGCCTGACAGTCAGACTTTTGAGGATGTTATCCCTGACGCTGTTTGTTTTTAGGATTTTTCTTGTTGATCACATAGAGGCGACCCTTGCGGCGAACGATCTTGTCCTCCGGAGTGCGCTTCTTGATTGATGCTCTTACTTTCATGAGGTTGTCGTGAAAAAAGGTTGGGGGTTAATATGAGGTGATTATTTGTAGCGGAATGCGATACGGCCCTTGCTGAGGTCGTAGGGCGACATCTCCACCCTCACCCTGTCGCCGGGCAATATCTTGATGTAATGCATGCGCATCTTGCCCGAGATATGAGCGGTGATTTCGTGGCCATTCTCCAGCTCCACGCGAAACATCGCGTTGCTCAGAGCCTCCACTATGGTGCCGTCCTGCTCGATTGCCGATTGTTTTGCCATATTATCTTTCTTCGGTTCTTACTTTGATAGTTACTGTGTCAATTGAGACCGCCCTTCAGCGCCTTCCGCCTTCCGTGCCTCCCTTTCCGGCTTTTCTGCCATCTTTTGCGCTGTCCGTCCGCCTTCCGGGGCTTTTCAGTCGCATTGTCGGGCTTTTTGGGGCCCGGATCTGCGGCCGGAAAGGCCGCATGGGCGCCGCTGAGGTCTGTCGTCAGATAAATTTATCGCCAAGCACTTCCTTCACATAGTCGAAAGTGGTCAGCACGCGGGTCTCGCCGCCTATCACACCTACGGTGTGCTCAAAGTGGGCCGACGGCTTGCGGTCGCGCGTGCGGCACGTCCATCCGTCCTGCTCTATCACTATGTTGCGGCTCCCGAGGTTGATCATCGGCTCTATCGCTATGCACATCCCGTTCTTGATCAGCGGACCAGTGCCGCGGCGCCCGTAGTTGGGCACCTCCGGATCCTCATGCATCCGCTTTCCGATGCCGTGACCGCACATCTCGCGCACTACGGTGTATCCGCGGTGCTCCACATACGTCTGGATGGCATTCGCGATGTCGCCTATGCGATTTCCCTCGCGACATGCGTCTATCCCCTTCGCAAGGCTCTCTTTGGTGGTCCTGAGCAGCCCCATGACTTTCTCGTCAACCTCCCCCACAGGGAAAGTGTAACACATATCGCCATTGTAGCCGTTCAGCTCCGCCACGATGTCAAGCCCCACTATGTCGCCCTCGCGCAGAGTGTACTGCGAAGGGAAACCATGCACCACCGTCTCGTTGACCTCGATGCACACTGCGCCAGGAAAACCTCCGTAGCCCAGACATGCCGGACGTCCCCCGTTGTCGAGGATATACTCCTTCGCCACCGAGTCGATCTTGTGGGTGGCAACACCGGGCTTCACCCATTTGGCCATCTCGCCAAGAGTGCGGCTCGTAAGGTCGCACGCGGCGGCCATCAGTTCAATTTCTTCCGGTGTCTTGAGATAAATCATCTGTTTCTTTATCGTTTGAATCAATCCGCTCGCTCCGGCCCCTCAGTCAGCCTCCTTCAGGAAGCGCCCGTGCGGGAAATCTCTCCCCCATTCTGGCGGCCGGACGGCGCGGCCGGCGGATCTTTTCGGTTGCACCCTCCGCAGGGGCGGGGAGACATCCTTTCATGCCTCCCCACGCTCTCCGGTAGGATATCTTTTCGGCAGACCTTCCGCCATCTTTCCTCGCCCGGGGAGGTAGCTCCCCGCGCCGGCCCTCAGGCGGCAGCTGCTCAATCTATGCAATATCTGTCATCAATAAGCGCTACCAGTGGTGCGACCCTTGATCTTGCCCTCTTTCATCAGGCCGTCGTAGTGGTGCATCATCAGGTGGCTCTCGATCTGCTGCAGCGTGTCAAGCACCACACCCACCATAATCAGCAGCGATGTGCCGCCGAAGAACTGGGCGAAGTTCTGGCTGATGCCGAACAGACGGGCGAAAGCCGGAAGGATGGCCACGATGCCGAGGAACAGAGAGCCCGGCAGAGTGATGCGCGACATGATCGAGTCGAGATACTCGGCTGTCTTCTTGCCCGGCTTCACTCCGGGGATGAACCCGTTGTTGCGCTTCATCTCCTCGGCCATCTGAGTGGGACGCACCGTGATGGCGGTGTAGAAGTAGGTAAAGGCTACGATTAGGATGAAATATACCAGATTATACCAGAACCCGTTGATGTCCGAGAAGGTGGCGAAGAAACCTGTGCCGCCGTCGGCCGAGCTGAAGCCCGCAAGGGTGATAGGTATAAACATGATAGCCTGGGCGAAGATGATAGGCATCACACCGGCTGCATTCACCTTCAGAGGGATGTACTGGCGGGCACCGCCATACTGCTTGTTGCCCACGATACGCTTGGCGTACTGTACAGGCACCTTGCGGGTACCCTGCACCAGAAGCACGGCGCCGATGGTCACGGCAAACAGAAGCACAATCTCCACGATGAACATGATCAGGCCACCCTCGCTACCGGTGCTGCCCGGCAGACGCGAAGTGAACTCATAGAACAGAGCCACCGGCAGACGTGCGATAATACCCACGAGGATGATGAACGAGATACCGTTGCCGATACCGCGGTCGGTGATACGCTCGCCAAGCCACATGATAAACATCGACCCGGCTGCCAGGATCACCGTCAGGTATACCACTGTCCAGAAACCCATCTCTACGGTCCCGCCCGCATTTACCACCTGAGCACGCAGGTTGTAAAGGTATGCAGGGCCCTGTACAAAAAGTATCAGGACGGTCAGATAGCGCGTATACTGATTGAGCTTCTGACGCCCGCTCTCGCCCTCGCGCTGCATCTTCTGGAAAGACGGTAGCACCATGCCGGCCAGCTGGATCACAATGGATGCCGTGATGTAGGGCATGATACCGAGTGCGAAGATGGAGGCCTGAGAGAACGCACCTCCCGAGAACATATCCAGAAGCTGCATCAGGCCGCTCTTGTTTGTGA
The DNA here is from genome assembly GCA_905207535.1 of uncultured Muribaculaceae bacterium. Classification (GTDB taxonomy): domain Bacteria; phylum Bacteroidota; class Bacteroidia; order Bacteroidales; family Muribaculaceae; genus UBA7173. The sequence continues at coordinate 6,497 of CAJLLX010000052.1, read as the reverse complement.
AACTCGTCAGGGCGTCGAGGTCGTTCGGGTTAATGCCCGGAAGCACCACGTAACACCCCAGACGATACACCAGCACAAGAAGTACCGTGATGGTCAGGCGCTGACGAAGCTCCTCGATCGTCCAGATGTTTTTTAAGGTTTGGATGAATTTCATTGAATTACTTTACTTTGTTGATGGAACCGCCGGCCTCAACAATGGCTTTCTCGGCAGTTGCGGAAAATGCGTTGGCTTCTACGGCAAGCTTCACCGACAGAGCACCGTTGCCCAGGATCTTTACAAGATCTTTCTTGCCTACAAGACCATACTGGCGGAGCTCCTCCAGACCGATCTTCTCCAGCTTTTCAGCCTCGGCAAGAGCCTGAAGCACCTCAAGGTTCACCACCTTGTACTCTACACGGTTGAAATTCTTGAAGCCGAACTTAGGCAGACGACGCTGCAGAGGCATCTGACCACCCTCGAAACCAATCTTACGGCTGTAGCCCGAGCGCGATTTAGCACCCTTGTGACCACGGGTAGATGTCCCGCCCTTGCCCGAACCGGGACCGCGACCTATGCGGGTTTCACGATGTGTGCTGCCTGCCGCAGGTTTCAGATTACTTAAATCCATAATTATGATAGATTTTTCTGATTGCTTATTTTGTTACTTTTCTCTTGATTGCCGGGACCTCCGGAGTGGCTCTCGCGCGCCGGCGACATCCGTCGCCGCGACATTGCGCCCCGCCGGGCCCGTCAGCGACTCAGGCCCTTTCAGGCTTTGGTCACCTCCACCAGATGGTGTACGCGGGCTACCATGCCCAGCACCGAGGGTGTATCCTCTTTCACCACTGTGTGGTTCATCTTCTTCAGCCCCAGGGCATCGAGAGTGCGCTTCTGCACTGCCGGTGCGCCGATACGGCTCTTGATCTGCTTGATCTTTATCTGTGCCATGTCTCAGTATTCTGCTTTTTAGTGGCTTTTCAGCCGTTGAACACCTGGCTTACCGATATACCGCGGTTCTGGGCAATCTGAGCCGGAGAACGCATCTCGTCGAGAGCGGCGATCGTAGCCTTTACAAGGTTGTGGGGGTTCGACGAGCCCTTGCTCTTGGCCAGCACGTCGGTCACACCCACGCTCTCAAGCACGGCACGCATAGCGCCACCGGCCTTTACACCGGTACCGTGAGACGCCGGCTTCAGAAGCACACGCGAACCACCGAATTTGGCCACCTGCTCGTGGGGGATAGTACCCTTGTTGATGGGCACACGGATAAGGTTCTTCTTAGCGGCCTCCACGCCCTTGGCGATGGCGGCTGTCACCTCATTGGCCTTTCCAAGACCCCAGCCTACGATACCGTTCCCGTCACCTACTACCACGATGGCAGCAAACGTGAACGTGCGGCCACCCTTCGTCACCTTCGTAACGCGGTTGATGGCCACCAGGCGATCCTTCAACTCTATATCGTTAGTGGATTTTACTCTGTTGTTTCTTTTTGCCATGATTGTTTTCAGAATTTAAGTCCGCCTTCGCGAGCTGCGTCAGCCAACGATTTTACACGTCCGTGGAAAAGATAACCGTTACGGTCGAATACCACCTCGGTCACACCGGCTGCAAGAGCCTTCTCGGCGATGGCTTTGCCCACCTTCGCTGCAATCTCGATCTTGGTACCTTCCTCTATCCCCTTCGACGAAGCGCATACAAGGGTCTTCCCCTCGGCGTCGTCTATTACCTGAACATAGATCTGCTTGTTGCTGCGGAACACACTCATGCGGGGACGCGATGCGGTGCCCGAAACTTTGCCGCGGATGCGTGCCTTGATCTTATTTCTTCTTTCTTGCTTTGAGATCATGATAGTTTACTTTTTATTTGGCACCTGCCGTTTTACCAGACTTGCGGCGGATTACCTCGCCGACGAACTTGATACCCTTGCCCTTGTAAGGTTCAGGCTTGCGCAGTGAGCGTATCTTGGCACATACCTGGCCCAGAAGCTGCTTGTCATCGCTCTCAAGGATGATCAGAGGATTCTTGTTGCGCTCGCTCTTGGCCTCTACCTTCACTTCCTGGGGAAGCTTGATATATATTGCGTGAGAGAAACCAAGCGACAGCTCCAGCACCTGGCCGGTGGCTGTGGCACGGTAACCCACACCTACCAATTCCATTTCTTTACGGTAACCGGTCGATACACCTACCACCATGTTGTGTACCAGTGCGCGGTACAGACCATGCTGGGCGCGGTGCTCGCGGTCGTCGCTCGGACGGCTGATTGTCAGATGATTGCCATCCTGATTGATTGTAAACTCGGGGTTGACTGCCTGAGTGAGAGTGCCCTTCGGGCCCTTCACTGTCACTACGTTGTTGGCATCGACCTTTACCTCGACACCTGCGGGAATCTCAATGGGAGCTTTACCTATTCTTGACATATGCTTTATTCCTCCTGATTAAGATTAATATACGTAGCAAAGCACCTCACCGCCTATCTTCAGCTCCGACGCCTTCTTATTGGTCATGACGCCTTTGGAGGTAGACAGGATTGCGATGCCTAAGCCGTTCAACACTCGGGGCATATTTTTGTAGCCAGTGTACTGGCGAAGACCCGGACGCGACGCACGCACCAAGCCCTTGATGGCATTCACGCGGTCAATGGGGTCATACTTCAGAGCCACCTTGATGGTGCCGGCAGGGTTCTCACCCTCAATAAACTTGTAATTAAGGATGTAGCCTTGCTCGAAGAGAATCTTGGTGATCTCCTTTTTCAAGTTTGAGGCAGGGATCTCCACAACACGATGCTGTGCTTTGATGGCGTTCCTCAATCTTGTCAGATAATCTGCTATTGGATCAGTCATTGTTGTTGAAAAGTTTTTAAATTGATTGGGAATCACTCTTCGTCGCGCCCGCTTCTGCCCCTTTGGCGCCGTCGCCGGCATCAGCAGTAGTCCTCAGAAGCGTGGGAGCCGAAGTTCCCAACAATATTTAACACTGTCACACGGCAGCCTCGGTTGGTGGGTCGCTGCCGGCGTTGCCGGGGTTCAGAGCCGGGCACGGTTTCCATCCGGGGGGTCCCGCAGAATTGGGCTTACCCGAAGGTCCTGTCTGATACTCCTCCGCATCCCCGCGCTCTCCCGGGCCATAGCCTCAAAAGCGTGTATGCGGCGTGAACTCCTGCTTACGCAGCCCTTCAGTCGTCGTCTCAGGCCTCATTTCGCCTCCTACCGCCCTCCCTCGCTCGGGAGAGGCCCGCAAAGCAGCGCTTTAGCGGGGTGAGGGGCTTTCGGGGGGCCTTCGTCGCAGAGCCGGCTCGCTCAGGCGGTCATCTCAGGGAGGATTTCGCTCCTCTCAGCTCCGCCGCCCGGAGCCTTAGTCGTGGTAGTCGCATGCAAGCGAAGCCTGCACATCGGCGAAGCGGTCCCGCAATCGAATTCGCGGGACACCGGCATCACCAGCTGGCCTTCTTCACACCGGGGATCAGACCGGCAGAAGCCATCTCGCGGAACTGGATACGCGAGATGCCGAACTGGCGCATGTACCCCTTCGGACGACCGGTGATCGAGCAGCGGTTGTGCAGACGCACCGAAGATGCATTCTTCGGCAGCAGCTGCAGAGCCTCATACTCGCCGGCAGCCTTCAGAGCAGCCTTCTTGGCGGCATATTTTGCCACCAGCTTGGCGCGCTTCACCTCGCGGGCTTTCATTGATTCTTTTGCCATTGTACTATATAAAGAGTAAATTCCTGTTACTTTTCGGGTCAATCATGTTTTTGCCACAAAAGCTCGCCTTCCGCCGGCACTGCTTTTCAGCAGCTGCACGACCGAAGCGGGCCGGGGCTTAACATTGCATATCTTGCTGACTGTCACACTGATGCGACACCCGCAAGAGGTCGAAAATCACTTTACGAAGCCGTTTTGGCGCCCTCGCCATCTGATGCCCCTGATTTTCAACGTGCAAAATTGCGAAAAAATTTACAGAAAAACAACAATTTGCGGCGAATTTCGCCACAAATTGTTGTTTTCGTCGGTTTCTTTACTTGTTCTTGAACGGAAGACCGAACTGTTTCAGCAGAGCGAAGCCCTCCTCATCGGTGTTGGCCGATGTCACGAAGGTGATGTTCATACCCATCAGCTTGCTGATGCTGTCGATGTTGATCTCCGGGAAAATGATCTGCTCGGTGATGCCCAGCGTGTAGTTGCCGCGGCCGTCGAGCTTGCCTTCTATACCCTTGAAGTCGCGGATTCGGGGCAGAGCCACACGGATCAGGCGCTCCAGGAATTCATACATCTTCTCGCGACGCAGAGTCACACGCACACCGATAGGCATCTTTTTGCGCACCTTGAAGTTGGAGATATCCTTCTTCGACAGGGTGGCCACTGCCTTCTGGCCGGTGATGGCGGTAAGCTCGTTGATTGCTGTCTCGATGATCTTCTTGTCCTGGGTTGCCTCGCCGAGGCCCTCGTTGATCACGATCTTCTTCAGGTGAGGCACCTGCATAGGAGTAGTGTAGTTGAACTCCTTGGTAAGGGCGGGCACGATCTTCTCGTCGTACTGTTTTTTCAGATTTGTGCTGCTCATTACTTGATCTCCTCTCCTGATTTTTTAGCGTAACGTACTTTCTCGCCCTTCTCGTTCACACGGTAGCCCACACGGGTAGGCTTGCCGCTCTTGGGGTCGATCAGAGCAAGGTTGGAAATGTGGATGGGTGCCTCCATCTTTACGATGCCACCCTGCGGATGCTTCGCACTCGGTTTCGTGCTCTTCGACACGATATTGATACCCTCTACGATCGCACGCTGCTTCGCAGCCTGCACCGACAGGACACGGCCCTGCTGGCCCTTGTCCTCACCGGACAGCACGTAAACGGTATCGCCCTTTTTGATATTTAATTTGCTCATTGGGGTTGTGACGTTTTTTACTGATTGTGGTGGTGAAAACTTAGAGCACCTCAGGTGCCAGTGACACTATCTTCATGTTGGTCGCACGAAGTTCACGAGCCACCGGACCGAAGATACGGGTGCCGCGAAGCTCGCCGGCGTTGTTAAGAAGCACACAGGCATTGTCGTCGAAACGGATATACGACCCGTCGGCGCGGCGCACTTCCTTCTTCGTGCGCACCACTACTGCCTTCGATACAGTGCCCTTCTTGACATCGGAAGAGGGTATTACACTCTTCACGGAAACTACGATGATGTCGCCCACCGATGCATAACGGCGACCCGTGCCACCCAGCACATGGATGCACAGCGCCTCTTTTGCCCCGCTGTTGTCGGCAACGGTTAAACGTGATTCGGTCTGTATCATGGTTACTTAACTTTTTCGATGATTTCTACTAAACGCCAGCGCTTCGTCTTCGACAGAGGACGAGTCTCCATAAGGCGAACGGTGTCGCCTACGCTGCACTCGTTCTTCTCGTCGTGCGCATGATATTTCTTCGTCTTGTTGACGAACTTGCCGTAGATGGGGTGTTTCTCCTTCCACTTCACGGTCACCGTGATGGTCTTGTCACCTTTGTTGCTCGACACAACCCCGATACGCTCTTTTCTAAGATTTCTTTTTTCTTCCATTTTTTTCTGATGGTAAAGTTGGTTGGGGTTAGTGATTATTTCGCATTAAGCTCGCGCGAGCGAAGCTCCGTCTTCACACGGGCTATCATCTTGCGGTCAAGAGTGATCTTCGACGGATTGTCCAGAGGAGACACTGCATGTGTCGCCTTCTCCTGAAGATACTCCTTCTCCATCTGAGCCAGACGCTCCTTGAGATCGGCTGTCGAAAGTTCTTTGATTTCTTCTTTCTTCATAGCGGCTTGTTATTACACGTTCTGACTCGGATCATAATCACGGCTGACAACGAACTTGGTGGTCACCGGGAGCTTCTGGGCACCCAGGCGAAGAGCCTCCTTGGCTACATCATAGGGCACACCGTCGATCTCGATAATCATGCGGCCGGGTGTCACACTGGCCACAAAACCCTCGGGGTTACCTTTACCTTTACCCATACGTACATCCAAAGGCTTCTTGGTGATGGGTTTATCCGGGAAGATGCGGATCCAGAGCTGACCCTGGCGCTGCATATAACGGGTCACAGCGACACGGGCCGCCTCGATCTGACGTCCGGTGATCCACTTGGTCTCAAGTGTCTTGATGCCGAACGAACCGAAAGCGAGCTGATTGCCACGCTGGGCGTTGCCCTTGGCGCGACCTTTCTGGACTCTGCGAAATTTTGTTTTTTTCGGTTGTAACATTTTTGCTGATGTTAAAGCGATTTATAAAAAAATCTGTTCCACTGACTTTTCCCGACTCCGAGGCTCCTGAGCGGGCATCGCGGCCCGCGCCTCATTGTCGTAGGATCCGGCTCCTGCAGGGTTCCCCGCCGTCCGCGCCTCGCTATGGGAGGCATCGGCTTTCTCAGGTCGCCTTTTTGTCCACGCACCGGGCATAGCCTACACACGCGCCTCGGGAGGAAGGGGGGAGGGCGTGCTTGCCTTCAGCTTCTCAGGCCCCGCGGAGGCTCGCGCCATCCGCCGCCTGCGCCGT
>CAJLLX010000051.1 GCA_905207535.1 uncultured Muribaculaceae bacterium | reverse complement strand
AAAGGAGAAGGCAGACAGCGGCGGATTATCACGCGAGCTCGCGTGATCACTGAACAGGGGGGGAGAGAAGAGATAGGAAATATATAAACAAAAACAAATAAAAGAGGAGACGATATGAAAGTGATTGATTTTGCAGAGCAAGATTCGCTGATAAGCCAGTATATGACGGAGCTTCGCGACGAGAAGGTGCAGAAGGATATGCTGCGCTTCCGCCGCAATCTGGAGCGCATCGGCGAGATCATGGCGTATGAAATAAGTAAGACGCTGGACTACAAGAAGGTGACGACGAAGACGCCTCTGGCTACGATGGAGAGCGATGTGGTGGCTACGCCGCTGGTGCTGGCGACGATTTTCCGCGCGGGGGTGCCGTTTCACCAGGGATTTCTCAACTTTTTCGACCATGCGGAGAATGCTTTCGTGTCGGCTTACCGCAAATATAAGGAGAAGGAGAATTTCGACGTGTGCATCGAGTATCTGGCGTCGCCAAGGCTTGACGGCAAGACGCTTATCCTCGCCGACCCGATGCTGGCCACGGGTGCATCGATGGAGCTGAGCTATCGGGCTCTGCTCACCAAGGGGGAGCCGGAGCATATCCATGTGGCTTCGGTGATTGCGAGCCGCAAGGCTGTGGATTACATCCGTGAGCACTTCCCAGAGGAGAATACTACGGTGTGGATCGGGGCTGTGGATCCGGAAATCAACGCGCACTCTTATATTGTGCCGGGACTGGGGGATGCCGGCGATCTGGCCTACGGCATCAAGGAATAAAACGGGGAAGAGGGGAAGGAGATAAAGATAAGAAAAACTGAAAAAAACGCAACGCGCCCCGACAACAAGGATGGGGCGCGTGGTGTTTTTTATCTGAGGGGGAGGAGGGAGAGCGGCGGATAATCACGCGAGCTCGCGTGATCACTGGACAGGGGGAGAGAGCTCGCGTGATCACTGAAGAGGGGAAAGGGGGAAGAGAGATTGGAAAATATTTGGAAAGATACGAAAGATATGGATAAGATGATAAAGAAGATGGCGCTGGCTTACCATCGCGAGCCGCGCCCGGGGAAGATTGAGGTGATTCCGACCAAACCGTATGATACACCGGCGGATCTGGCGCTGGCTTACTCGCCGGGGGTGGCGTATCCGTGCCTTGAGATCAAGGATGACGGGAACAAAGTGTGGGAATATACCAACAAGGGGAACCTTGTGGCAGTGATCTCGAACGGAACGGCGGTGCTGGGTCTGGGCGATATAGGCGCAGAGGCCGGGAAGCCGGTGATGGAGGGTAAAGCGTTGCTGTTTAAGATTTTTGCGGGCCTCGACTGCTTTGACATAGAGGTAAATGAGAAGGATCCGCAGAAGTTTATCCAGACGGTGAAGGCGATTTCCACGACTTTCGGGGGGATAAATCTGGAGGATATCAAGGCTCCGGAGTGCTTCGAGATCGAGGAGCGGCTGAAGGCGGAGTGTGACATACCTGTGATGCACGACGACCAGCACGGTACGGCGATCATCTCGGGTGCAGCGCTGCTCAACGCCGCCGAGATACAGGGTAAACGCCTGGAGGAGATGAAGGTAGTGGTTAACGGGGCCGGCGCGGCAGCCATCTCGTGCACCCGACTGTATATGGCGCTGGGAGTGAAGCGCGAGAATGTGGTGATGTGCGACTCGAAGGGGGTGATTCGCGCTGACCGAGAGAATCTTACGAGCCAGAAACGGGAATTTGCCACCGAGCGCGACCTTCACACCCTTGCCGAAGCGATGGTGGGGGCCGACCTCTTCTTAGGGCTCTCAGTGAAGGATGTGCTCACCCCTGAGATGGTGAAGAGTATGGCCGAGAAGCCGATAGTGTTCGCCCTGGCCAATCCCGACCCGGAGATAGCTTATGAAATAGCGGTGACGACCCGTCCCGACCTGATTTTCGCCACCGGTCGCTCGGACCATCCCAACCAGATAAACAATGTGTTGGGATTTCCCTACATCTTCCGCGGAGCGCTCGACTGCGGCGCCTCAGCCATCAACGAGGAGATGAAACTCGCCGCCGCGAGAGCCATAGCCAAGCTCACCCATGAGCCTGTACCTGAAAAGGTCAAAGAAGCCTACGATGATTCGGATATGAAATTTGGGCGCGAGTATATCCTGCCCAAGCCGATGGATCCGCGTCTGCTCACCACAGTGCCTCCGGCAGTGGCAAAAGCCGCCATGGATTCGGGCATCAGCCGTCATCCCATCAAAGATTGGGAGAAATATGGCGAAAAATTGCGCCAGCGCGGCAACCAGTGCAGCGACGGCGTATGCTATTCGCAGCTGCTCAACTCGCGGGATACGCTGGAACGGCTTGCGAAGAAACTCGGGTACGAACTCAGCTGACCGTCAGCTATCAAGCGCCAGCCAGAGAGCTGCCGACGAGGGGCCCACCTCCAGGCGGGCGGGCGCCCCGAGGAGGAGCGGCGCGTTGGCCTCGATGTGGCCGAAGGGGAGTCCGAAAGCACACGGGAACGAGTATGGCTCGACGAAACGGGCGATCATCGTCTCCATGTCGGGATGATCTGATGAGGGGCGATAGTCGGTAAACTGCCCCACCATCAGTCCGGCCAGCCGGGAGAAAGCCCCCGCGAGCCGAAGCTGCCAGAGGATGCGCTCCACCTTGTAAATCGGTTCGGCGATATCCTCGATAAAGAGGATAGCGCCCGAGAGATCAGGCATGTAAGGCGTGCCGATGAGGCCGCCGAGCACCGCGAGATTTCCGCCGAGCACAGGTCCGGCGCACTCCCCTGCCCTGTTGAAGGGATGCACGGGGAGCGACGAGGCAAACACCCGCGCCGCGTCGGGCGCATCGGCCGGAGTGGTGAGCATCGCCAGCTCCTTGCCGTAGCACTCAAATTGAGGTCCGCGGCCGATATATTTGGCCATGGCAGCATGGAGCGACGCCACCCCTTTGCGATGCCACAGGGCATGGAGAGCGGTGATGTCGCTGAAACCGATGAGCCATTTGCGAAAATGCTCAGCGCCGATAATATCCAGATCCTCAATAAGATGCACCGCACCGTAGCCGCCGCGCGAGCAGAGGATAGCCCTGACCTCAGGGTCGAGGATAGCCTCGCGGAGGTCGGCGAGACGCCCTTCGCGGTCGGCGCTGAAAGAGCCGTACTCGCCTCGAGCATGAGGCATCACCCTCACGCGAAAGCCCTCGCTAATGAGCTGAGCGGCAGCGCCGTCGATCAACTCCGGCGCGATTTTCGAGGCCGGAGACACAATGGCGACAAGGTCGCCCATGGCGAGCGCCGGGGGGAGGACCGCAGCACCGCCGGGATGCAGAAATGTGGACATATTCGCTTCAGTTGACTTGTACCGGGATGCCCGTAGCCTCCTCGATGCGCCGTCCGATGGCGCGGAGCTCCTCGATGGGCACCTTGGCGAGCTGATTGGCCGGCGTGGGGCGGTCGATGGAATAGAGCATCACCTCGCGCGGGCGGATTCGTTTATACGCTTCGATGAGCGCCTCCACCTCGGCATCGACAGTGTTGTCGATATTTTGGCCCTGATAGCTGCCGCGGAGCATCATAGTCTGGATGATGGCCTGGCCGGCAAACTGCCCGAGCTGCCCGATGACCTTTTCGGCCGTAAATTCGGGCGAATTGGGGCGGTCGATAGCGCGGATGGTGGCATCCAGGGCCGAATCGAGCTTGAGAATATTGTTGTCGACCTTGCGAAGCGCACGCACCACCTCCGGACGGTGGAGCATGGTGGAATTGGAAAGCACACTCACCTTGGCCTGCGGGAAAAACTCGTCGCGGAGCGCGATGGTATCATCCACAACCCCCTCGAAATCAGGATGCAGCGTCGGTTCGCCGTTGCCCGAGAAGGTGATCACGTCAAGAGTCTGCCCCTGCGCGTGCATCTCAGAGAGCTTGGCGCGCAGGAGGGTGCGCACCTCCTCGCGCGAGGGGAGCCCGGCATGTCCGCGGCCCTGCGCATTGAAGCCCGCCTCGCAGTAGAGGCAGTCGAACGAGCACACCTTGCCATCGCGCGGCATGAGATTGACCCCGAGCGAAGTGCCGAGACGGCGCGAATGGATGGGGCCGAAAATGGTGGAATGAAACAGAATAGTTTGCATGACAAAAAAACGCAAAGGGGCGCGCGTAGCCCGGCAGGCTCAGCGCGCCCTTGTAAGATAAATATCAGCTAATGCATCGCGGCAGCACGGGGCGTCAGCCACCGTGCTCCCGGGCTAACTGAGATCAGACGGTGAGAATTTCCTTCTCCTTGGCAGCAAAAATCTCGTCAATCTTCTTGAGATAGCGGTCGTGGAGCTTCTGAGCCGAAGTCTCGGCATCCTTCTCCACATCCTCGGGCATGCCCTGCTTGATGGCCTTCTTGAGCCCCTCGATGGCATCGCGGCGTGCATTGCGGACGCTCACCTTGGCCTGCTCAGCCTCAGCTTTCGACTGCTTGACGAGCGTCTTACGGCGCTCCTCGGTGAGAGGGGGAATGGAGATGCGGATCACCTCGCCATTGTTTTCGGGAGTGATGCCCAGCTCGGAGTTGATGATAGCCTTCTCAATCTCCTTGAACATGGATTTCTCCCAGGGAGTGATGGCGATGGTGCGGGCGTCGGGCACCGAGATATTGGCCACATTGGAGATAGGAGCAGCCGAGCCGTAGTAGTTGACACGGATGCTGTCGAGGATTTTCGGGTTGGCTTTGCCGGCACGAATGTGGGCGAGCGATTCGTCGAGATAGGCCACAGCCATCTCCATCTTCTCTTCCGCGGGGTCGAGATATGTTTTGGGGTCGGTCATGATGATATTGTGTTTAGTTATAAGGCAAGAATAGGGAATGTCAATAGACCAGAGTGCCGATAGGATCGCCGGCGAGCACCTTGGCGAGGTTGCCGGGAGTGTCCATATCGAAGACGATGATGGGGAGATGATTCTCCTTGCAGAGCGCCGTGGCGGTGAGGTCCATCACCTTGAGTCCGCGGGTGTAGACCTCATCGTAGGTGATCTCGGAGAACTTGGTAGCCGTAGGATCCTTCTCGGGGTCAGCGGTATAGATGCCGTCGACGCGTGTGCCCTTGAGCATCACATCGGCCTCCACCTCCACTCCTCGGAGCGCCGCTCCGGTGTCGGTGGTGAAGAATGGGCAGCCGGTGCCACCCGAGAGAATGGCCACCTCTCCGCGCTCCATCGCCTCGATAGCGTGCCACTTGCTGTAGTATTCGCCGATGGGATACATATTCAGGGCCGTGAACACGCGGGCTTTCTGACCAATAGAGGTGAGGGCCGAGCTGAGCGCCAGCGAGTTGATGACCGTGGCGAGCATACCCATCTGGTCGCCCTTCACACGGTCGAACCCCTTTGCAGCGCCCTGCATGCCGCGGAAAATGTTGCCGCCACCGATGACGATGGCCACCTGTGTGCCTTCGGAGGCCACAGCCTTGATCTGCTCGGCGTACTGGCCCAGACGCACAGGGTCGATGCCATAATGTTGCTCGCCCATCAGCGACTCGCCGCTGAGCTTCAGGAGCACTCTCTTATATTTGGTTCTCATATGCTTAAGTAACTTTTCTTACGGGCCGCCGCTTCGGCGGCAATGATGTTACAAATATAACAAGTTTCCGCTTTTCCTGCAAACGAAGCAGCGATTTTCGCAAAACATTTGCAAAAAACATCAGCGACGCGCTTCGGAAAAACACGATGCAGCCGCGGCACATCACAAAAATGAGCCGCGGCTGCGAAAAATTTTTCTCAGATTATCGAATCCTTAAAGCTTATTTGGCGGGATTGATGTCAAGCACCTTGATGTCGAATACCAGAGTGGCGTTCGGGCCAATCTGCTGGCCGGCGCCCTTGACACCGTAAGCCAGCGAAGCGGGGATGACAGCAGTGATCTGGCCGCCTTTGCCAAGCATGCAGAGAGCCTCTTTGAAGCCGGGGATGAACTGGTTGGGGCTCATAGTGTTGGGGTGACCATCATTGCTGTCGAATACAGTGCCGTCGATCAGTTTGCCGGTGTACTCGATGGTCACCTTGTCGGAGGGAACCACTTTGGGCTCGGTGCCGGGGTTCTCGATTTTGTAAACCAGACCGCTCTGAGCCTTGGTATAGCCTTCCTTGACCATCTTGGCGGCATAAGCCTCGCCGGCGGCGAGATTGTCTTTAGCCTCCTGAGAGTTGGCGAGAGCCTCGTCGCGACGCTGCTCGGCGCGCTGCGAAAGTTCTCTCATGATGTCCTGATACTGCTCATAGTAGGTGGACATGTCAGCAACGCTGTCCTGCTCGTAAACCTTCTTGAAAGCAGCGTAAACAGCGTCTTTCGACAGAGGCACACCGGCCTCCTGGTTGATGCCGATGATAGGATTTACCAGCTGGAGGCCCATCTGGAGGCCCTGATAGTAAGCCATCTGGGCGGTGTCGGCGTCAAGCACCTGCTTGAGACCTTTGAGGAAAGCCTCTTTGGAGAACTTCTCAGCCATCTCGGGCTGCATCTCTTTGAGACGCTGATAGTCGGAAGCCGAACGAGCGCCGGCAAACTGGCCGATAATCGTTGCAGCGGAGTCGCCGAGAGCTTTGTCCTCAGCGGAAACGTTGGCATTGGATGCTCCCTTGTTGCAGGAGCTGAAGGTGCCGACCATGAGAAGTGCGGCGCCAAATGCTACAAAAAACTTTTTCATATCAAGAATAAAAAAAATATTATTTCTACTGTTTTGTCGTATTTGCCGGGGGTATCACGTCGAGAAGGCGCACGGTGAAGTCGAGGGCAGCTCCGGGAGGTATCACACCCGCAGCTCCGCGCTGGCCGTAGCCCAGTTGCGGAGGGATGAAGAGGCGATATTCGCCGCCGGTTTTCATCAGTTTAAGCCCTTCGGTGAATCCAGGCACCAGGCCCTTGAGAGGGAACTCGACGGGGCGGTCGGTCTCGTCGAAGACAGTGCCGTCGGCCAGGCGTCCGGTGTACATCACACGCACCTTGTCGGCATCAGTGGGCATGGCGCCCTCTCCCTCGGTAATCACCTCATAGAGAAGGCCCGAGGGGGTCTGATGCACTCCTTCGCGGGCGCGCTGCGCGTCGAGAAACTGCTGCTGACTCTCGGGCGAGAGCGCCTCAGGCTCTTTTACCGGATTCATGCGCTCCACCACGTCGCGCAGATAGAGATCGGCGCTCTGTGTGTCGAAGCCCATGGCGCTCCCCCGCAAAGCCTCGCCCAGAGCATCGCAAAACTGCTCGGGAGAGAAGGGGAAACCCATCTGCTGCATAGACTCCACGCGGTCGATAAGGCCGAAACCGGTGCGCACACCGAAATAGTAGGGCGCATCGTCGTGCTTTATCTGAAAAGCATGGCGCACACCGGCCACAAAGTCGGTCACAGCCGCCGTGTCGCCGGCAAATTTGCGCTCGAGTTCGGGCTTGAGATAGTCGGCCATCACCGTAGCAAAAGCCGCGGCGCATGAATCGGCAGGAGCCACCGGCACCGGTGCCTCCTGCGCAGATTTATCCTGCCCCTGCGCAGCCATCGCCAGCACCGAAAGCGCCGAGACAGCCGCCAGAACGGGCTTATGTGAGAAGCGAAGTGTCACTTACCGAGCACCTTCAGCAGTTCGACATCGAAAATCAGAGTGGCATTGGGGCCGATGGGGCTGCCGGGGGCGCCGTTGGGGCCGTAAGCCAGGTTCGAGGGGATGAAAAGACGCCATTTCGAGCCGGCCTTCATCAGCTGCAGAGCCTCAACCCAGCCGGGGATCACCTGTGTCACGCCGAAAGTGGCGGGCATGCCGCGCTCCTCCGACGAGTCGAACACTGTGCCGTCGATGAGCTTGCCGGTGTAGTGCACCTCCACCTGGTCGGTGGCAGCGGGCTGCGGTCCGTCGCCCTCTTTGAGTATCTCATACTGCAGACCGGAGTCGGTGACATGCACCTCGGGGCGCTTGCCGTTCTCGCCGAGAAATTTCTCGCCCAGTTCCTTGTTCTGCTTGCCCAGCTCGGCCACAGCGGCCTGCTGCTTTTTCTCCAGTTCGGTGAAGAACGCCTGGATTTCGGCCTTAGCCTCGTCGTAGGTCATCTTGGGCTGCGAGCCGTAGAAGACAGCGGCCACGCCGTCGGCAAAGTCGGCCACATCTATTTTGTCAATGCCCGAAGCACGGAAATTGTTGCCCATGCTGAGTCCGAGAGCGTAGCTCAGACGGTCGAGCTGCTTGTTTTCGTTGTTTTCCATTTTTAGTTGTCAGTATTTTAAAGATCAATAATTTACACATATCCGGGAGGCGCCGGACACACCTCTCCCATTAGCGTAAACGCATAATCGAGGCACAAAGTTACTTAAAATAGCATGAGCAGATTAAATTTTTTATAAAAAAAATCTTAAAACCACCCCCGGGCGCCGCAGTAGCGCCCCATCCGCCCTGAAGGATGTGGAGATAAACCGATTTTAAATTTGTATCTTTGCAGACGCCGGGCGACATCGCCGCCAATCATATCATCATCACACACTTCACTGGAATGCAGGATACAGAAAATCTGCGCGAACTCTCCACCATGCCGGTGGGACGGCTGCTGTGGAAATATTCCCTCCCCGCCGTCACCGGCATGGTAGTGATGCAACTATATAATATAGTAGACCGCATCTTCATAGGCCAGGTCATAGGCCCCGAAGCCATCGCCGGTCTGGCCATCACCTTTCCGGTGATGAACATCGCCACAGCCCTTGGCGTGCTCGTGGGCGCCGGCGCCTCGGCGCGCGTCAGCATCCACCTCGGGCGCCGCGACTACGACGCCGCAGCCCGAGTGCTGGGCAACTCGCTGGTGCTCACCCTCGTCATCGGCGCGCTCTACATCGGCGCCTTCGCCCTGGGGATGGACACCGTGCTGCGATGGTTCGGCGCCAACGACGTCACCCTCCCCTACGCCCGCGACTTCATGATGTATATCCTGCCCGGACTGATGCTCACCAACCTCACCTTCTCGTTCAACAACATCATGCGCGCCTCGGGCTACCCCATCCGCGCCATGGTCACCATGTTTATAGGTGCGGGAGTCAACATCTTGCTCGCACCGATCTTCATCTACGTCTTCCGCTGGGGCATCAAAGGCGCCGCCATCGCCACCGACATAGCCATGGCCATCGGCATGGTGTTCGTGATGTACCACTTCTTCCGCCCCGGCAACGGGCCCGTGACCTTCCGCCGCGGCATCTACCGGCTGAGCGGCAAAGTGGTGTGGGGCATCATCGGCATCGGCGCAGCCCCCTCGATAGTCAAT
The DNA here is from genome assembly GCA_905207535.1 of uncultured Muribaculaceae bacterium. Lineage (GTDB taxonomy): Bacteria > Bacteroidota > Bacteroidia > Bacteroidales > Muribaculaceae > UBA7173. Next base: position 3,436 of record CAJLLX010000051.1, on the reverse strand, counting down.
GTGGCCACATGCCTCATCAACATAGTCATCAACCGGTCGCTGCTGCAATACGGAGGCGTGGAGGCCATCGCCGCCTCCGGCATCTTTGTGACCTTCTCCGCAGTGATGGTCTCCATCATCCTCGGCATCTGCCAGGGTATGCAGCCGATAGCCGGCTACAACTTCGGCCACAACCGCCCCGACCGAGTGCTCGGCGTGTACAAGATAGCCGTGGTAGCCTCCACCGCCGTAAGCTTCGCCGGATGGGCCGCCGCCCAGCTGTGCCCCCATCTCATAGCCCGCGCATTCGTCACCGACGCCGCTCTGATAGAATACACCTCCCACGCTCTGCGCACCGGCATGATGGTGTTTGCCGTAGTCGGCTTCCAGATAGTGAGCACCACCTATTTCCAGAGCATCGGCCAGATAGGGCTCTCGATCTTCCTCAGCCTCACCCGCCAGGTGATCTTCTTCATACCGCTGCTGCTGTGGCTTCCCGGACGCATGGGACTCGACGGCGTGTGGAGCACCTATTATATCTCCGACGTCTTCGCCACCATCACCACCGCCCTGATTATGGCATACGCACTCCCCCGCCTGCGCCGCATGGAGCCGGATGCTTCCGCGAGCGAAACCGTCTGACTGCCAGCATATAATAAAGTCTCAAAGTTGCCTGGCGAAGATAGCGCTCAACGCCGCGGAACTATCGCAAGGTGAGGTCGCTCAAAAAAAATGATTCAAAAAATACGCCTGAGATTGGTGGTATTTGAAAAATAATTCTTACCTTTGTGCGCTTCAAAGCGAAAACGGCATTAAGCCTCCCTCAGGGAAGCCATTAGCCGTTAGGGAAAAAGCATCGCGCACCCGGCGCGAGAGCACTTTGACAAGCACCATCGGGGTGTAGCACAGTTGGCAGCGCGCCACGTTCGGGACGTGGAGGTCGGAAGTTCGAGTCTTCTCACCCCGACTCACTTGAGAGTAATCGCCTGTAGGTCAGCAACCTACGGGCGATTTCAATTTTACAAACGGGACAAATACGGGACACACCTGTTTTGCCGGCTCGGGGCCTGACCAAAACAGAGTCTGCGGGGAGATCACTGCACGCGGTGTGACAGAGCCTGCGGGGAGGTCAATCAACCCGATAATAATAGATAGTGGTGGCGCCGAACATCGACGACGGCGGCCAGGTGATGGCCATATGGGTGCCGTTGCGCATGTCGATGAAGGCATTGAGCGTGTAGGAGGGATTGCCTACGGGGTAGAAGGTGAAATAGATGTTGCCGCCGTTGCAATAGTAGTCGAAGTCGAGATAATCGTAGGTGGTCATCGACTCCCAGTAGCCGGTGCCGTCGTCGTAAAACACCATATTCTCGTCGGGATACATCTCGTTGGCCCACACTCCGCTCAGATACCAGTCGTCGCGGGTATCGTAGGGATCGTCGTCATAGTCGCATGCCGTGAGCCCCACAGCCACAGTGAGCGCACCTATAAAGAGGATGGCACATGCCACCATTCGGCCCAGTTTGCGGGCCAGTATCTCGTGTTGCAGGTCGTTTTTCATCTCTCGTATCATTATAGTCTTTTAATTGATTAACAATCGCGGGAGAGGCGTGCGGAGGGCTTTAAGATTATTTAACAGCGTTAATTTCTCCCTCTGTCGCCTCGCGTGCGTGCAATAAATCGGGGCCGGATGCCGTTAATTATGCAATGAGTTACCGAAAAAGCCATCATATCCGCACATTTCTGCTTCTGCTGCTTGCCTTTGCAGCGGCAGCTCCCGGCGTGTGCGCCGCCAAGCTCAACGACAAGGTGCTTAACCGCCCCTACAGCGACATGCGTCGCTGGCACTTAGGCTTTTCGGTGGGCCTCAACACCTTCGACTACACTTTCCACCACAACGGCTTCACCACCGAGGACGGCAAGACATGGTTTATGGAGCAGCCCGACTTCTCGCCGGGATTCTGCGTCAACGGCCTGTTCAATCTCAGGCTGAACGACTATTTCAGCCTTCGCCTCACCCCTGGCATCTACTTCGGCAACCGCCTGATCCGTTTCCGCAACACCTCGGCCCCGGAGGGGGAGGAGGAGGTGGAGCGTCAGGACCTCAAGTCGGCCTACATCGTGGTGCCTTTAGATCTGAAATTTTCGGCGCAGCGCATGCGCAATATCCGCCCTTACATAGTGGGAGGTGTGATGCCGGCCTTCGATGTGATGAAGAAGCGCGCCGACTTCCTGCGCACCAAGACCACCGAGTTTTTCGTCTCCGTGGGTTTCGGCTGCGATATCTATCTCCCTTATTTCAAGCTGATTCCAGAGCTAAAATTCTGCTTCGGCCTCACCGATGCCCTGCAGCACGACCGTCCCGACCTGGTCGACGACCCGCTGCGCCTTGGGGTGAGCAACTCGGTGAAGAAAGCCACCACGCGCATGGTGGTGCTCACATTTTACTTTGAATAAACCCTTCACACCGTGCCACATCCATCAGCCCACATACGCATCTGCAGCCGCCTGACAGCCTCCCTGACGAGGCTGCGCCTGCTTGTGCTGCTTCTGCTGCCGGCGCTGGCCACGGTGGAGGCCATGGCACAGACCGACGCGCAGTTCGCGCAGTATTTCGAGGTGCCCAACTACTACAACGCCGGCGCCATCGGCACCACCGACCTGCTCAAGATCCGCGGCGGCATGCGCATGCAGTGGGTGGGGATCTCCAAGGCACCCCGCACCTTCCTTGTGGCGGCCGACATGCCCTTCAAATTTCTGGGCAAGCGTTTCGGAGTGGGCCTGGTGATGCAGCAGGAGAGCATGGGTCTGTACAAGAATATGAATCTCGGCGCCCAGATAGGCTATAAGCTCAAGCTCTTCAAGGGGGTGCTCTCTCTCGGCGCCCAGATAGGATTCGTCGACCAGTCGTTCAAGGGCTCGGAAGTCTACATCCCCGACGATGACGACTACCACGAGTCGTCGGACGAAGCTATCCCCGAGAGCGACATCCACGGCAACGCCTTCGATGTGGGGTTTGGCCTGATGTACACCCACAAATGGTTCTGGGCCGGCATCTCGGGCACTCACCTCACCTCACCTTCGGTGAAGATGAACGCCGAAAGCGGCGAAGGGGGCTCGGAGCGCAACTATGAGTTCAACATCGGACGCACCTTATATTTTATGGCCGGAAGCAATATTCCGATAAAAAACACGTTATTTGAAGTGATGCCTTCGGTGCTGGTGAAGACCGATTTCACCTTCACCACAGGCGAGCTCACGGCCCGCTGCCGCTACAACAAGTTTCTCACCGCCGGTCTCGGTTATCGCTGGAAAGACGCTGTGTATCTGGTGCTTGCAGCCGAATTTAAAAACTTCTATCTCGGCTACACCTACGAGTACGCCACCTCGGCCATAGCCAAGGCCTCGTCGGGCAGCCACGAGATTTTCGCAGGTTACAGCCTCAAGCTCGACCTCA
>CAJLLX010000050.1 GCA_905207535.1 uncultured Muribaculaceae bacterium | reverse complement strand
CTGCCGCTCCCTGCGGCCACTACAATGAAAACGGTCTTTCTCATCATCTGCAAAAATAGCGATTTTGGCCGATAAGTCCAACAATAGCGCAGCGGAGTGTGTTATGCAATTGTGAACAATATGACATCCGACATAAGCCTCAACGTTGTTTCCATCAAGGAAAACCCGCGTATGACACGTCTCCACCGCTGGGAGATGGCGCGCTGTAAGGGCGCTCCAGTCGAGCTCGATCTTTCGCTGAGCTTCGATTCGGGCGGCGGGGAGGGACTTATAGTGCTGAGCCTGACGGTGGGCTACCGCGCGCTGCGCGGAGTGATAGCACGCCCGCTGCTGACCTATTCGGTCGATGTGACTTTTGATCTGGGGCCTCATAGCGGAATGATGGTGACGCCTACCGCCGTCTATGTTCCGCAAAAGCTTCTCGGCCTTCTGCTGAGTGTCAGCGTCGGCGCTTTGCGTGGCATGGTCGCCCGCTGCACTTCAGGCACTTTCCTCGAAAAGTATCCGCTGCCGGTGTTCGACATTTCGGAACTGCTGAAGAATATCAGGGGCGCGGGCCACGATGTGCGTCGGAGTATGCCGAGCCTTCACTTCGAGCTTGGCTGAGCGGCCGTCTGTCTCAGCGTTCGAGGCAGCCGTCGAGCATGGCTGTGATTGCCTCGCGGTCGAGATTGCGGCCGATAATTACGATCTTGTCCATTCTGTCGCCCCAGGGTTCTTCCCAGTCTCGGTTTATCGACGGGTCGAGCCGGCGGAGCTGTTCGAGTTCTTCGGCGGGAGCTGTGGCATACCACAGTCCGGCCTCGGTCACTTTCATCTGATGTCCGGCGGTCTCGAACAGAAGTGACATGTCGCGGTTCTGGCTGAAATAGAGAACGCCTTTTGAACGGATTATATTCTTCGGCCACTCTGTCGACAGCATCTTTTCGAATTTTTCGAAATTGAACGGCTCGCGACGCATATAGACCATTGTCGAGATTCCATATTCGATGGCTTCGCCTTCGCCTTCGTGATGGTGGTGGTCGTGGTCGTGGTGGTGATCGTGGTCGTGGTTATGTGATTGATGTGGCTGATGTTCGGCTTCGCCTTCGATGCCCTGCACCCAGGCTGCCTGTGTGGCGGTTTTCTCAAAGCTGTAGTTGCCGGTGTTTATCAGCTCGCCCAGATCGACGCGGCAGTAGTCGGCGTCGATGATTTTTGCTCCGGGATTGAGCGCATGGATAGTTTCGCGCAGCTCAGCGGCCTGAAGAGCGGTCACTTCGCTGATTTTGTTGACGATTATGGTGTTGCAGAATTCAATCTGCTCGATAACGAGACGCTCAAGATCTTCTTCGCCGAGGTTGTCGCGCTTCAGGGCTGAGCCGCAGCCGAATTCGTCGGCCATGCGCAGGGCGTCGACAACGGTGATTATGCTGTCGAGACGCGGAATGCGATACCCCGGATTGTCGCCGGCCATTGCGTCGATGGCGTCGATAGAGCGCGCTATCGGAGCCGGCTCGCATATTCCGCTGGCCTCGATGACGATATAGTCGAACTTGCCGCTTTGGGCGAGCTGCGACAGCTGTTTGATGAGGTCGGTCGACAGGGTACAGCAGATACAGCCGTTCGAGAGTGCCACGAGGTCGCCGTCCTGCCCGACAACGCCCCCTTTCTGAATCAGACGTTCGTCGATATTGACCTCGCCGATGTCGTTCACGATCACAGCGAAGCGTATGCCCTGACGGTTGTTCAGGATGTAGTTCAGAAGAGTTGTCTTTCCGCTGCCAAGATAGCCTGTGAGCAGCAGCACGGGTAGATATTCTTTTGTCATGATTCTTTTTCTGAAGGGGGTTGGGGATAAAAAAACCGGCAGGATGAGGCCCTCACTCGGGGGCGCCGCATCCGGCCGGGTTTATGACGGGTTGTTGATTGTCGTTGTTCAGGGAAGGGCCTTATTTGAGGACCTCTTTGACGGCGTCGTTGGGAACCATCTGCTCCTGGAATGTGTAAGCACCGGTTTTGGGCGACTTAACCATCTTGATGACCTTGGAGTAGGTGCGGCCTTCACCCTTCTGAAGGGTAGCGACGGTTTTCTTTGCCATATCGAGTCAAAAAAATTATGCGGTTTTTTATTTGATTTCTTTGTGAACGGTGACACGCTTGAGGATGGGGTTGTATTTCTTCAACTCCAGACGCTCGGTGGTGTTCTTACGGTTCTTGGTGGTGATGTAACGTGATGTGCCGGGCATGCCGCTGGCTTTGTGTTCGGTGCACTCGAGAATCACCTGCACGCGATTGCCTTTTGCTTTCTTTGCCATTTTTCTTAGAAGTCTAATGTTTTGATTTCAGTGAGATAACCTTTCGCAGCGGCCTGCTTGAGGGCGGCGTCGAGTCCCATCTTGTTGATGGTGCGGAGACCTGCGTTGCTGAGTGTGAGGAGCACCCATGTGTCCTGCTCTACCCAATAGAACTTGCGGTTGAACAAGTTCACGTTGAAGCGGCGCTTGGTGTGGCGCTTGGAGTGCGATACGTTACTACCTGTAATCGCTTTTTTGCCTGTGATCTGACAAATCTTTGACATGGCTGTTAATTATATTTTCTTGATACTTGTTGTTGATATTCAGCATGATTTGTTGGCCGCCATTCATTTCTCATATCGCGGGAAGCTGCATCACTGCCGCCCGCTTTCACAGAGGTGCCACAAATCAGAGTGCAAAGTAAGTGATTTTTTGCGACTTGACAAAATTTTTGCCATCCATTTTTAGTGATGTGTCTTTTTTTGGACTTTTAAGGCAGTGAGGGGCAATGATTTTTTGTACTTTTGCGAAACGAAAGGGGGCAAAGACCCGGTAAAGTAGAAACGAATAGCATAGAAGATATGAATGATGGATTTCTGAGAGTAGCTGCGGCTACCATACCTGTGGCAGTGGCCGATACGAGGGCCAATGTGGCATATATCGTGGAGTCGGCTCGTGCGCTGGCTTCGCGGGGTGTGCGTGTGGCTGTGATGCCGGAGTTGTGTATCACCGGCTACACCTGTGGCGAACTTTTCCACAATGCCCGGTTGCTGGAGATGGCCGAGAAGGGTGTGCGCGAGGTAGCCGAGGCGTCGCGGGAGTTTCCCTCGATGCTCCTGGTCATCGGCGCTCCGCTGCGCTGCGGCGATAGGCTGCTCAACTGCGCCGTGGCCATAGCCGACGGGCGTGTGCTCTGCGCGGTGCCTAAGACATTCATACCGAACTACAACGAGTTTTACGAGCATCGCTGGTTTGACAGCGGCGCCGGCATCACGGGCACCGTATTGGGGGATGTGCCTGTGGGTCAGGGTCAACTCGTGGAGGTAGACGGGGTGAAGATCGGGATGGAGATCTGCGAGGATCTGTGGGTGCCGGTGCCTCCATCGTCGTCGCTGGCCATGCATGGTGCCGAGGTGATGCTCAACCTCTCGGCCTCCGACGATCTCATCGGCAAATATGACTATCTGAAGAAGCTCATCGCCCAGCAGTCGGCCCGCTGCCTCTGCGGGTATGTCTACGCTGCAGCCGGGTTCGGCGAATCGTCGACCGACCTGGTGTTTGACGGCAAAGCCATTGTAGCTGAAAACGGCACCATCCTCGCCGAGAGCGAGCGCTGGAAGAACGGTCCGCACTACTCCATCTGCGACCTCGACATCGAGGCCATCCGCCGCGACCGCCTGCACATGGGCACCTTCCACGATTGCTCGGCGCTCAATCCGCTCGATACCGGCGTCATTGCGGCCAACCTCTCCCCCGCTCCGGCCTCCGGAACGGACGACACGCTGCAGCGCTTCATCAATCCTCACCCCTTCGTGCCGGCCGACGACAACGAGATCGACCGCCGCGCCACAGAGATAGTGCACATCCAGTCGGCCGGCCTCGCCCGCAGGCTCGACGCTACCGGCTGCCGCACGCTGGTGGTTGGAATCTCGGGCGGACTCGACTCCACGCTGGCCCTGCTGGTGGCCGTGAAAGCCTTCGACCGCCTCAAGCTACCCCGCAAGGGGATCATCGGCATCACCATGCCCGGCTTCGGCACCACCGACCGCACCCACAGCAACGCTGTGACCCTCATGGAGGGATTGGGAGTGACCGTGCGCGAGATTCCGATCGGAGCGGCGGTGATGCAGCATTTCCACGACATAGGCCACGACCCCGAGGTGCACGATGTGACATATGAAAATTCGCAGGCGCGCGAGCGCACGCAGATACTGATGGATGTAGCCAACCAGGAGGGGGGCATGGTGCTCGGCACCGGCGACCTCTCGGAGCTGGCGCTGGGGTGGGCCACCTACAACGGCGACCACATGAGCATGTACGGCGTCAACGCCTCAGTGCCCAAGACCCTGGTGAAATATCTGGTAAGGTGGTTTGCCATGCGCACCGACAAGCCCGAGGTGGCCGACGCCCTGCGCGACATCATCGACACCCCTATCTCGCCCGAACTAATCCCCGCCGATGCCGAGGGCAACATCACCCAGAAGACCGAGGACCTCGTGGGCCCCTACGAGCTCCACGACTTCTTCCTCTACTACATGCTGCGCTACGGCTTCACCCCCGAGCGCATCTACCGCCTGGCGCTCAACGCCTTCGACGGAGCTTACAGCCCCGAAACGATCAAGAAATGGCTCGACACCTTCATGCGCCGCTTCTTCAATCAGCAGTTCAAGCGCTCGTGCATGCCCGACGGCCCGAAAGTGGGCAGCGTATGCCTCTCGCCCCGCGGCGACTGGCGCATGCCCTCCGACGCCTCCTCCGCCCTCTGGCGGCTGTAAAAAAGGTGTAATGGAATGATTAGCGGGAGAGGCCGTCGGGGTATTCGCGAAGGTAGAGCTCGCAGTTGGCGACGAGTTCGTCGTACCAGGCTTGGCCGAAGCGCTCAATGAGGGGCTCGCGCAGGAACTGGTATAGGCGGATGCCACGTTTGCGGCCCAGGGCCTCGGCGTCGCGGCAGATTTTCCAGCGATGGTAGTTGACGGCGGTGAAGGTGGGAAATTCCTTGAGTCTCAATGGATAAAGGGAGCATGAGGCCGGTTTCTTCCAGTCGGTGCGCCCTTCGCGGTAGGCCTTCTCGAGAGCACAGAGGCACACTCCTCCCGGGGCATAGCAGGTGAAGGCGCAGTTGCGTCCATCGAGGATGGTGGTGACAAGGTCACCCTCCTCGTCGGTGTAGGCCACGCCGTTGGCCTTGATCTCCTCCACGGCTCGCGGCAGCAGGTCGGGCTCCACCGTGGGGAGCACACGCTCTATCTCCTGCACCTCGTCGGGAGTGACCGGCGCACCGGCGTCGCCCTCTATGCAGCATGCGCCGAGGCACTTGGAGAGGTCGCAGCAAAAAAACTGTTCGGCGAGGTCGAGGCTCACCAATGTATTCTGTATCTGGAACAAAGCTCTATGGGATAAGGGATTAAGCTCCGCGACGGGCGCGGAGCGGGGAAATAGCGGAGGGATAGCGGGGCGTCACTTCTGCTCGGTGGCGGGCAGATGCACGTCGAGCTGCGGGAAGGGGAAGCTGACGCCGTGGAGCGGCAACTCATTGTAGAACTTCTCGTTGTAATAGAAGTAGACCGGCCAGTAGTCGGCGCTCTTCACCCAGGCACGCACCTGCAGGTCGACGCTCGAGGCGGCCAGTTCGCTGACAAAGACTGAAGGCGAGTAGTCGGGCTTGGGGGCCTCTACCTTGCGCTGAGCGCGGCGCTCGCGCAGCAGCGACACCACATGTCCGTTGCGACGATTGCGGCTGAAAAGAGTGCGCCACCAGCTGCGTCGCTCCGGTGCAGCGGCCGGTGCTTCCCCCTCGGTCTGAGGCTCGTCGGTCTCCTCAGGCTGCGCAGCGGCTTCGGGACCTGACTGAGTGCCGTCGGAATGCACCTGCGAAAACTCAGGCGCGCCCTCATTGCGCACGGGGAGCACGCGGCTGTCGGCGGCAAACATGTCGAGGATAGCCTTGCGGGCGAGGTTCACATCATCGCCGTAAGAGATTGATACAGTCCACGATATGCGTCGGAGCGGCTCGCGGCTGTAGTTGTTGACGCTTCCGGTGGAGAGGCCGCCGTTGGGGATGAGGATCGACTTGTTGTCGGGAGTGGTGATGACGGTGAAGAAGATCTGAATCTCCTTGACCGTGCCCGCATAGCCCTGCACCTCGATGTAATCACCTATCTTATACGGCTTAAGGAGCAGAATTAGCACACCTCCGGCAAAATTTTGCAATGTACCGCTCAGCGCCATACCTATGGCAACGCCGGCCGAGGCAAAAAGCGCTAAAAATGAGGTAGTCTCGATGCCCAGGATGCCGATCACCGTCACTATCAGTATGAAATAGAGCACGATATTGATCAGACTCAGCACGAAGGTGCTCAGCGAGGCATCGATGCCGCGGGACAGGAATATCGCCTTGACAAAACTGTAGATTTTGCGGATGATGAATCGCCCGAGGTAGAACACCACAATGGCGATGGCCAGATTGATAGCGAAATTGACCGCCGAATCGGCCAGACGGTTGATGAGGTCCTGCAGCGAGAGCGATTTGAGTTCGGCAAGGTCGCCGGCGGCCTTCTCTACCGCGGGCGAAGCTGCCGGCGCTTCGGTGCCGGGGAGCAGTGATTGTAAAAGGATAAAACAGCTTGGTATCATCTGATAGAATGAGCCGAAGTTACATTATATTGATTATCAGCCGCCTGACAAAGGCGGCTTTTTCGTTGTTAAATCTCCCGGAAAGGGTCATTCGAAGAGCCGTGAGGCCACATCGCGGTACCACTGCAGGTCGGAATACCCCTTGGTGGAAGCCGCCGACGCATCTCTCAGTATAAACGTCGAGAGGCCGCAACAGTTTTTGATTTCGACCTCAAAACTACTCGATTCCCAGATATATGGCGTATGAGCATTGTAGAGCACGGCATCGGCGATGGCCTCCCGGACCTTATAGAGCAGCGGCAGCAGCTCCGCATCCTCCCCCGCGAGGGCTTCGAGATAGTGGTCGAGGTCGAAATATGTGCAGTTGCTGTAAATAAATTTCTGCGGCTGATACCCGTCGGGGAGCGCCGGATGTCGGCTGTAGAGCTCCCCTACCGCCTCGGCAAGCGCGTCGAGCTTGGATGTATCGGTCACCGACATGGTGCAGGTGCGTGCGGCTCCGGTGAGCGAGTCGTAATAGCCGAAAGTGGCCGCAGCGGCTCCCGCCAGGTCGGCACCGTCGGTCATGAGATACGGCAGGGTGCGGTCGTAGGGCATCCCGTCTAATGGTAGCTCGGTGACACTCCCCACGATCTTGTCCGTGGCATGGCGCAGCTCGTAAGCCACCTCCACCCCGGCCATATGGCAGCAGTCGAAATAAATGTAGTCAAACTTCTCCCCCTCGAGCACCCGCGCGAGGGTGGTGACATTCATCTGACGCGAGCCGTCGGCCCCGAATGAGCGGAGCGGACTGCGCCGCACCTCCTCCTCAGCCATGCCGGTCTGCTCCCATCCGCTGCCGTGGCTCCAGAGCACCAGGCCGTAGTGCCATGCCGGCGCCTCGGCCTTGAAATCGGCTATCACCCGGCGCATGCGCGAAGCCTGCACGGAATACTCCGAGGTGTCGTACGTCTTGATCTCGCGGAGCGAGTCGGGCGTAACCTCCAGAAGCACCGGATCAGTGCGGTAGGCGTGCCGGTAGACAATCAGGCGGTTGCTCCCGAGTGCACCCTGGCGTGCCGCCAGCTGCATCTCGCGGAGGTCGGCGGTGTCGAATCCGCGCTCACCGTCGTCGAGATACGACGAGCCGAGCGAATTGTTGGCCACCATATACACCAGCACGGCGCGGCCCACGGTTTCGCGGGGTTTGGGGCGTTCGGGCCCGGGGCCGGGGAGCTCCTCCTCCTCGTCGAAGCCGCACGCCGCCAGAGCCACCGCAATGAGCGGCAGCAACATAAGCCGGAGCCACCGCCCCGACTTGATCGAAGTGAAATATTTTGCCAACGGAGAGACGATGTTCATATCAGCGCTCGGCACGCATAGGGTTGTTGAGGAAATCTTCGTAGCTCAGACGCAGACCCTCCTCCAGCTCGGTGCTGTAGGTCCAGCCCAGTGCGCGGCTCTTGCTCACATCGAGCAGTTTGCGCGGGGTGCCGTTGGGTTTGGATGTATCCCACACAACGCGGCCGGTGTAGCCTACAGTCTTGGCCACCAGCTCGGTAAGCTCGCGGATTGTCAGTTCCTTGCCGGTGCCGGCGTTGACGGTCTCGTTGCCCGAATAGTTGTTCATCAGGAACACGCACAGATTAGCCAGGTCGTCGACATAAAGGAACTCGCGCAGCGGGCTGCCGTCGCCCCAGCATACCACCTCGTCGAGTCCCTGCACCTTGGCCTCATGGAAGCGGCGGATGAGCGCCGGCACCACATGCGAGTGGGTGGGATGGTAGTTGTCGTTGGGTCCGTAGAGATTGGTGGGCATCACGCTGATGTAGTCGGTGCCGTACTGGCGGTTGAGATACTCGCAGTATTTCAGGCCCGAAATCTTGGCCAGGGCATATGCCTCGTTGGTCTTCTCGAGCGAAGAAGTGAGAAGGCAGCTCTCGGTCATAGGCTGCGGCGCCATGCGCGGGTAGATGCACGACGAGCCGAGAAACTCCAGCTTCTTGCAGCCGTTCTGCCAGGCGGAGTGGATGACATTCATCTCCAGGATCATGTTGTCGTACATGAAATCGGCCAGCGCCGACTCATTGGCCACGATGCCGCCCACCTTGGCAGCGGCAAGAAAGACATACTCAGGCTTTTCCTCGGCGAAAAAGCGCTCCACCTGATCCTGACGGCAGAGGTCGAGTTCGCGGTGGGTGCGAGTAATTATATTGGTGTAGCCCTGACGCTGCAGCTCGCGCACGATGGCCGAGCCTACCATGCCGCGATGGCCGGCTACATAGATTTTAGCATTTTTCTCCATCATAACTTCTTAACTTTTTAAGAATCGGATCATTTCACCACTCCGCGCTCGAGATACTCGGCCAGATTGGTGCGCACTATCTCTCCGGCGCGCTCCACAGCCACCTTCTCCATATCGGCGTCGGTCATGATCTTCACCAGTTTCTCGAAGGGAGTGCGGGCGGGATCCCATCCGAGCTTTGTCTTGGCCTTGGTGGGGTCGCCCCAGAGGTTCACCACATCGGTGGGACGGTAGAAGTCGGGCGACACCTCCACCAGCACGCGGCCGGTGGCCTTGTCGATACCCTTCTCGTCGATCCCCTCGCCTTCCCAGCGGAGCTCAATGCCCACATTGTGGAAAGCTAAGGTGGCGAACTCGCGCACCGAGTGCTGCTCGCCGGTGGCGATCACAAAGTCCTCGGGCTTATCGTTCTGCAGTATCAGCCACATGCACTCCACATAGTCGCGGGCGTAGCCCCAGTCGCGCAGCGACGAGAGGTTGCCCAGATAGAGCTTGTCCTGAGTGCCGTGGGCTATACGGGCGGCGGCAAGGGTGATCTTGCGGGTGACGAAGGTCTCGCCGCGGCGCTCGCTCTCGTGGTTGAAAAGGATGCCCGAGCAGCAGAACATGTTGTAGGCCTCGCGATACTCCTTCACGATCCAGTAGCCGTAGAGCTTGGCCACGGCATAGGGGCTGTAGGGGTGGAAGGGGGTCTCCTCGTTCTGGGGCACCTGCTCCACCTTGCCGTAGAGCTCGGAGGTAGAGGCCTGATAGATGCGGCAGGTGGAAGCCAGGCCGCACAGGCGCACTGCTTCAAGCACACGGAGCACACCGGTGGCATCAATGTCGGCGGTAAACTCGGGCGAGTCGAACGACACCTGCACATGGCTCTGTGCCGCAAGGTTGTAGATCTCGTCGGGGCGCACCTTCTGCACCACCTGCAGCATGCTCATCGAGTCGCTGAGGTCGGCATAGTGGAGATGAAACCGCGGATGTCCCTCGAGGTGGGCGATACGCTCGCGAAAGTCGACCGACGAGCGGCGGATAGTGCCGTGCACGTCATATCCCTTCTCCAGCAGAAATTCTGCGAGAAACGATCCGTCCTGACCGGTAACTCCGGTGATCAAAGCTTTCTTCATATCTTGTATTGATGTGTTTTTACGTCTTAAACAATTGATTGACCGGCAGTGAAGCTCACTTGAGCGAAGCGCGCATCACGTCGAGGGCAGCGCCGAGACCTTCGGCCTCCTTGCCGCCGGCCTGAGCGAATCCCGGCTGACCGCCGCCTCCGCCCTTGATGGAGCGGGCAGCCTCACGCACGAGCTTCGAGGCATTGTGTCCGGCCTCCACGAGGTCGTTGGTGAACATCACCGTGAGCAGCGGCTTGCCGCTCATGTCGCTTGTGGCGCCGAGGAAGGCGGTGTTGGCCGGCGAAGCGGTGCGCACGCCGAAGGCCACATTCTTCACCATGTCGGGCAGGTAAGTGCCGGCCATGGTCACAACCTTCACGCCGTTGATCTCCACGGCTTCGTCGAGCATCTTGGCGGTAAGCTGAGCCACACGCTCCTTGAAGTGCTCCTCGGCCTGACGGCGGAGGGTCTCGTTCTCCTCGATCTCCTTTTTGAGCGCTGCGAGCAGATCGGGAGCGTTGTGAAGCATCGAGCCGATCTCGTGCATGGTGTCGGTCATCTGATCTATGGCTTTCTCCACATTTGCGCCGGTGATAGCCTCGATACGGCGGATGCCGGCGGCAATGCTGCTCTCCGACAGGATCTTGATCATACCTATATTGCCGGTGTTGTCGACGTGGGTGCCTCCGCAGAGCTCCACGGAGTCGCCGTAGCGGATCACACGCACCTCGTCGCCGTATTTCTCGCCGAAGAGGGCCATGGCTCCCATGGCGCGGGCCTCGTCGATGGGCACATTGCGGCGCTCGTCGCGGGCGTAAGCCTCGCGCACCTTCTGATTGGCCAGATGCTCTACGCGGCGCAGCTCCTCGGGGGTAACCTTCTGGAAGTGGGAGAAGTCGAAGCGCAGCACCTCGGGCGATACAAACGAGCCTTTCTGCTCCACATGCGTGCCGAGCACCTCGCGGAGCGCCTCATGCAGCAGGTGGGTGGCGGTGTGGTTGCACGAGGTGGCCAGGCGGGCCTCCTTGTTGATGGCGGCCTTAAATTCGCCCTCCACATTGGCGGGGAGCTTGTGGGTGAGGTGCACCCCGATGCCGTTTTCACGCTTGGTGTCGAAGATTTCGATCACCTCACCGTCGGCCGAGGTAAGTGTGCCGGTGTCGCCTACCTGACCGCCCATTTCGGCGTAGAAGGGGGTGCGGTCGAGGATTATCTGGTAGTATTCCTTGTTTTTCTGTTTTACCTTGCGGTAGCGCAGTATGTGAGCGGTGGTCTCGGCCAGGTCGTAGCCCACAAACTCCTGCTCTCCGTCGCGCACGGTCACCCAGTCGGTGGCCTCTACGGCGGCGGCGTTGCGGGCGCGGGTCTTCTGTGCCTCCATCTCGCGGTCGAAGCCATTCTGGTCGAGGGTCATACCGTTCTCCTTGAGTATCAGTTCGGTGAGGTCGAGGGGGAAGCCATAGGTGTCATAGAGCACGAAGGCCTGGGTGCCGTCGATCTCGGTTTTGCCCTCCTTGCGGGCGGCTGCGATTGCGCCTTCAAGCATGCGGATGCCGTTCTCGAGGGTGCGGAGGAACGAATCCTCCTCCTCTTTGGTCACGCGCATTATCAGCTCGCGCTGCTGAGGCAGCTCGGGATAAGCCTCGCCCATGCTCTCGATGAGAGTGTCCACAAGCTTGTACATGAACGCCTCTTTCTGCTCCAGGAAGGTGTAGGCGTAACGCACGGCGCGACGCAGGATGCGGCGGATCACGTAGCCGGCCTTGGCGTTGCCGGGGAGCTGCGAGTCGGCGATGGAGAAGGCGATGGTGCGGATATGGTCGGCGATGACGCGCATGGCCACATCCACCTTGTGGTCCTCGCCATAGCGCTTGCCCGAAAGCTCGGCTATGCGGTGGATCATGGGGGTGAACACATCGGTATCGTAGTTGGATGTCTTACCCTGCAGGGCCATGCAGAGGCGCTCGAAGCCCATGCCGGTGTCGATCACCTTGGCGGGCAGAGGCTCCAGGGTGTGGTCGGCCTTGCGGTTGAACTGCATGAACACCAGGTTCCAGATCTCTATCACCTGAGGATGGTCTTTGTTGACCAGCGAGGCGCCGGGCACTGCCTTGCGCTCCTCCTCGGGACGAAGGTCGATATGTATCTCGGAGCAGGGGCCACAGGGACCTGTATCGCCCATCTCCCAGAAGTTGTCGTGCTTGTTGCCGTTGATGATATGGTCGGCAGGCAGGTGGGCGGCCCAGTAGGAGGCAGCCTCGTCGTCGCGCGCGAGACCTTCGGAGGGCGATCCCTCGAAGACGGTGGCGTAAAGGTGCGCGGGGTCAAGGCCGAGCACGTCTACAAGAAATTCCCATGCCCAGTCGATGGCTTCTTTCTTGAAGTAGTCGCCGAACGACCAGTTGCCGAGCATCTCGAACATGGTGTGGTGGTAGGTGTCGTGTCCCACCTCCTCCAGGTCGTTGTGCTTGCCGCTCACGCGGAGGCACTTCTGGCTGTCGGTGACACGGGTCCACTTCGGACTCTTGTTGCCGAGTATGATGTCCTTAAACTGATTCATACCGGCGTTGGTAAACATCAGGGTGGGATCGTCCTTGATTACCATCGGGGCCGACGGTACGATCTTGTGCCCCTTGCTTGCGAAAAACTGCTTGAAAGATTCGCGGATCTCTTTGGCAGTGAAAGGTTTATTGCTCATTTGTATGATGGCGGTTGATTTTCCTTGTTTTATCTTTGACTCCGGGCGCGGATTTTGCCCGATTCAAGGCGCAAAATTACTCAATTTTTACTACTTTTGCAAATATACTTTTCCCCTTGCCGGCCACTGCGCCACAAGATTCTTATCCCCGCTTGCCCATGGAAGATCTCAACAAAAAGTATTACAAAATCAGCGAGGTGGCCGAGATCATCGGCCTCCCGGCATCGACGTTGCGATTTTGGGAAAATAAGTTCACCATCATCAAGCCAAAGCGCAACGATAAGGGGATACGATTTTACACCCCGGCCGATATCGACAAACTGCGCATGGTGGCCTATCTGGTCAAGGAGAAGGGGCTGCGCCTCGAGGCCGCCGAGGAGCAGATACGCCACAATCATTCCAATGTGAGCCGCCGCGCACGCGCCGTGGAGCGCCTCCGCGCCATCCGCGCCACGTTGGTGGAGCTCC
>CAJLLX010000049.1 GCA_905207535.1 uncultured Muribaculaceae bacterium | reverse complement strand
ATAAAATAGCACTATTTTTGAAAGTCGAGGGCAATCTTAAATGAAAGAGCCGTGGCGGAAGTTAAAAAAACAGACGAAAATGCCTGATTTTCCAATTTTTTTTGGTTACTTTGCACTATAAAACCGAGAGTGGCGTCTGCGGATGCCGCCGGGATAGATATGAACATCTACTTGCGCTGTTGCGTACAAGCCCCGAGGGGCAGGTGCACGATAGCCGTAAGTAATTGTATAATAATAAACTGATGCAATTTACAGCTTCTCAGATCGCCGCCATCGCCGGTGGCACTGTTGAGGGAGACGGCAATGCCGTAGTAAATACCTTCGCCAAAATAGAAGAGGGTCATCCGGGAGCAATTTCCTTCCTGGCCAATCCCAAATATACCCATTACATCTATTCCACCGGCTCTTCGGTAGTGCTGGTGGCCAATGATTTTCAACCCGAGCAACCTGTGCCCTGCACGCTGATCCGCGTGGCCGATCCGTATGCCACAGTGGCGGCGCTGCTCGAGATGGTGCAGAAGATGATCACCCCCGAGGTGAAGGGTATTGAGCAGCCCTGCCACATAGGCGAAGGGGTGGAGATCCCCGACGACGCCTACGTGGGCGCTTTCGCCTACATCGGCAAGGGTGCGAAGATCGGCAAAGGTGCCAAGATTTATCCCCACGCTTTCGTCGGCGAGAATGTGACGGTAGGGGAGCATGCCATCATCTATCCCAATGTCTCCATTTATCATAATTGCAAGATCGGCAACCGCTGCATCATCCATTCCGGCGCTGTAATCGGGGCCGACGGCTTCGGATTCGCTCCCGTCGACGGTCACTACAACAAGATACCGCAGATAGGCATCGTGGAGCTGGAAGACGACGTGGAGATCGGCGCCAACACCACGGTAGACCGCGCCACAATGGGTCGCACCTTGGTGCAGCGCGGCACCAAGCTCGACAACCTCATTCAAGTGGCCCACAATGTGGTGATAGGCCACGACACGGTGATGGCCGCGCAGAGCGGTCTGGCCGGGTCGACCCACCTGGGCAGCAACTGCATGATCGGAGGTCAGGTAGGTTTCAAAGGCCACATCGTGGTGGGCGACCGTGTGCAGATCGGCGCCCAGAGCGGCGTGAGCGGCAATGTGGCCGACGACAGCCGAGTGATGGGTTCGCCCGCCGTGGCCATGGGCAACTTCGCCCGCCAGACAGCCCTCACCAAAAATCTCCCCTATCTTTTCACTCAGCTCCGCGAGCTGGAGAAGCGCGTGGCCGAACTCGAGAAGGGGGAGAGCACAGAAAAATGAAATAACAAATAATCACAAGGAGCTGCAGCCATCGGGCACTTACCCCGCCCGGTATCCGCCAAAATGCGCAGGCCTCTCTCCGGCCCCCGCGGCACAGCGGCTCCCTCTCATCCAAAGATACCCCATAATCCCTTATGAAGCAGCAGACTCTCAACGGCGAATTTACCGTAAAAGGAAAAGGACTTCACACCGGACTTGAGATTGAAGCAACATTCTATCCGGCCCCGGAAAATCACGGTTACAAGTTTCAGCGCATCGACCTGCCCGACCAGCCGGTGATCGACGCACTGGCCGAAAATGTGACGGAAACCGCGCGCGGCACTGTGATCTCGCGCGGCGATGTGCGCATCTCCACCATCGAGCACGCCCTTGCCGCCCTCTATGCCGCCGGAGTGGACAACTGCCTTATCAAACTCAATGCTCCCGAGATGCCTATCCTCGACGGCAGCGCTGTGATCTACGCCAAGGAGATAGAGCGCGTGGGCCTTCTGGAGCAGACTGTCGACAAAAACTACTATGTGGTGAAGCACAAGATAGAAGTGCGCGACGAGAAGACCGGCGCACACCTCACGGTGCTGCCCGACAGCGAGTTCTCCATCGATGTGATGATCTCCTACGATTCGCCCGTGCTTACCAACCAGTTCGCACGTCTGGAGAATGTGGCCGACTTCGCCAAAGAGATAGCCTCGAGCCGCACTTTCGTCTTCGTGCGCGAGGTGGAGCCGCTGCTGCAGGCCAACCTCATCAAGGGCGGTGACCTCGACAATGCCATCGTGATCTACGACCGCAAGGTGCCTCAGGCCACCCTCGACCACATCGCCGACCTCATCGGCGTGGAGCACAAAGAGGTGACCGATCTGGGATATATCAACAACCGTCCGCTCGACTTCGAGAACGAGCCCGCACGCCACAAACTGCTCGACGTGATGGGCGACGTGGCCCTCATCGGCCGTCCGCTCAAGGGGCGCATCATCGCATGCCGTCCCGGCCATAAGATCAACACCACCTTCGCCAAGCAGATCCGCAAAGAGATCGTGCGCCAGGACCTCCAGGCACCCGTCTACAATCCCTCGTTAGAGCCGCTGATGGATATCAACGCCATCCGCGAGCATCTGCCCCACCGCTACCCGATGCTGCTGGTTGACAAGATCATCGACCGCAGCGACAGCTACATCGTAGGTGTGAAAAATGTCACCGTCAACGAGCCTTTCTTCCAGGGTCACTTCCCCCAGGAGCCGGTGATGCCCGGTGTGCTCCTCGTGGAGGCCATGGCGCAGACCGGCGGCCTGCTGGTGCTCGGCACCGTGGAGGATCCGGAGCGCTACAGCACCTACTTCATGAAGATCGACAATGTGAAGTTCCGCCAGAAGGTGGTGCCCGGCGACACCCTCCTGTTCCATGTTTCGTTCCTCACGCCGCTGCGCCGCGGATGCGCCCTGATGAAGGGTGTGGCCTTCGTGGGCGACCGCGTGGTGTGCGAGTGCGAGTTCATGGCACAGATAGTGAAAAACAAGTAAGATACACCCCATATACTACAGGACAGAATGAAACAGCCATTTGCATATATTCATCCGGCAGCCAAGATCCATCCGAGCGTGGTCATCGAGCCCTTCGTGACCATCGACCAGAATGTGGAGATCGGCGAAGGCACACATATCGGCAGCAATGTCACCATCATGGAAGGCGCCCGCATAGGCAAGTACTGCAATATTTTCCCCGGCGCAGTGATCTCGGGCATACCCCAGGACCTGAAGTTCAAGGGTGAGGACACGGTGGCCATCATCGGCGACCACACCACCATCCGCGAGTGTGCCACAGTGAACCGCGGCACGGCTTCGAAGGATATGACTCGCGTGGGCAACAACTGCCTCATCATGGCCTACTGCCATGTGGCTCACGACTGTGTGATAGGCGACAATGTGATCATGTCAAATGCCTGCCAGGTAGCCGGTGAGGTGCAGATCGACGATTTCGCTGTGATTGGCGGCGGCACGCTGATACATCAGTTCTGCCATCTTGGCGCTCATGTGATGATCCAGGGCGGTGCGCGCATCAACAAGGATATTCCCCCTTATGTGAAGGCCGGACGCGATCCTATCGCCTATACCGGCGTGAACTCCATAGGTCTCCGCCGCCGCAACTTCTCCAACGACCAGATCCGCGAGATTCAGGAGATCTACCGCTACCTGTATCTGTCGCGCCTGAATGTGTCGGATGCCGTAGACCGCATCGAGGCCGAAATCGCAGCTACCAAGGAGCGCGACGAGATCATAGAGTTCATCCGCAACTCCAAGCGCGGCATCGTGCGCGGATATGTGTGATGCTCAGGCACTGAAACAATGAAATAAATTTCTACACAGGTCTCCCCGCGGGTCGTCAGCGGCCGCGGAGAGGCCTGTGTTTGTGTAAAAAGCTAAGAAAGATGAAGATATGTCTGCTCACGGTGGGAAAAACCACCACCGAATACCTCCGGAAAGGGATTGAGGAGTATGCCTCGCGGGCGGCACGCATGATACCCTTTGAGGTGCGGAGCCTCCCCGATGTGAAAAATACGCGCAAACTCACCACCGACCAGCAGAAAGCCGCCGAAGGGGAGCTGATACTGGCGCAGATCAATTCGGGCGACTATGTGGTGCTCCTCGACGAGCGCGGACGCGAGTATACCTCGCGAGGATTCTCCGAGATGATCGAGCGGCTGCAACACACAGTGGGTAAGACCCTTTACTTTGTGGTCGGAGGCCCCTACGGCTTCTCGCAGGCCGTCTACGACCGCGCCGACGGCCTGATGGCCCTCTCGAAAATGACCTTCCCCCACGAGATGGTGCGCCTCTTCTTCACCGAGCAGATCTACCGCGCCTTAGCCATCCTCCACCACCTCCCCTACCACCACGACTGACGAGGTTTTAAAAGTGTGAATGTATCGTGATTTAGTTTCCCTTTTCATTGTTGACTTTCATGGTACCACGAGCCGTGCGTCTCTATAGATATTAATCAATGTTAATTATTGGATTTCCCTTTGATTAGCATATCTCAGATATTATTTTTACGAAATATTAGTTGTACGCTGACCAATTTTCAAAAAGGAATCACTTCCTAATTATATTATCGCATCATTCACCCATAACCTAATACGCCCATGAAAAGATTTACATCCTTTTTTGCCGGCATACTCTGCTTTCTGACTCTCATGGCTGTCACAGAGCGTGGTACAGTAAGCTATTCGGCATCATTTGACATCAACTCTTGTCAAGTTCAAAACGTAGAAATTGGTGACTCGACCTATGTCGGGATTACAATCCCCGGAACAACGGCTTTAGGAATCGCAGGTGGCCCGTCGTTGCTTTATCAGACAATTTACCTCGCGGTTCCTTCCGGTGCTAAAGATGTAAGTCTGGAAAATCTAAACTGTGTGTTTTCTGATGCAGAAACACTTGAACATCAATTGGTGCCCATTCAAGATTACGATGCGGAGCAAATGAGCCACATCACCACTTACGCCAATCCGCAGTATTATTCGCAAGAGGATCCCAACGGCGTGACAACTATTATTTCAAACGACAATTTCCACTTCTTATACAATGTTGTAGCATTGCACATCCGACGTCTTTCTGTAAATAGCAATGGAAAGAGTGTGTCATATCTCAAAAACATAAGTTTTAATATCACATATAATGCCGATAAAGACAGAGACTTGGAGAAAATAGACCGTCAGTTTTTAGATCAAGATCTGGCTATAATACGAAGCCTTGTTGCAAATCCGGAAGATGTAACCGACCCTGATTTCGGTACACCGAAACTCAAATCAACAACCGGTACAACAATTTCGCCTATTCAGACGATAGGTATCAGACAGGCTCATGGACTGCCTGTATACACTTATTGTATTGTTACGAGCCGCGACCTCGCACCATCATTCGAACGTTTAATCGCTCTTAAAGAGATGAGAGGGATCAGCGCCGGAATAGTGTGCATCGAGGATATTTTAGAGAACGCATACTACAGTGCCGGTGACACCATTTCAAATCTCACAGACGATGCGGGCGCTCTGCGTCAGTATCTAATGAAAGCATATGAGAACGGCACAAGATACGCCCTTCTTGGAGGGCGGCCTCCGATTGTGCCTATTAGATACGGGTATGGCTATAATATAAATCCATCAGATATATTGACCGATACAGAATTAGCTCTATACAATATTCCAACAGACATGTACTTTGCAAATTTTGAGACTAACTGGAATAAAGACGGGGATGATATGTTCGGTGAGGTTTCTAATGATAAAGTTAGTTTTAATCCGCAAATTTTTGTTGGTCGACTTTTATGCGACAAAAGAGAAGACATAGAAAATTATCTTGATAAACTTGAGATATATGAACTGAATCCCGGAGGTGGTGATTATAGCTATCTCAACAACGCTTTTTTACATTTTAGTTATCAGTTTTTCAAACCGGATAATGAGAACGAAGTTTGTGATAGTTTAGCTGAATACAATACAAAGAAAGTTTTTCATGTCTTAGATACTCTGCTTCCATCTATCAACAACCTATATCCAAACGTTGATTTGAGTTTACAAAATTATTTGAGTCCCTCACCTCAAGAAGTAATCGGCATGTTAAATTCAAAGAAGTATTCTTTCTTTGATATTCACAGTCATGCCAATCCCAGCGGAGTAAATGTCACTTATTGGAACGGAAACGGTAGTTATGGAATCAATGCCCTTGACAGCGAGCGGAAATATTATAGAGAAATGGATGGGAATGGTCTTGACAATATTACTAACTTCATGTATCCATCCTTTTCCTATTCAGGATCTTGTACTCTGATGCCATATGATTCACCAAAATATCAGAATTATGGCAGTTACACACCCGATTATGACGAATTAAGTTGGAATTTTGGCCAATCTTATACCATGGGGCATAACTATGGTGGAGTTGCATTTTTGGGAAATACAAGAGAAGGGTTTACTGATCGTGGTGCTTCATATCAAAGATGGTTCTTTGATATTCTCTCTAAGGAGACATATAATGTCTTGGAAATCGGTGTAGCTGAGGCTCTTTCAAGGTATGCTGGCCATAAACAATATTCCGATGACCTGTTCCCTTCTACAAATCATCGACAAGCATTATCACACAATATGCTTGGAGATCCATCAGTCCAATTCTGGAAACAGAGGCCGCTTACAATAACTCCAACTGTAACGAGAAGTACTGAATTAGTTTACAATCCTATTAAGGTCAGTTTCAGCGCTCTTGCATTGAACCAAATGGCTCAACGTGAGGCATATATCATTTCAGTCAATAAAAATCGTGTTTTCAGTAAGTATTCTATCGGTAATTTTAAATCGGTCTATCTGCCGGTTGGCATTAACGGATCTAATGATGCCATTTATGTCGTAGGAAAGAATACAATTTCACCTCGTTTAAATCTCATTATAGATAGCGATGCTTTATTCCGGGCAAAATATCACTATTGCAATAAAGCGTACGTCGGGAACTTTGAATCTATATCCGACATTTCCTCTCCCGGAGAGATGAAGATAGGAGGTTCCACGTATACAGTTGATGCGAAAAACGATGTAAAAATTGACAACATTCGTATAATGTCGGGAGGAGAACTGAGAGTATTGACTCCCACAACCTGCACTATTAAAAACCTCAATATCCAACCCGGAGGAAAACTTTATATACAGGCGGATAGCGTTAGTCTTGATGTTTCCGGCATCTATAATATTAGCGGTAATATAGAGTGTTTTAAATACGATAAATATCGTGAAAACTCGCCGATAGCTTTCCAACCTACCAATATCGGCAATTCGCCGGCTAAATCACGTGCTACAGCGAAAGATTACTACCCGCTGGTGGAGCAGGGGAAAACGTGGGCGTACAAATGCGGTGATGAATTAGGATTTGTCGAAAGCCCGGTTATTGACATGATGCTGCGTATTGATGAGCCTGTGACAATCGATGGGAAGGAGTATTATGCTCTTAGACAATATAGCCGGCTTGGTAAAGGCGAATATGGAGAAGATGCCGTCATAGCATATCTCAGGGAAGAGATCGACAAAAAACAAGTATGGTGTATACAAAGAAATATTTTCCTTGATTATCCCAGAAGGAATTTTTACAGGGAAATTGGAGAAGAATTTCTTTTGTATGATTTTCTGCATCCGGAGGATATTGGCTTTCCGAATGTTGGCGTGCCTCATTTGTTCACGGCTAAGGACGGATCTGTGCGCAATAGTATACCAATTGAGAGACAGATGATAACCGAAGGGATAGGGTATCTTGGGAATGTCTATAGCCATGATGATGAAAACATTGTATTCCCCGGCGATTTATTCGGAGAAATTGAAATGGTTGCAAGCATCCCTGTGCCGTTTTCGACCTTCTACACCTCTGAACTTTACGAGGTGACGGAGCCGGACGGGACGGTGCTTTACTGCAACGAGCGGCTTAAAGAGCGGGCTTCGGCTGAAGCGATCAGTGCCGCTAAGGGGTGCGACATCGCTGTGAATGGCCACAATGTGACAGTCAGCAGCGGCGCAGGGTCGCTCGGCGAGATCACGGTGACGGCAGCGGGAGGTATCACTGTGAGGAGGTTTGACGTGGCAGAGCCGGAGTTCACTTTCAATATCGACGGCTATATGCCCGGCATATACGTGGTGAAATGCGGCGCGGCAATCCGCAAGATCGCCGTAAAATAGGGTGCTACCGCCGCACATGATTAGCAGCGCTGATTGTCAATCATCTTGTATGGCATGAGGAAGATATGACGTGAAGGACGGACATAGTTAGCCCGTCCCGGGCTAATCTATTGTGTATCAGGCTGTCCCCGGGCGGTGCCCGGGGGTAACAAAAGGAAGGCCCTCCGGGCCTGCAGTGCTGCCACAAGAAAGGCCAGCAGCTTGTCGAAGCCGCCGGTCTGGATATTACGCCCGAAAGACCGATTTTATGGATTAGTTTGGGGAATCGAGGATGAGATCGCGGAGGATGGCATCGGAGGTGAGCCAAAGGGGGAGGGGGATGGAAAGACGGGTGTCGGAGGCGCTTTCCGGGGCGGTTGAGGCGCTTTCAGGTGCGTTTGTGGTACCGGGAAGGGTTTCGGAGGCGGGGAGGAGGCGGCCCGAGGCGAGGAGAGGTGCGGCATTGCGCATGAAGGCCTTGACGGCCTCAGCGCCGAAGCGCTCGGCGGCAAAACGGGTGCTGAAACCGGCGGTGGTGCGGAGCGAGGTGATGATGTAATCGTTGAAACGGTTGACGGCGGTCTCGTTGTCGACCTGAAAGAAGGGGCGGCCGCCCGCAAGGGTGGCGATGTATTGCTTAATGTTGGTTGGATTGAAGCGGCGCAGGGTGCCGTCGAAGCTGTGTGCGCCGGTGCCGAGCCCGAGGTAGGGGGTGTAGCGCCAGTAGGAGGAATTGTGGATGGCTTCGCGGCCGGGGAGGGCAAGATTGGAGATTTCGTAGTGATGATAACCGTTGCTGTCGGCAGCCTCGCAAAGGATGGCATACATCTGCTGAGCGAGGGTGTCGGAGGCTTCCTCCACCTCCCCTTTCATCAGCCGGGCGTAGAGGCGTGTGCCGGGCTCGTAGGAGAGGAGGTAGGATGAGAAATGGGGAGGGCGGTAGGAGAGCAGTTCGGCGAGATTTTCCTGCCATTGCGCCGTCGATTGGCCCGGAAGGCCGTAGATGAGGTCGGCGCTGTAGTTGATGCCGCTGAGGGTAAGCGCCCGGAGGGCATCGCGCGATGCCTGAGGGGTGTGGCGCCGGTCTACGGCGTCGAGCTGCCCGGAGTCGAACGACTGGATCCCCACGCTGATGCGGTTGAACCCCATGGCGCGGTAGGCGGCGATGCTTTCGGCGGTGATATCCTCGGGATTTGCCTCGATGGTGGCCTCCGAGAGGGTGCCGAGGGGTATCTCCCTGCCGAGAGCCTCCATAAAGCGGCGCATCGCATTGAGCGGCACCATCGAGGGGGTGCCACCGCCGATGTAGAGTGTGGTGATAGGGTCGGAACCCAATTCATGGCGGCGCAGACGCCACTCGGCGAGGAGCGCATCGAGATACTGCTCCACGACGTCGCCGCGCACCGGGGCCGAGAAGAAGTCGCAGTAGGCGCACTTGTGGCGGCAGAAGGGGATGTGGATGTAAAGTCCGGCCATGGCGTCAGAAGGGTATCTCGCGGCGGCAGATGTCGAGGAAGTCGCAATATTTGCAGGCATCGTTGTCGGCAGGCGCCGCGAAGGGCACATCGGGGTCGAGCAGGTCGTCGAGCGTCTCGATGAGGCGCGAGTTGAATTCCTCGCGGTAGTCGCGGTAGTCGAGCACGCGCCATTTTTTCTCATTGCCCTTGGGAGCCTTGAGGTCGGCGCGCTCCACGGCCTCGCCGTCGGCCGGTTCGCTCCATTTCAGCGGTGCATAGGGCTCTACCGGCGAGCGGCGCACGGGATAGATCAGCGGCTGTATGGGGCCGTGGTAATGCTCCTCCTGGGCGTAGGCCTGGCAGTAGATCATCAGCTGCAGGAACGCTTTGGTCTTGTAATCGCCGAAAATGCTGCATACCGTGGTGGCCGAGGTGGAGTCGCCGCCGGTCTTGTAGTCGACCACGCGGAGGCGGGGATAGTCGTGAGGGTCGGCGAGACGGTCGATGCGGTCGATCTTGAGATTGAGGTTGAAGGTGCGGCTCTCCCCCTCGCCGTCTTTGATGGTGAGACGCATCTTGCGCGACCATTCGCCGGCGCGGTAGATGAAGGGGGTGAAATCGAGCTCGCGCCGGAGCGACGACTGCACCAGGATGATGATGATCTTGCCCAGGATGAGGCAGTCGCCCGTGAGGGGCGCATCGAGGCGGTCGGGGTCGAGTTTGAGATAAAGCTCGTTGATGGCCCGGCGTATGTGGCGCTCCAGCAGCGGTGTGTCCTTGATCATCGCCTCGATGAGCTGAGCGGTGATCACCACCCCTTCGCCGCCGACGGTGTGGGCGAGCAGCTCGTTGTACAGCGTCTCGAACACGCGGTGCACCACCTCGCCGTAGGTGCCTTCGTCCATCCAGTCGACCAGATCTTTCGACTCCTTGTAGCCCGCGATCTTCTCGAGATAGAACGATACCGGGCATCCGAGAAGTTTCTCGATCGACGAAGCCGAGAGGTAGAGAGGATCTTCCTCGGAGAAATAGCGGCGGAGGATCTCCATGGTCGCCGGAGTCTTCGACACAGATATCATCGGGCGGTCGAACGATGCCAGGCGGTAGGGGAGGACGATAGAGGAGATATCTTTAGGCCGGAAAATGCGGAGTAGCTGCTGGATGAAGCGCGAGGGCTCGCTGGCCTGCGAGCCCGAAGTGCGTGCATCGTAGAGCAGATGCACCTGGCGCGCCCTCGAGATCATGCGGTAGAAGAAGTAGATGAATGCTCCCTCCTGATCCTCGGCTGTGCTGAGGCGGTAGGAGCGGCGCAGCAGCTCGGGGATGAACGATGGGGAGAACTTGGAGCGCGGGAATATGCGTTCGTTCATCGACGGGATGAGCAGCGTGTCGAAGTCGAGCGCACGCGCCTCGAGGATACCCATCACCTGCAGTCCCTCGAGCGGCACCCCCTCGAAATTGAGCATTTCGCCCGAGATGATGCGCTCCACGAGATTGAACACCGTGGCATCCTCCAGATATACCCGTGCCTGTCCGTCGGCGCCCTGCAGATAAAGGTCGCGCAGATGCTGCAGACGGGCCACTGCATTGGCGTAGCGCCTCACGAAGGCCTGCTGGAGCGCCACAGAGCGGTCGGAGGAGCAGAAGGGGGTGAGCCGCACGGCGGAGTCGCCGGCATCGGCGTCTGTAGCGTCGTCATCGCCCTCAGAAGCCTCTGACTTCTTCTCATCGGGGATGAAGCGGCGCCAGGATGTGGTGAGCGATCGGTCGAGCCAGCCGAGGAGACCGGTGAGATAGGTGAAGACATCGCTGCAGCTCTGTTTGTCGGCCACCATGGTGAAGATCGGGTCGAAGACCTCGAACTCCTCGCGGCGGAAAAATGCCTCGGGAACATTGAAGAGGCGCTCCTTGCGGATGAGGGCGAGCATGGCGTCGACAGTGTCGGTGCTCACGGCGCGCACCAGCGGATGGGTGAGCACACGGGTGACGTCGTCGATGAAAAATGTGGCCGCAGCATTGCGCGAGCGGTAGGCGCGGAGCTGCAGCGACACTATGGCACGCATGAGCGATGCCACGGAGGTGTTGCGCAGCTTGTAGCCCATGGTGAGATTCACGGGGGAGATGGCCGCCGGGAGCGAATTGACCAGCGGCGTGAGCAGCTGCTCGTCGGGGAGCACCAGAGCCGTGCGGCGCAGCATGGCCGGATCGGCCAGGCCCTCGTGCTCCTCTTCGGGCGGGAAAAGGCGCCCCAGAGCATGGCCTATGGCCTTGCACTGGCCTATGCGTGAGGGCACTCCCACGAGGTAGATCTTGGGAAACTCGGTGAGCGGCTCTATGCACCGGTAGAGCGAGGGGAAAGTTTCGGCGTAGCGGCGCACACGCTCTATGCCGGGGATATCGCGGTAGGCGAAGGCCTGCGAAGCGGTGTCCCAGTAGAAATCGGCCATCGGGAGGCCCGTCTCAGGGTCGGTGAGGGCCGAAAGGCGCTTGAAAATGGTGCTTTCGGCCACGGAGAGATTATTGAAACCTACGAAGATGTATCGGCTGTATGGTATATCCCCGGCCGACACCTTGGCGAGGGCCGCAGCGGCGTCGCGGAAGTTCATGCCCGAGGTATAGAGCCCCTTTTTGCGCAGCATAGCGCGGAAAGAGGTGTAAACCTCGCCCATCACCTGCCACAGGCGCAGAAATCCGGCCGAGACGCTGGTGTGGTCCTTCCCCCCGGGCGCCTCCGCCTGGCCGGCATCGGTGAGATGATTCCAGAAACGCATCTCGTCGGGCTGCAGGTCGAAATCACGCCAGTAGCGGCGTATCTCATCGGCCTGTTCCTGAGTGAGATAGTTGGCCGAGATCTCCTTGAGGGTGCTGACATTGCGAAACACCTCGGCGGGGTCGGCCAGGGCATTGTCGACATCGTCGAAATCCTGAATGAGCGTATCGGCCCAGAAGACAAACTTGTTGAAATCTACACGGGCGGCATCGCTTTCGCCGTTGTGGCGGCGCACCACCTCGCGGTAGACGTCGTAGAGCATGAACACCATCTCCAGGCGGTCGGCCTGAGCCGCCCCCTGTGCAAACATCTCGGCAAACTGCACGATGGATACCGTGTCGGGATGGATGAGTGGACGCGACTCGCCGTCGGGCCCCTTGCGGGCCGCCACTCCGGCGAGATAATGATTGAAGAAGGTGGCCGAGCGCTTGTTAGGGAAAATGAATATCATTTTGGAGAGCGCTTCGGCCGACTCGTTGGCGGCGTACGCCTCGGCGATAGACTGCAAGAACGGTTTCATAAGGCAAATTTACGTATAAGGCAGAAAATCTGCAAGAAAAAACGGGGGATGGTTTGCACAGGATGAGAAAAATGCTTAACTTTGCAGCCGCTAAAGGGAGTGGCCCGTGTGGCCCTGCTCCCGCGGCAACCATTACAAAACCACTTAAATATTTATTCTTTAAAAGAATGGCAACAAAAATCAGACTGCAACGTCATGGTCGTAAGAACTATGCGTTCTATCCTATTGTTATCGCCAACAGCAGGGCACCACGAGATGGTAGATTTATTGAGAGGATAGGTTCCTATAATCCGAACACTAATCCTGCTACAATCACTCTTAACTTCGAGCGCGCTTTGTATTGGGTTAATGTCGGTGCAGAGCCTACCGACACCGTGCGCAGCATCCTCTCCAACGAGGGCGTACTGCTGATGAAGCATCTGCAGGGCGGCGTACGTAAGGGCGCATTCGACGAGGCTGAAGCTCAGCGTCGTTTCGATGCCTGGAAAGCCAACAAGCAGAAGGCAGTAGACAACCTGAAGGTGTCTATGGCCAGCAAGAAGGAGCTCGCTGACAAGGAGCGCCTGGAGGCTGAGAAGGCTAAGAATGCCGCCAAGGCCGAAGAAGTAGCAAAGAAGAAAGCTGAAATCGCTGCCGCCAAGGCTGCCGAGGAGGCTGCAA
>CAJLLX010000048.1 GCA_905207535.1 uncultured Muribaculaceae bacterium | reverse complement strand
ATCGGGTAAGGGAGGATATGCCGTGATTTTTGTCTTAAATGAAAGAGCCGTGGCGTGTGGAGCCTATCCGGCCGCATCGAGGCCCGGATTCAGGCGGTAAAGGCTTGTCGAAAGCCTTAAAAGCACTCGATATTGCACCGGTGAGGGCTCAGACGGGCGTGATGCCGATGCCGGGGAGGGAGGAGAGGGTCACCTTGCCGTCGACTATGCGCATGCCGCTGAAAAGGTCGTTGGTGATGAGCAGATTGCCGTCGAGATCGGCCCAGCGGGCACAGGGAGCGAGCTGAGCCGCGGCGCTTACGGCACACGAGGTCTCGGTCATGCATCCGAGCATCACATCCATCCCGAGCGCCCGGGCGAGGGTGATCATCTCGTGGGCTTCGCGCATGCCGGTGCTCTTCATCAGTTTGATATTGATGCCGCTGTACACCCCCTTGCAGGCGGCCACATCTTTGAGGCGTTTCACGGCCTCGTCGGCTATGATAGGCAGCGGCGAGCGCTCGGTGAGCCATGCCGTCTCGTCAATCATCTCCTTCGGCATAGGCTGCTCCACGAAGAGGCATCCGCGCTCGGCAAGCCAATGGCACATCTCCAGGGCATGCTCCTTCGAGGTCCACCCCTGATTGACATCCACGCAGATGGGACGGTCGGTCATGGAGCGTATCACATCCACAGTCTCCGTGTCGCGGTCGAGCCCCATCTTCACTTTCAGCACACTGTAGGGCGCAGCTTCGCCGACTTTTTGCCTCACCACCTCTTCGGTGTCGATGCCGATGGTGAAGGAGGTAGCGGGAGCCAGATCGGGAGAATATCCCCAGATGACATGCCATGGTTTGCCCAGCATACGTCCCACGAGGTCGTGAAGGGCGATATCTACCGATGCTTTGGCGGCATTATCGCCCTCTGAGAGCGAGTCGACATAGCCGAGTATCTCCTCCATGCGCATCGGGTCGGTGAACTGACTAAGGTCCACCTTGCCGAGAAACGCCATCACCGAGTCGACGCTCTCACCGAGGTAGGGAGGCATCGATGCCTCGCCGTATCCGCGCACGCCGTCGAAATCTATCTGCACCTGCACGCCGGGAGTGACGGTGCGGCTACTTTTGGCAAGGTTGAACGAGTGGCGCAGTTTCAGTTCATAGGGGCGGAAATGCAGTTTGAGCCCTTTGCCGCTGTAAAGGTCGGGGAAAAAGGCCGGAGTGTCGCTGCCGAGGGCCAGTGCCCGCTGCGGGAGCGAAGCAGCCACGGCTGCCAAAGCGGCTGAGCGAAGGAAAGTGCGCCGATTCATTTTTAGATTGTAGCTTGTAGATATGATCAGAGCTAAAGCCCTGATAACTAAAAAGATGATAGAGAAAGAGGAAATATGGGAGATGAGAGATGGGAGATGGCAGATGGCAGTGACTTTAGAAATACCAGGGGTGATTAAGCAGGGCCATGCGGCTGAGATGGGCGGGAAGGAGGCGGCGCGCACCGAGGAGCGAGATATCCTCGTATCCGGCCTGACCGGGGATGAACGACGAGATGCGCACACGGCCCGAACTGTGGATGAACCGGCCGTTGCCAAGCGCTATACCCACATGATTGACCCTCCCGGTGGCGGCGTTGCCGAAAAAGAGCAGATCGCCGGGGCGAAAGGCCATGCGGTCGGCCAGCGGGAGCGGCTCACCGACACGCGCCTGCTGCGAGGCATTGCGCGGGAGGATGATCCCCTGCGACAGGAAGGCCACTTTGGTCAGTCCGGAGCAATCTACCCCTTTCGAGGAGGTGCCTCCCCAGAGATAGGTGCTTCCCATCATGGAACGGGCGAAATCTATGGCGCCGTCGATGCTGCAGGGGCGCGCCGCCCACTGCTCCAAAGGCTCCACATCGTCTTCATCCGCCATGGCACGGCGCCCGTCGGGCAGTCTTACCGCTATGTATCCTTCGCAAGCCTCGGCAGAGGAGTCAAGTTCGAGTATACACCCGTTGACCACATCCGACACGCGCTGCAGCTCCTCGCTGAGGCTGTCGCCATCACAAATATCGCGGGTCCACAGCCATGTCTGATCGGTGGAGGACACCACCACACGCGGGGTATGCCGCCAACGGAGCATCCGCGCAGAGTCGGTGAGGCATAGAGAGTTGGAAGCCACATATCCGCGATAGCCGTCGGGGGTCTCCACCTTCATCCACGAGGCATTGTCAGTAGGAGCCACCTTGAGCGGCGTACCCATCAGCACCTGAGTGCCCATTTCGGCCGCGTGAGAGGGATTTTCGCGCACATGCGCTACTGCCACCCTCACAAGGGCGCTGCTCCCGGCGCCGCTTAAGCTCAGCACCGAGAGCCACAGGCACAAAGCCGCCAGAAGTCCGTGTCCGAGCCTCATGGTCATGCCAGAGAAGCTATCACCTCCTTGATGTCGGCAGCGAGCCGGTCGGCCTGCTCCATTGTGGCGGCCTCGGCGTAGATGCGGATGATCGGTTCGGTGTTGGATTTGCGCAGGTGCACCCAGCAATCGGGGAAGTCGATTTTCACACCATCGATATCGTTGATGCGCTCCGACGCATATTTCTGCTTCACAGCGCTCAGGATGGCATCGACATCGATCTCGGGGGTGAGCTGTATCTTGTTCTTGGCGATGGCATAGGGGGGATAGCTCTTCTTGAGCTCGCTCACAGTCTTGCCGCTATTGGCGAGGAGCGAGAGGAAGAGCGCCACGCCTACCAGGGCATCGCGGCCGTAGTGTGCGGCGGGATAGATCACGCCGCCATTGCCTTCGCCTCCGATCACGGCACCGCTGCGCTTCATCTCGGCCACCACGTTGACCTCCCCTACTGCCGAAGCAGTATACGTGCACCCGTGGGCACGGGTCACGTCGGCCAGAGCGCGCGAACTGCTGAGATTCGACACTGTGGAGCCGGGAGTATGTCCGAGCACGTAGTCGGCCACGGCCACGAGGGTGTACTCCTCGACAAACATCTCGCCCTTTTCAGTGACGATGGCCAGACGGTCGACATCCGGATCTACCACGAAGCCCACATCGGCGCGTCCGTCGGCCAGGAGGTCGGAAATCTGATGGAGATTTTCAGGAATCGGCTCGGGAGTATGGGCGAATCGTCCGGTAGCCTCGCAGTTGAGTTCGATGATGTTTTTCACTCCCAGAGCGCGGAGCAGCTGAGGTATCACTATGCCGCCCACGGAGTTGACAGCATCCACAGCCACGGTGAAATTGGCCTTGGCAATCGCCTCGCGGTCTACGAGGTCGAGATTGAGCACCATGTCGATATGGCGCATGTTCCAAGTCTGGTCAGAGAGCACATTGCCGAGGCGGTCGTAGGTCACGAAGTCGAAATCTCCGGCATCGGCAAGCGCCAGCACCTCTTTGCCCTGCGGATCGTTGAGAAACTCGCCGTCGGCATTGAGCAGTTTGAGCGCATTCCACTGCGCGGGATTGTGGGAGGCAGTGAGGATGATGCCTCCGGCGGCCTTCAGCCCTTTGACAGCCACCTCTGTGGTGGGGGTAGAGGCCAGGCCAATGTCGGCCACATCAAAACCGAGCGAAGTGAGCGTGGCGCACACCAGCGAGCGTACCATCGGGCCCGACACGCGGGCATCGCGGCCCACCACAATAAGATTGCGGCTCTCGGCCGTCATGTTTCGGCGTATGAATGTGGCGTAAGCAGCCGTAAATTTCACTACATCTATGGGGCTGAGCCCTTCGCCGGGATGTCCGCCTATAGTGCCGCGGATACCGGAAATGGATTTTATAAGTGACACCTTTATTATAGTTTTAGCAGTTTAATGATTGGGATCGTTTGTTTTTCAGTCGAGGCTGTCGTCCTCCTCCGGGGTATATTCGCCCGACTGTGCCGGCGGGAAGTAGCGCACATCGTAATAGTAGAAGGGCACCACCTGCGAGATCTCGTTGCTCAGACCATACTGCGACTTGATCACCAGATTCACGCGGCAACCCAGACCGAGAACGCTGAGCGGCAGCTGTAAGCCCGACCCCCACTGCGAGGAGCTTGTCAGAGTATAGTTGTTGTAGCGGAACGAGGCCGACCCCACGGTGAGGTCCTCGGAGTTGCCCCATCCCTCCTCGGGAAATTCGCCTGTAGCCGCATCGTAGAGGAAAAGACTGTTGCGGGTGAAGCGGAAATAGACCAGGTCGTCGTCCTTGGTCATCATATCCTTATTGCCCTTGGAGAGCACCTGCATGTACACGTTGCCCTCCTCATCGAGGCGGTAGAACGGGGCGTCGGCACCGGTCTCTATCTCGTCGTATTCGGGAATACCGAGCTGCACACGGTGGTTGGCCAGAAAAGAGTTGACCGCGTGAGTCTCATCGGTGAGCAGTTCGGCATAGCTCTTGCCATCGTCACACGACATTGCAGTGACTCCTAACGTGGCGATGGCCAATGCCGCGCCGCAATGCTTCAGTAGGTTTATTCTCATTGTAAGTTATGATTGTTTTCTGATTTTTCAAAAATAGCGTCCGTTATTCTTTCGGCAGATACTTGTCGAAGAGCGGCATAGCCTTCTCAAGCTCGGCGATACACTCCTCCATGGTGCCGTAGTATTCTCCTCCGGCAGCATTGAGATGGCCGCCGCCGTTGAAATGCTCACTGCACATGATATTTACCGGGAAATCGCCCTTGCTGCGGGTGGAGACCTTCACATAGTCCGACTCCTCGCGCAGGAATACCGAATAGACAGTGTCGGCCATGGTGAGCGGACGGTTGACCAGGTCCTCGGTGTCGCCTTTCTGATAGTGAAACTCATTAAGCTCGTTGCGGGTGAGAGTGATCAGGGCTGCACGATGCTCGGGGAAGACCCTCAAATTGTTGAGGATGGCGTAGCCGTTGAGCCTCATGCGGTTGAGCGAGTTGGAGAAGTAGACTTTGCGGTAGATGGCATCCTTGTCGATGCCGCGGCTCATCAGATCGGCGATGGCGAGGTAGAGCGCGGGGTCGTTGGAGTTGTAGGAGAAGTTGCCCGTATCGGTCATCATGCCGGTGTAAAGACACTCGGCCGCAGCCTCGTCGATGCAGTCGCCCATGCCGAGGGCGCAGAGCAGGCGGTACACCAGGATGGAGGTGGAACTAAGTTCGGGATGCGAAATCAGCACATCGGGGAAGTCGGAGGGGTGGAGATGATGGTCGATCATCACCTTTCGGGCCGGAGAAGCCATCATTGACTGCTCCATATGGTCGATGCGCTTGGGTTCGTTATAATCGAGACAGAACAGGAGGTCGGCTTCGGCAAACGCCTTGTCGGCAAACGCCTCCGACCGCGAATACACCACTATATCTTCAGCTCCGGGGAGAAACTGCAGATATTTCGGCGGGGTGTCGGGAGTGATGAAGCGAGCCTTCTTGCCGGCCCTCCACAGGGCGCGACGCAAGCCGAGCGATGAGCCCATGGCGTCGCCGTCGGGAGAGAGATGACAGGTGATCACTATGTTGCGCGCAGTCACTATGAGTTCGTCAAGCTGCTGCAGTGTATCTCTATCGAATAACTCCTCAGTCATTTTTTACGGATAAAATAGATGTCTCTTTACTGTTTTAACATGCAAAGATAGCACATTCGTTTCACTTGCCCTCAATCCGGAGTCGAAAAATCGGCCGCCCCGCCCCTTATTTCACATTTTTCAGCACTTTGTGCACCCTAATCCGTACGGCCGATTGTAAAAATTAATATTTCTTTGTATCTTTGCACAAACAATTTCTAAGAAGATATATGGCAAAAATTGGTTCGGTTATGACGCCCGTAGGCCGTAAAGCACTGTTGCTCGGAAGCGGCGAACTTGGAAAAGAGGTAGCTATTGAGCTTCAGCGCTTTGGCGTAGAAGTAGTAGCATGCGACAGATACGACGCAGCGCCAGCAATGCAAGTGGCTCACAGGCATCACACACTCAATATGCTCGACGCCGAGCAGCTGCGCAGCGTCATCGAGCAGGAGCACCCCGATCATATCATCCCCGAAGTAGAGGCTATAGCCACTCCCGAACTGCTCAAGCTCGAAGAGGAGGGGTATCACGTCACCCCCACAGCCCGCGCCGCATGGCTCACCATGAATCGCGAGGGGATCCGCCGTCTGGCTGCCGAGGAGCTCGGCCTCCCCACCTCCCCCTATCGCTTCGCCGACAATTACGACGACTTTGTGGCTGCTGTGAAAGAGATTGGCATCCCCTGCGTGGTGAAGCCCGTGATGAGCTCGTCGGGCCACGGCCAGAGCACCATCAAGAGCGAAGCCGACATTGAGCCGGCATGGAAAGAGGCTCAGGAAGGTGGACGCGCCGGAGCCGGTCGCGTGATAGTGGAGGGATTTGTGGATTTCGACTACGAGATCACTCTCCTCACCGTGCGCTCCGTGTCGGGCACCTCGTTCTGCGAACCGATCGGCCATATCCAGGTCAACGGCGATTACCGCCAGTCGTGGCAGCCGCAGCCTATGTCGCGCAAGGCCATCAAGCAGGCCCAGGAGATAGCCAAAGCTATCACCGATGCGCTCGGCGGATACGGCATCTTCGGCGTAGAGCTCTTCATCAAGGACGACAAGGTGATCTTCAGCGAAGTATCGCCACGTCCCCACGACACCGGCATGGTGACCATGATCTCGCAGGAGCTCAGCGAATTTGCGCTCCACGCCCGTGCGCTGCTCGGCCTTCCGGTGCCTGAGATCCGCTTCCTCGGCTGCTCGGCATCGCGCGCCGTAGTGGTGGAAGGCGACACCGACAAAGTGGAGTTCGACAATCTCGAATCTGTGCTCCGCGAAGCCGGCGTGCAGATCCGCATCTTCGGCAAACCCGAGGTGAAAGGCCATCGCCGCATGGCAGTGATCCTCGCCACCGACGAGACCGTAGCCGCCGCCCGTGCCAAAGCCGAGCGCGCCTTCAACGCCCTCAAGATCCACGTTCTCCCCCGCTGACAGGCTCTCCTCCGAAGGCATCGTCCTTCCCATTTGAACAGGACAAGCATCACGCTTTAAGATACCGCAACCTCCCCGCCACCGGTCAATGCCGTGGCGGGGAGGTTGCGTTGTTGTTCTGCCTGAAAGCGGGCGTATTAGCCACCCGATAAGCGGGGTGCAATATTAGCGACCGGACTCCTTGATCAGAGAGCGAACATGGTTGGCGAAGACATTCTCGGCAAGGAGCTCCTCAAGGGTGAGATGCATGCGGTAGCGCCAGTAGTGACGCGACTCGGACGGCACATTGATCTGCTCCTGATAGGGGTTGCAGCGACGCAGTTTGCCATCGATCGAAAGCCAGTCCTGAAGCGGGAGAATGCACAGCATAGAGGGAGCGCGGAGATTCATGTCGAGAATCTTCTCGCAAACCCAGGGCTCTGCAAAGACCGGTGCTTCGCCATGTTCATGCATCATGTTGTTGTAGAAGCGCTGCGTCTTCTCGGGATTCTCTTCCCACCACTGGCGTATGCCGCCCATATCGTGGGTGGAGGTGGTGCACACCGAGTAGTAGGGATAACCGGCAGGATTGCCAAACTCCTGCGAGGGATCTTTGGGCATGCGCTGAATGTCGAGGGTGAGGATCTCGAGGGCACGCATCACGGCAGGCACGCACGAGGGGATCATGCCGAGATCCTCGGCACAGGTGAGCATGGAGGTGGCATCGATGATGGGAGGCAGCTTCCACATGGCCTTGCCATACCAGAAGTCGTTGTGGCGGTGATAGAAGAAGTCGTTGTAGAGGCGGTCGAAGCACCAGCGCTCGTAGTCGTTGAGGGCGCGGTAGGTGTAGGTATACTGCGCCGAGATGCGCGGATGGTATTTTCCCTTCTCTTTCGGATCTTCGATGAAGAGCACCTGATCCACGAGGCCCTGCAGGGCATTGCACAGGCGGGTATTCTTTTCGTCGTCGGGCAGATTGCCGAAATGGCGTGCAATCTTCACCTGATCATCGAATTCGGGCAGCAGCTCGTAGCGGCCGTCGCCGACAGCGCGGAGATACAGACGGCGTGCCTCGTCGGTATATTCGCCGAAGAAATCGTGAAGGAACCATTCCATGATGTAGGGGCGGGCATGCAGCTCGGGGTTGATCCAGAAGTCGAAGTTCTCGCGCATCTCGTCGGGGGTGAAGGGAAGCGCTGGATTGAACACGCCAAGCAGGCCGTGAAGCTGGTTGATGGGTATCTGCCATATGCGGAAGAATCCGAGCACATGATCTATGCGGTAGATGTCGAAATATTCGGCCATCTTGCGGAAGCGAGCCTTCCACCAGGCGAAGCCGTCGAGGTTCATCTCCTCCCAGTTGTAGGTGGGGAAGCCCCAGTTCTGCCCCAATACCGAGAAATCATCGGGCGGAGCGCCGGCCTGACAGTCGAGGTTGAAGAGGCGCGGCGAGATCCATGCGTCGACGCTCTCGCGGGAGATGCCGATAGGTATATCGCCTTTGAGGGTCACTCCGTGGGCGTGGGCATACTGGCGCACGGCCTTCATCTGGCGTGCCAGATGCATCTGCAGCCAGCAGACATAGTCGATCTCGCGGCGGTGGGCCTTGATGAAG
Source organism: uncultured Muribaculaceae bacterium (assembly GCA_905207535.1). Taxonomy (GTDB): domain Bacteria; phylum Bacteroidota; class Bacteroidia; order Bacteroidales; family Muribaculaceae; genus UBA7173. The sequence continues at coordinate 5,207 of CAJLLX010000048.1, read as the reverse complement.
TCTGCGATTTTTCCGGCATCGTAGGTGGCATATTCACCCCACTGCGAGAAGTCGGAGGTGTTGTATTTGTCGCGCAGCACGCAGTATGCGGCGTAGGGCTTGAGCCAGTCGGCATTGTCCTTGACAAACTGCTTGAATTCGGCCGATTTCACAGCCTCGGCATGCACCTGAGCGAACAGCTCGCGGGTATAGGAGTTTTTCGTATTGTTTACGCGTTCGTAGTCTACCTCCGGGAGTGAGTTGAGCTCGCGTCGTATCTCCTCGTAGTAGTCCATGCGAGCCTGATCGGAGAGCTTGCCCACATCGGGGAGATGGAGATACATCGGATGGAGCGCGAAGCAGGAGTTGGCGTTGTAGGGGTATGAGTCGGTCCAGGTGTGGGTCATGGTGGTGTCGTTGATCGGAAGCACCTGTATGAAGTTCTGACCCGTGAGCGCGGCCCAGTCAACCATCTTTTTCAGGTCATAAAACTCACCCACGCCGAAGTCTTCGTCGCTGCGGAGCGAGAACACCGGGATGGCCACGCCGGCACCGCGCCAGTTGGGCAGCGGATTGGCTATGCGCAGCCCGTTGACCATGAGGCACTCCCCTGCCTGCCCGATCGACAATTCGAGCTGACGGTTGGCGCACAGCTCCCATGCCACAATTTCTTTGGTAGTGGTCTTGAGGATGACAAATTTATACTCCACCTTTTGGGGCATCCCGGCCATAGGCACGGCGCAGGTCCAGGTGGGATAGTTGGCATCGCTCATCACCACAGGCTTAGTCCAGTTGCCTAAGGCGTCGCACGAACCGGTGACAGCCACCACCTCGTCGCTGCCCACCATAGGCGCATCAACGCTCAGCAGCAGCATCCCGGGGCCTCCCACTGCGGGAAGCGACGGATTGCGGCGCTTGCACACACAGTCGGAGAATACTACCGAATAGAAAGGCTTGTCGAGCGGCTGATCCTTCCAGTGGTCCTCGATGCGATACTCCGTGGCGCCGTCGGCAGCCCGGAATGTGTGCGGTTTGCCCCATTCGTGACGCTCGGAGCCGTTGTCGTGGCGCACGATATAGGAATACTCAAATTCCTTGATCCCTTTCGGCAACGTGATGGCGAGACGCCACGACTGTTCGCCCTTGAGTTCAAGCCTGACAGCCTTGGCAGGGTCGCCCTCTCCCAGCTGCGGGATATTGCCCGTAATATAGAGCTGCTCGCCCCAGTTGGTGCGATAGTCTACGCTGAATAGCAGATTCATAGGGTATTAAATATAAGAATCACAATATGATGTAAGTAAAATTATTTTTTCTCTCTTTCAGGGCCTGTAGCCGGCAAGGGGTTAAGCCCCACGGCCCGCGACAAGCGATGGCATACGCTCATCAAAGCAGCTTGATGCTGATATAGCGCTTGGGGTTCTTCTTGACATCGATCAGCAACGAATCAAGCGATGCCGCGCAGTTGTTCAGATTATCGTAAAGCTCGCGGTCGTGGGTGATGAGGCCCAGCGACGAGTCGGGATTGTTGAGCGTAGCCGAAAGCTCCTTGAGGTTGGCGGAGATGGAGGTGATATTGTTCATCAGCGAATCGACCGGAGCCTCCTTGAGCTTGCCGGAAACCACCGCAAGGTCGGAGCTGACCGTATTGAGGTTGGAGGTGAGGCCGTCGACATTCTTGATCACCGGAGGAAGAGCTCCGGCCGAGGCGCGCAGTTGACGCAGAGTGACCTCGAGATTGAGCGTGATGGCGTCGAGACGTCCCACCGACTTGGCAAGCGCCGGATCTGCCACCAGAGCGTTGAGGTTCACCAGCAGCGAGTCGATCTTGGCGAAAGTCGAGCCGAGCTGAGGCATCACAGTCGATGTCACATTGTCAAGCATACCCTTCTGGGTGTGGCTTAAGAGCGTGGCGCCCACCTCCTCATACTCCTTGGCATCCGAAAGATGCAGCACCACTGTGGCAGTGCCCAGAAGGTCCTGCTCGATGACGGCTTCCGACCCCTTGGGGATGCGGAGCTCGCGGTCGACACTCAGCTCTACCTTCACATGCCCCGGATTGGTGTAATCGTAGTTGATCTCCCTCACCTGTCCCACCTTAAATCCGTCGAGGGTCACCGGTGCCGACTGCTGCAGGCCCGCAGCATTGGTATATGTGGCATAATAGTAGTTGGCAGCTTTAAAAATATTCACTCCTTTCAGGAAGTTGATGCCGAAAAAGAGCACTAAAAGTGCTATGAGCACGCAAAGGCCAATTATCAACTCTTTTTTCAACGACTTCATCTCTCTTCTGTTCAGTTTCTATGTTCTATCAATTATTTTCTTCTCTCTTTTCCCGTCAGCGCGGCGACTACGGGCCGCCAAGGGCCTACGGGAGTATGAAATCCACCCGTTTGCCTCGCAGCATCTTAACTATGAAACACCCGGGAAACGATTTTTTCACTTTTTTCAGCAGCTTTTTGGCATCGGCCTCACTTTCGGCCACTCCGACGGCATATTTGTACATCCCTCCGTCGCGGTAATACTCCACACCTTCGAGGTGCTTTAGTTCGGGCGATGTGCTCTTTACCGGATCGCTGCTGGCAAGTATCTGCACGTAATAGCGCGGGGTATCGTCGGAGCTGTCGATCATCGGTATACCGCCCTTGGCCGTCGGGGCACCTTTGGCAGGAGTCTCGGCTACGGGAGTGTCACGTGGAGCCTCTTCTACCTGTACGCGGAGCCGCGGAGCGGAGTCGGCATCGTGGCGGCGATCCCTGCCGGGGAGCTCTATGGCCTTGGCGGCCACGAGCTGTTTGCCGGTGATCTGGGGTGCATACGTATTGTAATAAGCGCAGAAGGCATTGTAGATGGCTGTCACCATCTCTTCCTGCCCCTCGTCGGAGGCGAGATACTTCTCGGAGTCGGGATTGCAGATGAAGTCGAGCTCCACCAGCACCGAGGGCATCGAGGTGGCCCACAGCACCCAGAAACCGGCCTGACGCACCCCCTTGGGCTCGCGTCCGGCCATGTCGACCAGCTGTGTGTGCACGGCGTCTGCGAACTCTATGCTCTGCTCCATGCGCTTGTTCTGCGACAGCTCAAAAATGATGTCGCTCTCAAGCGAATTGGCATCGAAGCCGGCATACTTCTCGGTGTGGTCGGCCTCCAGCTCCATCACGGCGTTCTCTCGCTTGGCTACCGCCAGGTTTTCTGCGGTCTTGTGCAATCCGAGGGTATAGACCTGACAGCCCTGGATGTGGGTGCGGTTGCGGTTGCGCTTGTCCACAGAGTTGATATGCACGGAAATGAAGAGGTCACTCCCGGCCTTGTTGGCTATGGATGCACGCTCCGACAGCTCCACAAAGCAGTCGGTCTTGCGGGTGTACACCACCTTCACATCCTCGATATTTTTCTCGATAAGGTCGCCCAGACGGCGCACCACCGCCAGAGTCACCGTCTTTTCGTTGGTGTCTTTGCCCAGGGCGCCGTAGTCCTTCCCTCCGTGGCCGGCATCGAGCGTGACCGTAAACTGCTTGGCCTGCAGCGTGACACACGGCGCGGCTGCAAGCAGCATCAGCATGAGGGCGGTAATGATTCTATATATATATGTCGCTCCTGAAGAGTGCATTGCTTGTTCAGATAGATAAAATACGTTACAAAGATACAAAAAAACAAATGCCCGCACAAATGCGGGCATACATCTTACGGGCTGTCGGAGGGGAGTTGTGCGCTTTTAAGCGACATTAATATCCAAAAGTGCCAACCCCTATACCTCAAAGTGCCAACTCGCCGGGAGGCTTACTCCTCGACGAACGACTTCTCTATCGCTGCCACATCCTCCTGCAGCTGCTTCTCGAAGGGGAGGCGCTCCTCGATGTTCTTGCAAGCATGAATCACGGTGGAGTGATTGCGCGACAGCCGGGTGCCGATAGCCTTGAAGGGCATGTGGGCATGCTTCTTGGCCATGTACATGATCATCTGACGGGCGTCGGAGATCTCGCGCTTGCGCGACTTGCTGAAGATGTCGTCGGGGTCGAGGCCGTAGTGGGCGGCCACGCTCTGCGCTATCATCTCGAAGTTGAGCACACGCCGATGCATCTTCACCACGCGCGACATCACCATGCGGGCGAGATCTACGGTAATCTCACGGTTGGTCACTGTGGCATGGGCCAGCAGCGACACCACTATCCCCTCCAGCTCGCGCACACTGTCGGTGACATTCTCGGCGATGAAGTCGAGCACTTCGTCGGGGATCGACAGACCGTCCTGCAGGGCTTTCATGCGAAGCACTTCGCGTCGCAGCTGCAGATCGGGGCGCTCCAGCTCCACAGTCATACCCCACTTGAATCTGGTCAGCAGTCGCTCGGGCATCCCTTTGAGGTCAGTCGGGCAGCAGTCCGACGACAGTATGATCTGCCGCTGATTCATGTGCAGGTGGTTGAAGATATGGAAGAAGGCGCTCTGGGTGCCGGGCTTGTTGATCAGATCCTGGATATCGTCGATGATCAGAGTGTCGATGCTCTGATAGAAGTTGATAAACTCGTTGATCTTGCCGCCATGCGACGCTACGGTAAACTGGCTCTCGAACAGTCGGGCGCTCACATAGAGGATGCGTGCCAACGGATTGTGCTCGCGGATCTTGATGCCGATGGCCTGGATGAGGTGGGTCTTGCCCACGCCGCTCGGTCCGTAGACGAAGAGGGGGTTGAAGGTCTTGCACTTGGGATCGTTGGCTATCGCCTCGCCGATGGCGCGGGCTATCTTGTTGCAGGCTGAGCCGCAATAGTTCTCAAAGGTGTAGCGGGGATTGAGCTGCGAATCGAAGGTGGCCACGGGAGCCGTGCGAAACATGCCCCCCTGCGGCCGGGGCTTCACAGGCGACGAGGCTGTCAGACCGGCCTCACGGATGGTGGTGTCGGGCTGATTGCTGATCTGAAAATACTCATAGCGGAGCTTCACCCCGGCGCCGAAGACGCGGCGGAGTGTCATGCCGAGCAGATTGAGGTAGGTCCCCTCGATGTGCTCTTTGAAGAAGGCCGAGGGCACCGAAAGGGTCACCCAGTCGTTCTCAAAGCCTACACACGTGATGGGCTCGAACCATGCTTTGTATTGCTCGGGAGAGATGTTGTCGGCAATGATGCGCAGGCAATCCTGCCAAAGCTCCCGGTGAGTTTTGTTCATATCGCTTATTTCGTAATAGGTATAGGCGGATGATGCGCCCACGTTAATTGTTTGAGTTAATGCGTATT